>NZ_JBIURH010000028.1:0-98804 GCF_044740765.1 Kitasatospora sp. NPDC088346
GCGACACCCCGGGGGTGTTGTCCACGAAATTGGTGATCAGCCAGTTCAGGTTCTGTGCGGCCTGGCTCATCTGACTCAACTCAACGCTCCTGGTGCTCGGGGCCGAAGCCGTAGGTGCCATCGGCGTTGCGCTGCCCGTCATGACCGGGACGGTTGCCGCGTGCGGCGCCGCCGAAACCGTCGAACCCCTGCTGGGCCTGGTCGGCCCCGGGGTTGGCGCCGGTCGTACCCGCCTGGCGCCCCTGCTGGATGCCGCGGCGCAGGTTGGTCAGCCGGCCGCGCACCTCGTCGGGGCTCCGGGACACCTGGGGACCGGTCAGCGGCGAGGCCTCCGCCGTGCCCGACACCAGGTTGGCCTGCGGGGTGCGGCGCGGGAGGCCCGAGGTGGTCAGCCCACCGGTGGAGGGCTCACGCAGCTGCTCGGCCCGCCGCCACCGCTCGTCGTTCGCGGACGGCCGCCACGGGGCCTCGCCCTGGGCGGGAGCCTGCGGCCGGCCCTGGGCGGGGCGCTGGGCACCCTGCTCCGGACCGCCCTGCGGGGCCTGGCGCTGCTGCGGGGCCGGCTGCGGCCGACCCTGCGGAGCCTGGCCCTGCTGCGGACCGCCCTGCGGGGCCTGGCGCTGCTGCGGGGCCTGACGCTGCTGCGGGCGGCCCTGCTGGGCCATCCCGGGGGCGGTGGTGCCGGGGCGCTGCGGCTGGTAGCCGCCGGGGCGGCCGGCGCCGTCGGCGTCCTCGGGACGGAACCACTGGGCGTCGTCGCCGGGGCCGGTCGGCAGCGCCATCGGCTGCGGGCGCTGACCGGCCTGCTGGCCGTTCGGCTGCCCGTTCTGCTGCGGGAACGCCTGCTGGGGCGCCTGGCCCTGCGGGGCCTGACCGGCCGGGCCGGGGACGCTGGGCAGCACCGGCTCGACCAGACCGAGACCCAGCGGGTCGCGCGGGTCGATGTCGCTGGCCTCGAAGCGGGGACGGGCGAACTGGGCGGTGCTCTCCGCGTCGCTCTCGGCGGCCGGCTGCGGCTGCTCCGGGCGGGCCTGGGGGGCCTGCGGGCGGCGCGGGGCGAGCCCGCCGCGGGCGGCGTCGTCCGGGAGCGGCCCGCGCTGCGGGCGGCCCGCGGCCTGATCGCCGTCCGGCGCCTGGTCGGCCCGGCCGTGCTGCGGACGCTCGCCGAACAGGCTCGCGTTCTCCGGCCGCTCGGCCCCGGCCCGCTGCTGGGGCTGCTGCTGCGGCTGCGGGCGCTCGGGAGCGGGCCGACGGCCGGGCTGGCCCTGGCCGTCCTGCGGACGCGGGGCCGGACCCCGGCGGGGCATCCCGCCGGGCGCACCGGCACCGGGCGCACCCGGGGCACCGGAGGCGCCGGGCACGCGGCGCGGCGGCAGGTCGGCGGGCTGGCCGCCCTGCGGCGCCGGGTTGCCCTGGAGCGCCTGGCCGACCTCACGGGTCGGCAGACCGCCGGCCCGGTTGCCGGGGCCGCCCGACGGCTGACCGCCGCCGAACAGCCCGCCACCGGACTGCTGGTTGCCCTGCGGACCGCCGGCCGGCGGCGCGCCGAGCTGCGGGCGGCCGCCCGGGGCGCCCGGGCCCTGGCCGAGGGCGGCGGTCTGCCGTCCGGCCAGTGCCTCGGCCGCACCGGCACGACCCTGCTGGCGCGGGGTCGGACCGGCGCCGCGCTGCGGCTTGCCACCGGGGCCGGACGGGCCGCCGGGACGGCCGCCCCGGCGGTCGGCGGAGTTGGTGACGTCGATCGGGAGCATGACCAGCGCGGTGGTGCCACCGGAGTCGCTGGGACGCAGCTGGATGCGGATGCCGTGTCGCAGGGACAGGCGGCCGACCACGAACAGACCCATGCGGCGGGAGACCGAGACGTCCACCACGGGCGGGCTGGCCAGACGCTCGTTGATGTCCGCGAGGTCGTCCGGGCTCAGGCCGATGCCGGTGTCGTGGATCTCGACCAGCACCCGGCCGTCCGGCAGGGCGTGGCCGGTGACCCGCACGCGGGTCTGCGGGCTGGAGAACGAGGTGGCGTTCTCCAGCAGCTCGGCGAGCAGGTGGACGAGGTCGTTGACGACGCGGCCGGCGACCTCGGTCGACGGGACGGCGGCGAGCTCGATGCGCTCGTACTGCTCCACCTCGGAGGCGGCGGCACGGAGCACGTCGACCAGGGGGACGGGACGGGTCCAGCGGCGGCCCGGGTCCTCACCCGCGAGGACGAGGAGGTTTTCACCGTTCCGGCGCATACGGGTCGCGAGGTGGTCCAGCTTGAAGAGGCTGGCCAGCTGGTCCGGGTCGGCCTCGCGGCTCTCCAGCTCGGAGATCAGCGACAGCTGGCGCTGGATGAGGCCCTGGCTGCGGCGCGAGAGGTTGGTGAACATCGCGTTGATGTTGCCTCGGAGCAGGGCCTGCTCGGCGGCGAGTCGGACGGCCTCGCGGTGCACCATGTCGAACGCGTGGGCCACGTGACCGATCTCGTCCGCGGAGTCGACGCCGACCGGCTCGACGGTGACGTCGACGTCCTGCGGGTCGCTCTCGGAGAGGGTCTTGACGAGCTCGGGCAGTCGCCGCTCGGCGACGTCCTCGGCCGCGGTCTGCAGTCGGGTCAGCGAGCGCACCATCGAGCGGGCCATCAGGGCCGCGCCGGCGATGGCGACGATGAGCACGATCGCGACCAGGGCCGCGTTGACCAGGGCCTCGGTGTCGGCGTCGGACTGCAGGGCCTGGGCCTTGCCGTCGAGGTCCTCGACCAGGGAGGTCTCGATGTTCTTCTCCGCCGTGATCTTGGCGGAGGCGGCGTCGTACCAGTCCTTGTAGGTCCGGCTCTCGGCCTGCTGGATGCCGTTCGGGTTGAGCACCGCCTTGGTGAAGCGGTCGGAGTCGGCGATCAGCTGGTTGTAGCTCATCTGCGCGCGCTTCGCGCGGGCCTCGCCCTCGCCGTAGATGGCGGTGAAGTTGGCGAGCGCGTTGTCCTCGCCGCCCTGCAGGCGGATGCCGAAGGTCTCGTCCGAGGTGCTCAGGTCGGGCTGGCCGGGACGGGCCAGTGCCGCGCTGATCAGCGCGCGCTGCATGGAGGTCGACTCCTTGGCCAGCGAGAACTGGCGCAGCGCACGGGTGATCTTGATCAGCTCGGTGCTGTTCGAGGTGATCGCGAGGTCCTGGATGATGTCGATCAGGTCCTTGATCATCACGTCGTAGCTCGTGATGGTCGCCTGGATGTTGTCCGGGCTGCGGTAGGCACTCGTCCGGGCCGCGGTCAGCTGGTTGAGGTCCTTGCGGACCTGGAGCAGCAGCGTCTTGCCACCGGCGAGGTCGAGCTCGTCGAACTTGTCGGCGCTGGCGTTGAACGCCTTGCTCAGTGCGTCGCTGGTCTTGCGGGCCTCGACGACGTCGGGGTCGGTCGCGTCACCCTGCTTGGCGGTGAGCGGGCCGGCGCTGACGTCACGCTCGGTCTGCAGGGCGTTGGCCAGGGCCGTCGCCTTGCGGGCCAGGTCCGCGAGGTCCTTCATCTGCGCCAGCTGCCGGGAGTTCTCCAGCGAGGTCTGCACCCGCAGGCCACCGAGGACCAGCGCGACCATCACGGGCAGCAGCAGCAGCGCGATCAGACGCGTCCGGATGCGCCAGTTGCGCATGGCGAACCGGCTGATGCCGGTGGCCCGGCGGCGGTTCAGACTTCCGCGCAGCCTGGATCGGCGGCTCTGCTTGTCGGCGTGCTCGGCGCTGTCCGCGCCGGCGGTGTCACCGGGTTCTGGCTCGGAGCCGCCGGAGACCAGCCGGTCGGCGGCAGCGCCGGTCATCGGTGCTGCCTGGTGGGAGCCTGACATGGGCTCGCGCTGCTCCGGGTCACCCGCGGCGCCGCTGCCCCTCTTGAAACGTCCCTGCACTGGCGTCGCAACCTCTGGACCGGGCGCCCCTCCCGCGACTGGCGGGATAGGACGGTGTCGAGTTTTTCCGTGGCATTCCAGCACAGCACGGGAAGTCCAACAAGGGGCGTTACCCGTCGGTGTCCTGAGCTACCCAGTGCGCGCATCGCCTCACGGACTGTGCGGTAGGGGTGCCGGAATACGGCCCTTTTCGGACACTTGCCCGATGCATGCCAAGTTGCCTGCGGATTCGCCGGAGGGTCGGAGGTCCCGAAATGTCCGAGATATCCCCTATGTCGGCGATTTCTGATCGCCGGATATGGCCGAGATCGCGGCAATTTTCCCGGCAAAAGTGAGCAAGGTCACACCGTAATGTGTAGCTTTGGTCACGGCGGCTGTGAAAGGAGATCCTTAACCTTGCTCCGGCGGGCACACGGTGATGTGCCGCTGTGATTCAGCCTGCCCATCCCGAGGCCCGCCCAAAAGCCCCGACCCCCGCGGGTCGGCCGCGACCGAGCGGGCCGACCCATGATCCCGAGGTGTGACGCAATGCCCGAGCCGACGAAGGCTTCGAAGTCCACGCTCAACTTCCGCCCCACGGCCAACCCGCGTCGGACGAGCCTGGCCTCCGTTGCGGACTTCGGTCAGCTGCCCGGCTTCGTCGCCGCACAGGAGCCCCGCGAGTACGCCACCGAGCTGCCCGACAGCACGGCCAACCCGCGCCGCACCAAGCTGATGGTCGCGCCGGCCCCGCGGATCCCGCTGGACTGACCCTCAACTCCCGACAGGGGCGCCGACCGCACCGCGGCCGGCGCCCCTGTCGTCTGTGCGCTCCTGTCGTCCCCGGGCCGCGCCGGCCGGGAACCGCCCCGCCCGGCGCGAACGGGTGGGCGACGGCCCACGCGATAGCCTGGGGACGATCGAGCAGGGCCCCGATCCGCGGGCTCCGCCAGCGTCCGGGCGCCCCGGCGGCCGACGAACCGAGAGGTTGCTGGGCAGTGCGCATTGCCAGGTTCTCCGTCCGGGAGGGAAGCCCTGCCGCCGGCAGCGTCTCCTTCGGTGTGGTCGAGGGCGATCCCTCGAAGCCCGACTCGCTGGTGCTGCACGCACTGGCCGGGCACCCGTTCGGGACTCCCCAGCCCACCGGTGAGAGCTACCGCTTCCAGGACGTACGGCTGCTGGCCCCGATGCTCCCCAGCAAGATCGTCGCGGTCGGCCGCAACTACGCGGCGCACGCCGCCGAGCTGGGCAACGAGGTCCCGGCCGTGCCGCTGACCTTCTTCAAGCCCTCCACCTCGGTGATCGGCCCGACCGAGGCGATCGCGTACCCGCCGTTCTCCTCGGACGTCCAGCACGAGGCCGAGCTGGCCGTGGTGATCGGCCGGATGTGCCGCGAGGTCCCGATCGACCGGGTGCCCGAGGTGATCCTCGGCTACACCTGCGCCAACGACGTGACCGCCCGCGACGTCCAGCAGCGCGAGGGCCAGTGGGCCCGGGCCAAGGGCTTCGACACCGCCTGCCCGCTGGGCCCGTGGATCGAGACCGACCTGGACCCGTCCGACCTCGCGGTCACCTGCACCGTCAACGGCGAACTCCGCCAGGCGGGCCGGACCTCCCTGATGGTCCGTCCGGTCGCCGAGCTGATCGCGCACATCTCCGAAGCGATGACCCTGCTCCCGGGCGACGTCATCCTCACCGGCACCCCCGCGGGTGTCGGCCCCATCGGCGTCGGCGACGAGGTCGCCGTCACCATCGAAGGTATCGGCACTCTCGCCAACAAGGTCATCTCCCGTGATTGAGGCTGTAAGCGTGGCTAACTCCGAGCTGGACCCGACCGTCCGGGTCCGCTTCTGTCCCTCCCCGACCGGCAACCCGCACGTCGGTCTGGTCCGTACCGCCCTCTTCAACTGGGCCTTCGCCCGCCACCACGGCGGCACGCTGGTCTTCCGGATCGAGGACACCGACGCGGCCCGCGACTCCGAGGACTCCTACAACCAGCTGCTCGACGCCATGCGCTGGCTCGGCTTCGACTGGGACGAGGGCCCCGAGATCGGCGGCCCGCACGCGCCGTACCGGCAGTCGCAGCGGATGGACGTCTACGCGGACGTCGCCCGCCGCCTCAAGGAGGCCGGCCACGCGTACGAGTGCTACTGCTCCACCGAGGAGCTGGACGCCCGCCGCGAGGCCGCCCGCGCCGCCGGCAAGCCCAGCGGGTACGACGGGCACTGCCGCGCGCTGACCGCCGACCAGGTCGAGGTCTACCGTCAGGAGGGCCGGCAGCCGATCGTCCGGTTCCGGATGCCGGACCACACCCTGACCTTCGACGACCTGGTCCGCGGTCCGGTCAGCTTCGACCCGAAGGACGTCCCGGACTTCGGCATCGTCCGGGCCAACGGCGCGCCGCTGTACACCCTGGTCAACCCGGTCGACGACGCGCTGATGGAGATCACCCACGTCCTGCGCGGCGAGGACCTGCTCTCCTCCACCCCGCGTCAGATCGCGCTGTACGCGGCGCTCGCCGAGATCGGCGTCGGCAACGGCACCACCCCGCGCTTCGGCCACCTGCCGTACGTGATGGGCGAGGGCAACAAGAAGCTGTCCAAGCGCGACCCGCAGGCCTCGCTCAACCTGTACCGCGAGCGCGGCTTCCTGCCCGAGGGCCTGCTGAACTACCTCGCGCTGCTGGGCTGGTCGCTCTCCGCCGACGACGACCACTTCTCGATGGACCAGCTGGTCGCGGCCTTCGACATCGCCGACGTCAACGCCAACCCGGCCCGCTTCGACCTCAAGAAGTGCGAGGCGATCAACGCCCGCCACGTGCGCGAGCTGGCGCCCGAGGAGTTCGTCCGCCGCCTGGTGCCGTACCTCCAGGCCCCCGGCCTGCTGCCGGCCGAGCCGAGCGCCGCGCAGCTGGAGCTGCTCGCCGCGGTGGCGCCGCTCACCCAGGAGCGGATGGTGGTGCTCAGCGAGATCGTCCCGATGGCCGGCTTCCTGTTCGTCGACCCGGCCGACTTCACGGTCGACCCCGACGACGCGGCCAAGGCGCTGACCGCCGACTCCCGTGCCGTCCTGGAGGCCAGCATCAAGGCGCTGGAGGAGCTCGGGGACTTCACCCCGGAGCCGATCCAGGCGGTGCTGCGCGAGGCGCTGGTGGACGGGCTGGGCATCAAGCCCAAGTTCGCCTTCACCCCGCTGCGGGTGGCCGTCACCGGCCGGCGGATCTCCCCGCCGCTCTTCGAGTCGATGGAGCTGCTCGGCCGGCCCGAGACGCTCCGCCGGCTGACCGCCGCGCTGGAGCTCGTCCCGGCCTCCTGAGCACCTCCGGGACGCCTGCGGGCCTGGTGCGCTGACCAGGCCCGCAGGCGCCTACGGCCCTGCCTGCGGTTATCGATTTTGGAGCGGGGCCACGCGTCGGGTAATGTTCTTTCTGCGCCGCCCGGGCAGGGAGGCGCGAAGCACCGAGGAAGGCCCCGCAGGGGTTGAACTCTGGTGGGGTATGGTGTAATTGGCAGCACGACTGATTCTGGTTCAGTTAGTCTAGGTTCGAGTCCTGGTACCCCAGCGCAGTACAGTGGTTCCGCAGTACAGGCCCCCGTTGTGTAGCGGCCTAGCACGCCGCCCTCTCAAGGCGGTAGCGCCGGTTCGAATCCGGTCGGGGGTACGCAATGCAAATTGCAAACTGAATACAGTAGTAATGAGTATGCCCCCGTTGTGTAGCGGCCTAGCACGCTGCCCTCTCACGGCAGTAGCGCCGGTTCGAATCCGGTCGGGGGTACTCAGCACCAGTGATGGTGCGGGCCCCCGTTGTGTAGCGGCCTAGCACGCTGCCCTCTCACGGCAGTAGCGCCGGTTCGAATCCGGTCGGGGGTACTTTTGGGGTATGGTGTAATTGGCAGCACGAGTGATTCTGGTTCATTTAGTCTAGGTTCGAGTCCTGGTACCCCAGCCAAAACAGCTCCGGGTGACCGGGGCTTTTTGCTTTTCCGGCGGAATTCCCCGTGCGGCCGCCGCGCACGCTCGAAGGCCCGCCCCGGGTGACCGGGGCGGGCCGTTCGCGGTTCCGGCGGGCCGTGCCGGCTCAGCCGCGGCGCAGCGCCTCGGTGAGGCGGTTCGCGGCCTCGATGATGGCCTGGGCGTGCAGTCGGCCCGGGTGGCGGGTCAGGCGCTCGATCGGGCCGGAGACCGAGACGGCGGCCACCACGCGGTTGGAGGGGCCGCGCACGGGGGCGGAGACGGAGGCCACTCCGGGCTCGCGCTCGCCGATCGACTGGGCCCAGCCGCGCCGCCGCACGCCGCTCAGCGCGGTCGCCGTGAAGCGGGCTCCCTGGAGGCCGCGGTGCAGCCGCTCCGGCTCCTCCCAGGCCAGCAGGACCTGGGCCGCGGAGCCGGCCTTCATCGGCAGGGTGGAGCCGACCGGCACGGTGTCGCGCAGGCCGGAGAGCCGCTCGGCGGCGGCCACGCAGATCCGCATCTCGCCCTGGCGGCGGTAGAGCTGGGCGCTCTCGCCGGTGACGTCCCGCAGGTGCGTGAGCACCGGTCCGGCGGCGGCGAGCAGGCGGTCCTCGCCGGCCGCGGCGGAGAGTTCGGAGAGTCGGGGGCCGAGGATGAAGCGGCCCTGCATGTCCCTGGTGACCAGGCGGTGGTGTTCGAGTGCGACGGCGAGTCGGTGGGCCGTGGGCCGTGCCAGACCGGTGGCGGCGACCAGCCCCGCCAACGTGGCGGGGCCCGACTCCAGTGCGCTGAGCACCAGAGCGGCCTTGTCGAGAACGCCGACGCCGCTAGTGTTGTCCATGTCTCGATACTGCAGTCTCAGTACGCGAGACGCAAGTTCAATCTTGCGAGAAAAGCGCCACTCTGGATGGAGCAGCCCGGGAGACACCCAGGACGGACCCTCACCAAGGTGTCCACATCCTGGACACGATCCGGCGTGCAGGTCGCCTGCGGCGAGCCTCACCAGGGTGGCTCGGGAAGAGACCTCGACGACACGAGAAGGCCGGCAATGCGGCCGGCTGGAGGGAAAGCGATGGGACGGACACTGGCGGAGAAGGTCTGGGACGACCACGTCGTCCGGCGCGCCGAGGGCGAGCCCGACCTGCTCTACATCGATCTGCACCTGCTGCACGAGGTGACCAGCCCGCAGGCCTTCGACGGGCTCCGGCTGGCCGGCCGCACCGTCCGCCGGACCGATCTCACGATCGCGACCGAGGACCACAACACCCCGACCCTGGACATCGACAAGCCGATCGCCGACCCGGTCTCCCGGGTCCAGCTGGAGACGCTGCGCCGCAACGCCGAGGAGTTCGGCGTGCGCATCCACTCGCTGGGCGACATCGAGCAGGGCGTGGTCCACGTGGTCGGGCCGCAGCTGGGCCTGACCCAGCCGGGCACCACGGTCGTCTGCGGCGACTCGCACACCTCCACCCACGGCGCGTTCGGCGCGCTGGCCTTCGGTATCGGCACCAGCCAGGTCGAGCACGTGCTGGCCACCCAGACGCTGCCGCTGGCGCCGTTCAGGACGATGGCCGTCACGGTCGAGGGCGAGCTGCCGGAGGGCGTCACCGCCAAGGACCTGATCCTGGCCATCATCACCAAGATCGGCACCGGCGGCGGCCAGGGATACGTCCTGGAGTACCGCGGTTCGGCGATCCGCAGCCTCTCCATGGAGGCCCGGATGACGATCTGCAACATGTCGATCGAGGCGGGCGCCCGGGCCGGGATGATCGCCCCGGACCGGACCACCTTCGACTACCTCCAGGGCCGTCCGCACGCCCCGAGCGGCGAGGACTGGGACGCCGCCGTCGCGTACTGGGAGACCCTGGCCACCGACGAGGACGCGGTCTTCGACCACGAGATCTTCATCGACGCCACCGAGCTCACCCCGTTCGTCACCTGGGGCACCAACCCCGGCCAGGGTGCGCCGCTCGGCGCCGACGTGCCGGACCCGGCCTCCTTCGAGGACCCGCAGGAGCGGGTCGCCGCCGAGAACGCGCTGGCGTACATGGGCCTGACGGCCGGCACGCCGCTGCGCGAGGTCGCGGTGGACGCCGTGTTCGTCGGCTCCTGCACCAACGGCCGGATCGAGGACCTGCGGGCCGCGGCCGCCATCGTGGAGGGTCGCACCATCGCCGAGGGCGTGCGGATGCTGGTCGTCCCGGGCTCGGTGCGGGTCGCGCTGCAGGCCGTCGAGGAGGGCCTGGACAAGGTCTTCACCGCCGCCGGCGCCGAATGGCGGCACGCGGGTTGCTCGATGTGCCTGGGCATGAACCCGGACCAGCTGGCACCGGGGGAGCGCTGCGCCTCCACCTCGAACCGCAACTTCGAGGGACGCCAGGGCAAGGGCGGCCGCACCCACCTGGTCTCCCCGCAGGTCGCCGCCGCGACCGCCCTGCTGGGCCGGCTGGCCGCGCCCGCCGACCTGAACGCCGCCGACCTGGCGGACCCCGACGTCGCCGTGGAGGTCTGAGCACCATGGAGAAGTTCACCACCCACACCGGCCGGGCCGTTCCGCTGCGCCGCAGCAACGTGGACACCGACCAGATCATCCCGGCGCACTGGCTCAAGAAGGTCACCCGCAGCGGATTCGAGGACGGCCTGTTCGAGGCCTGGCGCAAGGACGAGAACTTCGTCCTGAACCGCCCCGAGCGGGCCGGCGCCAGCGTCCTGGTGGCCGGTCCCGAGTTCGGCACCGGCTCGTCCCGCGAGCACGCCGTCTGGGCGCTGCAGAACTACGGTTTCCAGGCGGTCATCTCCTCGCGCTTCGCCGACATCTTCCGCGGCAACTCGCTGAAGAACGGCCTGCTGACGGTGGTTCTGCCGCAGGAGACGGTGGAGCGGCTGTGGGCCCTCGTCGAGGCCGATCCCGCCGCCGAGATCACCGTTGACCTGGAGGCCCGGCAGGTGCGGGCCGAGGGCGTGACCGCCTCCTTCGAGCTGGACGACAACGTCCGCTGGCGGCTGCTCAACGGTCTGGACGACATCAGCATCACGCTGCAGAACGAGGACGCGATCGCCGCCTTCGAGACCACCCGGCCGGCCTTCAAGCCGCGCACCCTCCCGGTGGCGTGAGAACGCGCTTTCTGATGCTCCGCCGGATGGCCCGCTCCCCTCGGGGGGGCGGGTCTTCGGCTGTTCGGGACGGGAGTTCGGCACGGTCGCCGCGGTCGGCATAAACCCCCGGCGCAGCGCAACTCCGTACAGATGGCACAATCGTCACATGCACCGGAACCCCGAACCTCCGTACCCGGGTGGCGAACCCGCGGCGCCGGAGGAGACGGACGGTGCAGCCGGCAGTCGAATTGACGACCGGACGGACCAACACACCTCACCTGCTGAGGAACCGGACGACTCGGAAGTCGAAGCGCTGTACGCGCTTGTGGCCGAGCGGTTGAAGCAAGCGCACGCTCGCGTTTCTGCGCTGAACGTGTCAACCGATGCAAAGACCGCTCTCACCCGTCAACTGCTCATCGTCACGGAGACCGCGAAGCGCGATCTCCCCGAGGCGGCGCGGCGGTTGAGTCGCTTTGTGCAGGACCTCGACGAGGGGCGCCAGCCGCTCCTGTGAGGTCGCCGATGCGCAAATCCATTGCGACACTAGGGTGATTCACGCGTTCGGTAATTGAAAGTCCGCAGATACATACCTAACGTGCGAAATGAACGGATGGAATCATCCGGCGCCCGTTTCCGAAGGGGAAGACGTGAACAAGGCTCAGCTTGTCGAAGCGGTGGCCGAGCAGCTGGGCGGTCGCAAGGCTGCCGCAGAGGCCGTCGACGCAGTGCTCGACACCATGGTGCGTGCCGTTGTGGCAGGAGACCGCGTGTCGGTCACCGGTTTCGGCACCTTCGAGAAGGTGGAGCGCTCCGCGCGCTTCGCCCGCAACCCGCAGACCGGTGAGCGCGTCAAGGTCAAGAAGACCGCGGTTCCCCGCTTCCGTCCCGGCCAGGGCTTCAAGGACCTGGTCTCCGGCGCCAAGAAGCTGCCGAAGGACGGCCCCTCGGTGAAGAAGGCCCCCAAGGGCTCCCTCACCCCGGGCAAGAGCGGGACCACCGCCGCCGTGAAGCGCGCCGCCACCAAGCGCGCCGCTGCCGCCGCCGCTGCCGCGCCGGCCGCCGCCAAGAAGACGGCCGCCCGCAAGGCGACCACCACCGCGAAGAAGGCGACGGCGGTCAAGAAGACCACCACCGCCCGCTCCACGGCGTCCAAGGCCACCGCGGCGAAGACCACGGCGGCCAAGACCACGGCGGCCAAGACGACCGCGGCGAAGACCACGGCGGCCAAGACCACCGCGGCCAAGACCACGGCGGCGAAGAAGGCCGCCCCCGCGAAGACCGCGGCCGCCAAGAAGGCCACCCCCGCCAAGAAGACGACGGCGGCGGCCAAGAAGACGGCTCCCGCCAAGAAGACCGCCACGCGCAAGACCACCGCGCGCAAGGCCACCGCCAAGTAGTTCGGGCGGATCGGCAGGACCAGCAAGACGACGGCTGCGGCGGCCCGAACTCCGGTGAAACCCGGGGTGGGCCGCCGCAGCCGTGTGCGTTTCCAAGGCCGCGGCGCCGGACGGGGTGACGACCGTTCAGTGCCCCCGGACCGGGAGCTCGTAGACGATCTCCCAGCGGGAGTCGGGCACCACCAGGTCGGCGGTCTCCACCGCCCGGCCGTCCGGGTCGTAGGAGGTCCGCTCGATGAGCGTCACCAGGTCGCCGGCCGAGATGCCGAGCAGGTGGGCCTGTTCCTGGGTGGCCCGGGCCGGACGGGGGCGTTCCACGACGCGGTCGACCACGATCCCGATCGCGGCCATCCGCTCCACCACGCCGCGCCCGGCGAGCGGGCCGAGTTCGGGCAGCAGGACCGGGGTTCCGCCGGTGACCGCCATCGGCTCCCAGCTCTCGGCGGTCTGCACCGGCCGGCCCTCGGTCAGGAACTCGTAGCAGGTGCGCACGGTCGGGTCGCCGGGCTCGATGCCGAGCCGGGCGGCGATCCGTGCCGGGGCCGGGGTGCGGGCGAAACTGTGCGCGTCCCAGGTGCCGTCCGGTGCCCGGCCGTCGAGCCCGGCCCGCAGCGGGGAGCGGCCCTCGGTGGGGCCGTCCGTGCGGCCGTCGGTGCGCCCGTCGGAGTGCCCCTCGTCGTCGCGCAGGCGGGCGCGCACCATCGGGCGGCGCTCCGTGGGCACCCGGACGTACGTCCCGGATCCGGCCCGGCCCTCCAGCACGCCCTCGACGATCAGCAGTTCCTGGGCCCGCTGCAGCACGTTGGCGCCGACCCCGTAGCTGATGGCGAGTCTGGCGCGGGACGGCAGCCGGTCGCCGACCCGCCACTCGCCGGCGGCCACCCGGCGGCGCAGGTCGTCGGCAATCCGCAGGTACGGGGGCTCCTCCGAAGGCATCCGGCTCTCCCGGCGGCAGATTCGTCCCCTGCCTTTCAGCAGGGCGGGTGATGCAGCTTTGACAATCTAATCCATCAGGAGGAATCTAAACAGTTAGAATTGCCTGCAGTAGTGGGATGCATGCACGGAGAGGCATCGTGTGCGGAGCACCAGGGTGTTCGACCTCGCAGGACGTCTCGCCGCCGCCGCCGGCGTCCGGGCCAGGGTCCGCCGACGGCCCGGCGGGGGCGGCTACCGGGTGGAGGCGCCGCTCTCCGGCGACCTCGGGGAGGACGCGCACCGCGCGGTGCTCGTCGCGCTCGCCGATGCCGACCGCTTCGGCCACGAGTACAGCGACGCGGCCCAGCTGGTCTGGGCCGAGGTCGACGACGACAGCGAGGAGCTGCCGAGATGACCACAGCCAAGTCCCCGGGGCAGGTCACCGTGTCCATCGAGGGCGTCGCCGGGCCGGCCACCTTCAGCCGGCTGCCGGACGCGCTCGCGGCCCTCTGGCAGTCCCTGCGGATGCTGCCGCTCGGCTGGACCCAGTACGACGCCTACCGCACCTTCTTCGGACCGGGCGTGGTGGAACGGGTCGAGGAGGCGCTGGCGCGGGACGGCGAACTGGCCATGGCGTTCACCATGGCCGGCCGTTCGCACGTGGTCAGGGTGGTCCCCACCCGCCGGGCGGGCCCGCAGGGGTGAGGGGCCGGCACCGCGCTGTCCGGGCTGCTGCGTGGTCCGCACCGGCACCCGGACGAGGACTCCGCCGGAGCCGGGAATCCGCCGGAGTCAGGAATCCGCGCCCGGGTCGGGAAAGGTCTGCAGGGTCAGGAAGACCACCCGCCGGCTCTCGCCGCTGCCCTTGGTGCGGATCCGGACCCGCTGGCCGGGCCGCAGCAGACGCAGGCCGCCGGCCTCGAAGGCCGCCGCGTCGAAGGGCACCGGGGTGCCGTCGTCGAGCAGGACGGAACCCGCCCGGGTCGCGGCGTCGAAGGTGAACGAGGTGGCCTGCATGCCAGCAGCATAGCGAGCGCCCGGTGGGCTCAGACCAGGGTGGCGGCCACGGCGGCGGTGTGCGGTCCGACGCCGAGGACGAGCGCCTCGGCCAGGTCCGCACCGGTGTCGACGTCCCGGCGCACCGACGGCACGTCCGGGAGCGGGAGTTCACGCGCCCCGCCGGCGGCGTGCCGGTCCCGGGAGCCGGGGCCGAAGGCCGGCCGCAGGGCCCGTCCGGGCGGGCAGGCCAGCAGGGTGGTCCCGGTCCCCGGGGTGTCCGCGAGGAAGGCCCGGCGGCCGGGCGGTACGGAGGCCAGGACGCGGGCGAGTTCGGCCGCCCGCAGCGCCGGGAGGTCGGCGGAGAGCGTGGCCAGGGGGGCGTGCGGAGCGAACAGGCGCGCTCGCGCTGCGCCGTGCGCCAGTGCGGGGTTGAGCCCGCCGCGCCGGCCGTCCGGTTCGTCCCCGACCACCGTCGCGCCGAGCGCGGCGACGCCGGCGGCCACCACGGAGTCTCCGGTCACCACCAGCACCCGGCCCACCAGCGGGCAGTCCAGTGCGGCCCGCACGGTGTCCAGGGCGAACGCCAGGGCCAGCTCGGCCCGTCGCGGCCCGGCGAACGGTCCGAGTCGGCTCTTGGCCAGTGCGAGGGGCTTCACGGGCAGCACCAGTGACCAGCGGGGCACGGCCGCGGCCCCGCCGCCGCGGCCGGGCGGGGAGGGAGCAGGCATGAGCGGCCCGGCGGGGCGTACGGTGTCCTCGGTCATCGGCGCCATTGTGGCGCCGGGCCCGGAGCCCTGGCCAGCCGCATCGCCCGTCCGGCGTGCGGTTGCTCACGTGCCCGCCGTTGACGGGCAAGTCCGCTCGACAGCCGGTGCGCCCGCGGGTGAGACTGGTCCGCGCCCCGGGGCGGCTGCCGGCCGTCGGACCGGGAGGGCCGCAGGTCGGCCGTCACCACCGGTGGCAGCCGGGGGACCGGGCCGCCGACCCCGACCGGTGAGACCGGGAGGCGAGGGAACACGTGCGGCACCCCGGGTGCCGCACCCGATGAGGAGGAGCTGGGGTGGCCCGCCGCTCGTACGCCAGGTTCGGCAACGCCGACTACGGCATCTGGTACCGCTTCGCGGCCGTTCTGGTGAAGCCGGTGACCACCGCCCTGGTGAAGCCGGACTGGCGCGGATGGGAGCACCTCCCCCAGGAGGGCGGCTTCCTGGCGGTGGTGAACCACAACTCGGTCATCGACCCGGTGGTCTACGCGCACTGGCAGTACAACAGCGGGCGTCCGCCTCGGATACTCGGCAAGTCCCAGCTGTTCTCCGTGCCGTTCATCGGGTTCATGCTCCGCAAGACCGGCCAGATCCCCGTGTTCCGGGAGTCCACCGACGCCGCCGAGGCGTTCCGGGCCGCGATCGACGCGGTCGAGCGGGGCCAGTGCGTGCAGTTCTACCCGGAGGGCACGCTCACCCGGGACCCGGACCTGTGGCCGATGACCGGCAAGAGCGGCGCCGCCCGGGTCGCGCTGATGACCGGCGCGCCGGTCATCCCGGTGGCGCACTGGGGTGCGCACGAGATCGTCCCGCCCTACGGCCGGGGCGGGAAGAGCAAGTTCAACCTCTTTCCCCGGCACCGGGTGACGGTCGCCGCCGGACCGCCGGTGGACCTCAGCCGCTACCAGGGCAAGGAACTCACCGCGCAGGTGCTGCGCGAGGCCACCGAGGACATCATGGCCGCGATCACCGAGGTGCTAGCCGGCATCCGGGACGAGCAGCCCCCGGCCGAGCGCTACGACATGCGCCGGGCCGCCCGGGAGCGGGCCGCCGCGGCGGCCGGCAAGCGCGAGCGCGCGGCCGGCGAGGACGACACCGAGGAGCAGGCCCAGTGACCCGTTGCGCCGTGTTCGGGAACGGCTCCTGGGGAACCGCGTTCGCGATGATCCTGGCCGACGCCGGCTGCGAGGTCTCCCTGTGGGGACGCCGCAAGGAGCTCGCCGACGCCATCAACCAGACCCGGGTCAACCCGGACTACCTGCCCGGGGTCCGGCTGCCCGACGCCGTCCGGGCCACCGCCGACCCCGCCGAGGCGATGGCCGGCGCGGACTTCGCGGTGCTGGTGGTGCCCTCGCAGACGCTGCGCGAGAACCTCGCCGCCTGGGCGCCGCTGCTCGGCCCGAGCACGGTGCTGGTCAGCCTGATGAAGGGCATCGAACTCGGCACTGCCAAGCGGATGACCGAGGTGCTGCAGGAGGTCGCCGGGGTGGGCCCCGAGCGGGTCGCCGTGGTCAGCGGGCCCAACCTGGCCCGGGAGATCGCCAACCGCCAGCCGGCCGCCACCGTGGTCGCGTGCACCGACGAGTCGGTGGCCAAGCGGCTCCAGACGGCCTGCCACACGCCCTACTTCCGCCCGTACACCAACACCGACGTGGTCGGCTGCGAGCTCGGCGGCGCGGTCAAGAACGTGATCGGCCTGGCGGTCGGCATGGCCGACGGCATGGGCCTGGGCGACAACACCAAGGCCACCCTGATCACCCGCGGCCTGGCCGAGACCACCCGGCTCGGCGTCGCGCTCGGCGCCGACCCGCTCACCTTCGCCGGCCTGGCCGGCATGGGCGACCTGGTGGCCACCTGCTCCTCGCCGCTGTCCCGCAACCACACCTTCGGCACCAACCTGGGCCGCGGCATGACCCTGGAGCAGGCCGTCGCGGCGACCAGCCAGACCGCGGAGGGCGTCAAGTCCTGCGAGTCGGTGCTCGACCTGGCCCGGCGCAGCGGCGTCGACATGCCGATCGTCGAGGCCGTGGTCGACGTGGTCCACAACGGGCGGCCGACCCACGAGGTCCTGAAGGGCCTGATGGCGCGTTCGGCGAAGCCGGAGCGTCGGTGACAGGACTCCGGAAACATCCGCACGGTAGTCTCAAAAGCGATATGAGCATCGAAAAGACCTCCCCGGACCACGCGGCCAGGCCGCGCGTCGCGATCGTCTTCGGCGGCCGCAGCTCCGAGCACCCCATCTCGGTCGTCACGGCCGGCAGCGTGCTCAGGGCGATCGACCGGAGCAAGTACGAGGTGCTGCCGATCGGCATCACCCATGAGGGCCGCTGGGCCCTGGTCGGCGACGAGCCCGACCGGATGGCCATCTCCGGCGGCCGGCTCCCCGACGTTGACCAGGTCGCCGAGTCCACCGAGGGCCAGGTGGCGCTGCCGGGCAGCCCCGCCAGCCGCGAGGTGGTCTGGAGCGAGCCCGGCGCCGCACCCAAGGTGCTCGGCGAGGTGGACGTGGTCCTGCCGCTGCTGCACGGCCCCTGGGGCGAGGACGGCACCGTGCAGGGCCTGCTGGAGCTCTCCGGGGTGCCGTACGTCGGCTCCGGCGTGCTGGCCAGCGCGGCCGGCATGGACAAGGAGTACACCAAGCGGATCCTCGCCTCGCACGGCATCGGCGTGGGCGACTGGACGGTCGTCCGGCCCCGCGAGTGGGAGAGCGAGCAGGGCCGCGCCGCCGCCCGCGAGCGGATCGCCGCGCTCGGCCTGCCGCTGTTCGTGAAGCCCTGCCGGGCGGGTTCCAGTATGGGCATCACCAAGGTCAAGGACCTGGCCGCGCTGGACGCCGCGATCGAGGAGGCCCGCCGCCACGACCCGAAGATCATCGTGGAGGCCGGGGTCACCGGCCGCGAGATCGAGTGCGCGGTGCTGGAGTTCGAGGACGGCCCGCGGGCGAGCGTGCCGGCCGAGATCCTGGTCGGCGGGGACTTCGAGTTCTACGACTTCGAGGCCAAGTACATCGACTCCTCCGAGGTCGAGATCCCGGCCCGGCTGGACGCCGCCCAGACCGCCGAGATCCGCCGCCAGGCCGTCGAGGCGTTCGAGGCCCTCGGCTGCGAGGGCCTGGCCCGGGTCGACTTCTTCCTGCTGGAGGACGGCAACTGGATGGTGAACGAGATCAACACCATGCCCGGCTTCACCCCCATCTCGGCCTACCCGAAGATGTGGGAGGCCAGCGGGGTCCCGTACCCGGAGCTGATCGACCGCCTGCTGCAGGCCGCCCTGCGGCGCCCGACCGGCCTGCGCTGAGCCCGCGGCCGGCCCGCCGGACGTCAGGAGCGGGCCCCGCAGAGGCGGGGCCCGCTCCGCCCGGCCACGGTCTCAGAGGCCGGCGGGGACGGTGGCCTTGATGGCGTCGGCGAACGAGCCGAGCGGGTCGGTGTAGTTCGGGTAGGCCCCCTTGGGCACCTCGATCTCGACGTACGCCTTGCGCAGCGTCGTGACGAAGCGGTAGCCGCCGTCCGGCGTTCCGGACATCCCCCACTGCACGTCGTTGACCTCGGGAGACTGCTTCAGCGGGTCGTCGTCCAGGTAGCCCGGCCGGTCGATGCCGCAGCGCAGCACCGTCCGGGGCGAGCTGCCCCACGCGGCGGTGTACGGCGACGCGGGGGAGGGGTCCTCACGCGGGTGCCCGAGGACCGTCCCCGGCAGCGCCTTGTCCAGCGCGGCGCAGTAGTCGGCGGCCCCGGCCCGGGGCACCGGCGGGGCCACCTCCGAGGGGGCGGCCCAGACGAAGGGCAGCGCGACGACCCCGGTCAGCAGCACCGCGGGCAGGGTGAGCCAGCGGACCGGGGCGGGCAGCGTGCTCAGGCGGGAAGTCAGCTTCACCCGCCGATGCTAACCGGGCCTTACAGGTTCACCACCGGACAGGTCAGGGTCCGGGTGATGCCCTCGACCTGCTGGACCTGGGCGACGACCATCCGTCCCAGGTTGTCCATCGTGTCGGCCGCGGCGCGGACGATCACGTCGTACGGTCCGGTGACGTCCTCGGCGGTGAGGACGCCCTCGATCTTGGAGATGGACTCGGCCACGGCCGTCGCCTTGCCCACCTCGGTCTGGATCAGGATGTATGCATGGACCACAGGGACCTCCAGGCGGCTCGGGAACGGAGATCGCCCTCCGGGGACCGGCCAGGGGTGCTGCGGCGGGCCGACCGGCAGGCTGGATCACCACGCTACCGCGCGGTGGCGCCGGTACGGGAGACCCTTGCCGGGCCCGAGGGCGTACGCTGCGCGCGGGGGCGCGCGGGACCACGGGTCGGCGCAGGCGTTCCGACCACGGCCGCGGAGCCATCCGCAGGCCCGGACGACGTGAGTTGAGAGGACGGCAGATGCAGGGGACCGTGGGCGAGCTCGGCGAGTTCGGACTCATCCGGGAGCTGACCGCCAGGTTGCCGATGACCCCGTCCGTCGAACTCGGGCCGGGCGACGACGCGGCCGTCGTCAAGGCGCCCGACGGGCGGGTGGTGGCCACCACCGACGTCCTGATCGAGGGCCGGCACTTCCGCCGGGACTGGTCCACCGCCTACGACGTCGGCCGCAAGTCCGCCGCCCAGAACCTCGCCGACGTGGCCGCCATGGGCGCCGTGCCGACCGCCATCCTGCTCGGCCTGGTCGCCCCCGCCGACCTGCCCACCACCTGGGCCACCGAGCTGATGGACGGGCTGCGCGACGAGTGCCAGGTGGCAGGTGCCACCGTGGTCGGCGGGGACGTGGTCCGCGGCGAGACCATCACCCTGGCCATCACCGCACTGGGGGACCTGCAGGGCCGGGCCCCGGTGCTGCGCTCCGGAGCCCAGGTCGGCGACGTGGTCGCGGTGACCGGCTGGCTGGGCTGGTCGGCCGCCGGACTGACCGTGCTGCAACGGGGGTTCCGCTCGCCGCGGGCCTTCGTCGAGGCGCACCGGCGCCCCGAACCGCCGTACCACGCCGGCCCCGCCGCCGCCGACCTCGGCGCCAACGCGATGGTGGACGTCAGCGACGGCCTGGTCGCCGACCTCGGCCACGTGGCCCGGGCGAGCGGGGTCGACATCGACCTGCGCGCGGCCGACTTCGACGTCCCGGCGCAGATGGCCGACATCGGCCAGGCGGTCGGCGTGGACCCGCTGCTGTGGGTGCTCTCCGGCGGCGAGGACCACGCGATCGTCGCCACCTTCCCCAAGTCCGTCCAGCTGCCCGCCCGTTGGCGGGTGGTCGGCGAGGTGGTGCGGACCGCGCGGGCGGCCCGCGGCGGCCGGGTCACCGTCGACGGCGCCCCCTGGGACCGGGCCGGCGGCTGGGACCACTTCGCCGACGCCTAGTCCGCGCTCCGGACCCCGGCCGCCGCCGCGCGGGCCGGTGGCGCGGGAGCGGCCCGGAAAGGGGCGAATTGCGTAGGCTTGCGCTGTCGGCGCCGGTCCGCCCTACCCCGCCGGTGCCCGACTGCACGGGTCCATCGACTCGGGGCCGCTCGGGGCCGCGCCCGGCCTGCGGGGCCCCACGGAGCGGAAGAGCACAGCCACCATGCGCATCGGTGTTCTGACCAGCGGCGGCGACTGCCCCGGCCTCAACGCGGTGATCCGGTCGGTGGTGCACCGCGGCACCGACGTCCACGGCGACGAGATCGTCGGGATCGAGGACGGTTTCCGGGGCCTGATCGAGGGCCGCTCCCGGGTGGTCTCGCACGACGACGTCACGGGCCTGCTCACCCTCGGCGGCACCATCCTCGGCTCGGCCCGGGTGCACCGCGAACGGATCGACTGGGCCGTCGACAACGCCCGGATCCTGGCCCGCAACATCGGCATCGACGCGCTGATCGCGATCGGCGGCGAGGGCACCCTGACCGCCGCCAGGAGGTTCAGCGAGGCCGGGCTGCCGGTGGTGGGCGTCCCCAAGACCATCGACAACGACATCGACGCCACCGACGTCACCTTCGGCTTCGACACCGCCGTCCACGTCGCCACCGACGCGATCGACCGGCTGGCGACCACCGCCGAGTCGCACCAACGGGTGCTGGTGGTCGAGCTGATGGGCCGCCACACCGGCTGGATCACCCTGACCGCGGGGGTGGCGGGCGGCGCCCACGGGATCCTCATCCCGGAGAAGCCCTTCGACATCGAGGGCGTCGCCCGGATGATCGAGGAACGGTTCAGGCGCGGCAAGAAGTTCGCCATCATCGCCGTCGCGGAGGGCGCCCGGCCGCTGCCCGGCACGCTGCGCTTCGAGCACGGCCAGGTCGACCAGTACGGCCACCAGACCTTCGGCGGCATCGGCACCCGGCTCGCCAACGAACTGGAGGGCCTGCTCGGCAAGGAGGCCCGGCCGGTCATCCTCGGCCACACCCAGCGCGGCGGCACGCCCACCGCGCGCGACCGGGTGCTCGCCACCCGGTTCGGCTGGCACGCCGTGGAGGCCGTCCACAAGGGTGCGTTCGGGCACTTCACCGCGCTGCGCGGCAGCGACATCCGGCTGGTCTCGATCGGTGAGGCCGTCACCCGGCTCAAGACCGTCAGCGAGGACCGCTGGTCGGAATCGGAGGCCGTGCTCTGAACGGCTGCCGGTAGGTTGGCCGCATGGTTTCGACAGCTCCTCCCCCCTCCGCGCCCCCCCGGGTGCTCACCGTGGCCGGCTCGGACTCCGGCGGCGGCGCCGGCATCCAGGCGGACCTCAAGGCGATGCTCGCGCTCGGCGTGCACGGCATGAGCGTGATCACCGCCGTCACGGCGCAGAACTCGATCGGCGTCCAGGGCTACTGGGAACTCCCGGCGGAGGCCGTCCGCGCGCAGTTCCGCAGCGTCGTCGACGACATCGGGGTGCAGGCGGTGAAGACCGGCATGCTGGCCTCGGTCGAGCTGGTCTCGGTGGTCGCCGAGCTGCTGGCCGGCGTGGACGCCCCGGTGGTGGTCGACCCGGTCGGGGTCTCCAAGCACGGCGACGCGCTGCTCGCGGCCGAGGCCGTGGCGACCGTCCGGGAACAGCTGCTGCCGGTCGCCACCCTGGCCACCCCCAACCTCCACGAGGTGACCCAGCTCACCGGCATCGAGGTCACCGGGCAGCGGGACATGCGGGCCGCCGCCGACGCGCTGCTGGCCCTCGGGCCGCGCTGGGTGCTGGTCAAGGGCGGCCACCTGGAGGGCGAGGCCGCCGACCTGCTGGTCGGCCGGGACGGAACGGAGCACTGGTACCGCGCACCGCGCTACGACAACCGGCACACCCACGGCACCGGCTGCACCCTCGCCAGCTCGATCGCGGCCGAGCTCGCCAAGGGCGGCGCGGTGCCCGACGCGGTCGCCGCCGCCAAGGAGTACATCACCGGCGCCATCGCCGCCGGCTTCCCGCTGGGCGCCGGGATCGGCCCGGTCGACCACGCCTGGCGCTGGCGCTGAGCCCGGACGCGGACAGCACTGAGGGGGTCAGGAGGAAGACCTCCTGACCCCCTCAGTGCCGTGCGGTCCGGAAAGACAGAGCAGCCGACCCACCCGAGGATGGATCGGCTGTCCGGAGGACCGGCTTACCGGTCTGCGCGTCAGCGCGAGACCTTACCGGCCTTGATGCACGAGGTGCAGACGTTGAGCCGCTTCGGCGTCCGCCCAACCACAGCGCGCACCGTCTGGATGTTGGGGTTCCAACGACGAGGGGTACGGCGGTGCGAGTGGGAGATGCTGTTGCCGAAGCCCGGCCCCTTGCCGCAGACGTCGCAGTTGGCAGCCACAGGAGTCACTCCAAGACTTCAGATCAGGTACGTTCGAAAACCCCGGCTGAGCGACCGCCCCCACTCATCGTGGGTTGAATCGGTTCAAGGGGTGAGCCCGGGTTGTTCCAGGCAACCGGAGAAGCATACAACGGCCGCTCCCGCCCAACGAAACTACCATGCTCAGGGCCGTGATCGTTCCCCGCGGCAGGTCCGGGCGCCCGGGGGCCGCGCGGGCGGGCCGGGGCCGGGCACCGATAACCTGCCAGCATCGCCCTAGCCACCGCGTTCAGTCGCGTTCCCGTGGCGTTCACCCGGAGGAGACCTGGTGCTGGACACGCTCGACGCCCCGGCCGTCCGCACCTGGTACCGGCTCTCGCTGGCCGCCCTCGGCGAGGCCCGCGAGGAGATCGACGCGCTCAACGTCTACCCCGTGCCCGACGGCGACACCGGCACCAACCTCTACCTCACCGTCGAGTCCGCCGCGGCCAACGCCGAGACCTGCTTCGCGCAGCACCCCGAACCCGGCCTCGGCCCCGCGATGGCCGCCGTCGCCCGGGGCGCGCTGATCGGCGCCCGCGGCAACTCCGGGGTGATCCTCGCCCAGTGGCTGCGCGGCCTCGCCGCCACCCTCGCCGACGGCGGGGCGCCCGCCCAGCTGCGCCTCGCCCTCGCCGGCGCCGCCGAGGCCGCCTACCAGGCGGTCGCCGAGCCCGTCGAGGGAACGCTGCTCACCGTCGCCGCGGCCGCCGCCCGGGCCGCCTCCACCGGCCCCGACACGCCCGACACCCTCGCCGCCGTCGCCGAGGCCGCCTACCTGGCCGCCCGCGAGGCCCTGGTCCGCACCCCGCTCCAGCTGGACGTCCTGGCCGAGGCCGGGGTGGTGGACGCCGGCGGACGCGGCCTGGTGGCCGTCCTCGGCGCCCTGCTGGACGCCGTCAGCGGACAGAGCCCGATGGGCCCGGTGGCGCTGCGCCGCGAGTCGGCCGTGCCCGCCCCGGACCCGCAGCCCGGCTGCGACGGCCACGAGCGCCCGCCCGGCCCGGGCCACCCCGCCTTCGAGGTGATCTACCTGCTGGACGCCCCCGACGACGCGCTGCCCACCCTGCGGGCCCGGCTCGCCGCGCTCGGCGACTCCCTGGTGGTCGGCGGCGGCGACGGCCTGTGGACCGTCCACGTGCACGTCGACGACGCCGGCGCCGCGGTCGAGGCCGGGGTCGAGGCCGGCCGCCCGCACCGGATCAGGATCACCCACTTCGCCGAGGCCGCCGCCCGGCAGGGCGAGAGCACGGTCCCCACCCCCCAGGGCCGGGTCGTGCTCAGCGTGGTCACCGGCAGCGGCCTCGCCGAACTCTGCGAACAGGCCGGCTCCGCGGTGCTCCCCGCCGACCCGGACCGCCCGCCGGTCAGCGGCGAACTGGTCGAGGCCGTCCGCCGCTGCGCCGCCCGCGAGGTGGTCCTGCTGCTCAACGACCCCGAACTGCGGGCCGCCGCCGGGGCCGCCGCCGACCAACTGCGCGAGGAGGGGCTGCGGATCGCCGTCCTGCCGACCCGCTCCCCGGTCCAGGGGCTGGCGGCGCTCGCCGTGCACGAGGTCTCCCGCCGGTTCGACGAGGACGTGGTCGCGATGACCTCCGCCGCCGGCGCCACCCGGTACGCCGAACTCGCCGTCGCCGAAGGGGAGTCCTGGACGATGGCCGGCGTCTGCCAGGCCGGCGACGTGCTCGGCCTGATCGACGGGGACGTCGCCGTGATCGGCGCCGACCTCGCCGACACCGCCGTCACCGTGCTCTCCCGGATGCTCGCCGCCGGCGGCGAACTCGTCACCCTCGTGCTGGGCGAGGCGGCCACCGACGAGCTGGCCGACCTGCTGGTGACCCACGCCCGCCGGCAGCGCCCCGAGGTCGACACCTTGGTCTATCGCGGCGGCCAGGAATCGGCTCCGCTGCTCATCGGGGTGGAGTAGGCCGCACTGTCCGCCCGGTGGTGTCCAATAGGTGCTGATGGGCGCTCTCGATGAACCACTGACCAAGCTGGTCGGCGACCGCACCGCCAAGGTGCTGGCCGACAGCCTCAAGCTGCGCACGGTCGGCGACCTGCTGCACCACTATCCGCGCCGGTACGTCGAACGCGGCTCGCTCACCAGCCTCGACGAGCTGGAGGTGGACGAGCACGTCACCGTGCTGGCCCGGATCGAGAAGGTCACCCTGATCCCCTTCAAGGGCCGCAAGGGCGACCGGCTCGAGGTGGTGGTCACCGACGGGCGCAGCCGGCTCAGCCTGGTCTTCTTCAACCAGGGCTGGCGGCAGAAGGAGCTGCGCCCCGGCGCCCAGGGCCTGTTCGCGGGCAAGGTCGGCCTGTTCAACCGCACCCGGCAGCTCGCCTCGCCGGACTACCAGCTGCTGGACGAGGAGGCCGACTCGGACGCCGCGCGGCAGTTCGCCGGACGGCTGATCCCGGTCTACCCGGCCAGCGCCCAGCTGCCCAGCTGGAAGCTGTCCCTGTGCGTGCAGACCGCCCTCGACAAGCACCTCGGCGACGTCGGCGAACCGCTGCCCGCCGCCCTGCGCGACAAGCACGAACTCATCCCGCTGCCCGAGGCGCTGGAGCTGATCCACCGCCCGCGCAACCAGGCCGAGCGCGAGCGCGCCCAGAGCCGGCTGCGCTGGGACGAGGCCTTCGTCCTCCAGGTCGCGCTGGCCCGGCGCCGGGCCGCGGACTCCGCGCTGCCCGCGGTCGCCCGCCGCCCGGGCCCGGGCGGGCTGCTCGACGCCTTCGACGCCCGGCTGCCGTTCACCCTCACCGAGGGGCAGCAGAAGGTCTGCGGCGAGATCTTCGCCGACCTGGCGAGCGAGCACCCGATGCACCGGCTGCTCCAGGGCGAGGTCGGCTCCGGCAAGACCCTGGTGGCGCTGCGCGCCATGCTCGCGGTGGTGGACGCCGGCGGCCAGGCCGCCCTGCTGGCCCCCACCGAGGTGCTGGCCCAGCAGCACCACCGGTCGATCGTCGAGATGATGGGGGACCTCGCCGAGGGCGGCATGCTCGGCGGCTCCGAACTGGGCACCAAGGTCGCCCTGCTGACCGGTTCGATGGGTGCGCCGGCCCGCCGCCAGATGATGCTCGACATGGCCTGCGGGGACGCCGGCATCGCGATTGGCACCCATGCGCTGATCGAGGACAAGGTGCAGTTCCAGGACCTGGGCCTGGTCGTCGTCGACGAGCAGCACCGCTTCGGCGTGGAGCAGCGCGACGCCCTGCGGGCCAAGGGCGGACAGCCCCCGCACCTGCTGGTGATGACGGCCACGCCGATCCCGCGCACGGTCGCCATGACGGTCTTCGGCGACCTGGAGACGTCCGTCCTGGACCAGCTGCCGGCCGGCCGCTCGCCGATCTCCAGCCATGTGGTGCCCGCGGTGGAGAAGCCCAACTTCCTGGCCCGCGCCTGGGAGCGGGTGCGCGAGGAGGTCGGCAAGGGCCACCAGGCGTACGTGGTCTGCCCCCGGATCGGCGACGAGCCGCCGGACGCGAAGAAGAAGCGCCGGGCGACGCCCGACGACCCCGAGGACCTCGGTGCCGCGAGCGACGACCGGCGGCCGCCGCTGTCCGTGGTGGAGACCGCCGAGATGCTCACCAAGGGCCCGCTGGCCGGGCTGCGGGTGGAGATCCTGCACGGCCGGCTGGCGCCGGACGCCAAGGACGAGGTGATGCAGCGCTTCACCGCCGGGCAGGTGGACGTGCTGGTCGCCACCACGGTGATCGAGGTCGGCGTCAACGTCCCCAACTCCACGGTGATGGTCATCATGGACGCCGACCGCTTCGGCGTCTCCCAGCTGCACCAGCTGCGCGGGCGGGTCGGCCGGGGCAGCGCGGCGGGCCTGTGCCTGCTGGTCAGCGACATGCCGGCGGGCAGCTCCGCGCGGGCCCGGCTGGACGCGGTGGCCGGCACGCTGGACGGCTTCGAGCTGTCCCGGATCGACCTGGAGCAGCGCCGCGAGGGCGACGTGCTCGGGCAGGCCCAGTCCGGGGTGAAGTCCTCGCTGAAGGTGCTCTCCGTGCTGGAGGACGAGGAGGTCATCGCCACCGCCCGGGAGGAGGCCACCGTCCTGGTGGCCGAGGACCCGGACCTCGCCCGCCACCCGGAGCTGCGGACGGCGCTGGAGAGCCTGCTCGACGAGGACCGCGCCGAGTACCTGGAGAAGGGCTGACGGTACGCCAACTGTCAGTGCCGGCGGTGATGATGGCCGTATCAGGGCGCGCCCGGCGGGTGCGCCGTCGGCACGGCGTCCAGGGGGTTCTGTCATGGCACTGCGTCAGATCGGCGAGATCCCGTTGGGCGGCGCGGCGGGCGGCACCGTCCTGCGGGTCGAGGCCGCCGGCCCGGGCGGCCGCGAGGTGGTGCTGAGCGTCGTCGGGCCCGGCGCCTCGGGCCGGCTCCGGCTGCCGGTGGAGGACGCGGCCGGTCTGCGCGGCGCGCTCGACCGCGTCCTGGCCGCGGTCGCGACCGCGGTCGGGGAGCGCCCGGCCGCGCCACCGGAGGCGGACCTGGTCCGGCGGTTCCACGCGGGGGAGAGCGTCGCGCGGATCGCCGCCCGCTACGGCCGGACGCCGGACGCCGTCCGGGCCCTGCTGCGCGGGCTCGGCCACGACCCGCGCCACCCCGAGCACTGCCCGCTGGCGACGGCCGCCCCGCGGGTGGCCGTCGGCGTGCCCGCCGCGGCCGGCGGGGCCTGAGGACGCGGCCCGGCGGCGAATCCGGATAGCGTGGTGGTGCCTGACGGAAAGGACCTACCACCTCATGACCCGCGTGATCGCCGGCACGGCCGGCGGCCGCCGGCTGGCAGTGCCGCCCGGCCGGACCACCCGCCCGACCTCCGACAAGGCGCGGGAGGCGATGTTCTCCACCCTCGCCGCCCTGCGCGGCACCGTCCACGGGGCCCGGATGCTCGATCTGTTCGGCGGTTCGGGCGCGGTCGGCCTGGAGGCGCTGTCCCGGGGCGCCGAGCACGCGCTGCTGGTCGAGTCCGACCCGTCCGCCGCCCGGGTCATCCGGGAGAACGTCCGCACCCTCGGCCTGCCCGGCGCCGAGGTGCGCGCCGACCGGGCCGAGCGGGTGATCGCGCAGGGCCCGCCCGGGGCGCCGTACGACCTGGTCTTCCTCGACCCGCCGTACGCGGTGACCGACGAGGAGGTGCGGGAGATGCTGATCACACTCGGCTCGGGGGGCTGGCTCAGCGAGGACGCACTCGTCACCGTGGAACGCAGCACCCGGGGCGGCGAGTTCGGCTGGCCGGAGGGGATCGAGCCGCTGCGCTCCCGCCGCTACGGCGAAGGCACCCTCTGGTACGGTCGCGCCGCCGCCGAGGGCGACCGACACCCGTAGCACCTGGAACCCCCACAAGGGAGCACACGACATGCGCCGCGCCGTCTGTCCGGGGTCCTTCGACCCCATCACCAACGGGCACCTCGACATCATCGGGCGGGCCTCGAAGCTGTACGACGTGGTCCATGTCGCCGTGCTGATCAACAAGAACAAGCAGGGCATGTTCAGCATCGAGGAGCGCATCGCGCTGATCGAGGAGACCTGCGCCCGCTACGGCAACATCGAGGTCGAGTCGCACAGCGGCCTGCTGGTGGACTTCTGCCGGGAGCGCGGGATCCCGGCCATCATCAAGGGCCTGCGGGCGGTCAGCGACTTCGACTACGAGCTGCAGATGGCGCAGATGAACCACGGCCTGACCGGCGTCGAGACGCTCTTCGTACCCACCTCGCCGACCTACAGCTTCCTGTCGTCCTCGCTGGTCAAGGAGGTCGCGTCGTACGGCGGCGACGTCTCCCACCTGCTGCCCGAGACGGTGAACCGGCAGCTCGTCGCGCGGATCGCCGAGCGCCGGGGCTGATCCGGCGAACCGGGGCACTCCTGGCGAACCATCACATCCCGTCCGCCTGTCGGGTGGCGCGGACACCCTCGGCGTTGTGAGCTCCGGGCGCAGTGGCCGTACAGTCTGTACTCCCGCCCCGTGGGCGATGCCGAGCCGACGGGGACTGCCTCCGCCGCACCTCGGCGGCACACGGAAAGACTGATGCGCCCGTGGACGTGCAGCAGAAACTCGACGAGATCGTCGCCGTGGTGGAGAACGCCCGCGCGATGCCGATGTCGGCATCCTGCGTGGTGAACCGGGCCGAACTGGTCGGGCTGCTCCGTGACCTGCGCGAGACCATGCCGGCCGAGCTGGCCCAGGCCCAGTCGGTGGTCGCCGACCACCAGCAGATGGTCGCCGACGCGCAGGCCCAGGCCGACCAGATCATCCGCGGTGCGCACGACGAGCGCGGTTCGCTGATCTCCGACACCGAGGTGGTCCGCCAGGCCCAGGCCGAGGCGGACCGGGTCCTCGCCGAGGCCCGCGCCGAGGCGCACACCAAGCGCGCCGAGGCCGACGACTACGTCGACAGCAAGCTCGCCAACTTCGAGGTGGTCCTCACCAAGACCCTCGGCGCGGTCGGCCGCGGCCGCACCAAGCTGCGCGGTGCGGCGGGCGTCTACGAGCCGGAGGCCGGGGGCGACGGCGACGGCGAGGAGTTCCAGCCGCACGCTACCCCCAGCCCCGAGGTGGACGAGTACGTCGATGTGAAGCTGGCCACCCTGGAGGCCGTCCTCAGCAAGACCCTGGAGGCGGTCGGCAAGGGCCGTGACACCCTCCTGGGCAAGGCCCCGATCGACGAGCTGGGTGCCTACCTGGCCGCCGCCGACGAGGCCCAGCAGCTGAAGAACCGTGCCGAGGCGGTGGCCGCCGGGTTCGCGGAGGACGGCGAGGAGCAGCCCTGGTACCGCGAGGAGGTCCCGCAGCAGCAGAGCTGGCCGGACCAGACCCCCGCCGCGGCCGGCTGGCAGGCGCCCGGCGAGGAGCCGTACGCGGCCCCGCAGTACGCGGAGGTCTACGGCGGCGGCTACGAGCCGTCCGGCGCCCCGCAGACCGACCAGTGGGGCAACCCGCAGCCCGACGCCGGCGCCGGCGGCCCGTACGGCTACCCGCAGCCCGGCTACCCGGGGCAGGACGCCGCGGCCGGCCACGACCCGTACTACCAGCAGCAGCCCGGCTACCCCCAGGTCCAGCAGTTCGACGCCTGGGGCAACCCGGTGCCGGACGCGGGCTACCAGCAGGGACAGCAGCAGGCCCAGGGGCACCCGCAGGTGCCCCAGCAGACCGGTCTGGACGAGACCAGCTTCTTCGACACCAGCATGATCGACATGACCAGGCTGCGGGAGCTCGGCGGCCGCTGAGGCCGTCCGGAGCGGGACCGAAGTTGGGCCTGGCCGCACTCTCCGGTAGTCTGACCACTCGGCCTGTTCCGGGGCCGTCTGCTGCCCGCAACACGGCGGCAACGCACTCTCAAGCTCGCTAGCGACCGCACCCACCGTGTGTCGCCACCAGGAAGTCAGGACACCTTGAACCGCCTCGACCACCGCGACCCGCTCGTGTTCGACACGCATGAGCTCGGCCGTCGCCCCGGTTCGCTGCGCAGGGTCTCCCGCACCGTGGCGGCCCCCGAGGGGCTGGGCATCGAGGACGTGATCGCCGTCCCGGAGGCCGCCGAGATCGCCGTCGAGCTGCGGATGGAGTCCGTGGTCGAGGGCGTGCTGGTGACCGGCACCGCCGAGGCCCACGTCGAGGGTGAGTGCGTGCGCTGCCTGGAGCCGCTGGACGACGACCTGGCGGTCGACTTCCAGGAGCTGTACTACTACCCGGAGTCCGACGACCGCGGCCGCGGCCGGACGACGGGTGCCGACGAGGACCTCGACGAGGACTCGGACGAAGATACTTACCGCCTGGAGGGCGATTTCTTCGACCTCCAGCCGGTGCTGCGTGACGCGGTGGTGCTCGCACTGCCGCTGCAGCCGGTGTGCCAGGAAGACTGCCTGGGACTGTGCGCCGAGTGCGGTGCACGCCTGAGCGACGACCCGTCGCACCACCACGACGCCGCCGACCCCCGGTGGGCGGCACTGCAGGGACTCTCCGCCGCCCCCGGCGACGAGGGTGACGGAATCAAGAACAGCGGTACCCGTGAGGGTCTCGCCGAGAACCAGGAGAAGTAGCCGTGGCTGTTCCGAAGCGGAAGATGTCGCGCAGCAACACGCGCCACCGCCGTTCCAACTGGAAGGCCGTCGTTCCGGCCCTCGTGGCGTGCGACCGCTGCCACGAGCCGAAGCTCGGTCACATCGCGTGCCCCAGCTGCGGCACGTACAACCGCCGCCAGGTCCTCTCGGTCTGATCGGCAGGGTGCACGGATCGATGTCGGAGAGCAACTCCCCCCGTAAGCAGGCTCCCAGCGTGAAGGACTCTTCCAACGGGACCAGGGGCAGTGGGCCGGCCTCGACCGAATACGACGTCCTGGAAGGGCGCCTCGGGTACACGCTCGAGCGCGCCCTTCTGGTACGTGCCCTCACTCACCGCTCGTACGCGTACGAGAACGGCGGGCTGCCCACCAACGAGCGCCTGGAGTTCCTCGGCGACTCGGTGCTGGGCCTGGTGGTGACCGACACCCTCTACCGCCTCCACCCGGAGGTCGCCGAGGGCACGCTCGCCAAACTCCGCGCCGCGGTGGTCAACTCCCGCGCGCTCGCCGAGGTCGGCCGCGGCCTGGACCTCGGTGCCTTCATCCGGCTCGGCAAGGGTGAGGAGGGGACCGGAGGACGCGACAAGTCCTCGATCCTCGCCGACACCGTCGAGGCCGTGATCGGCGCCGTCTACCTGGACCGGGGCCTGGACGCCGCCACCGTGTTCGTCCACCGGCTGTTCGACCCGTTGATCGCGGAATCCGCGCAGCTCGGCGCCGGCCTGGACTGGAAGACCAGCCTCCAGGAGCTCACCGCCTCGGTGGGCATCGGAGTGCCGGAGTACGTGGTCGCCGAGTCCGGTCCGGACCACGAGAAGACCTTCACCGCCGCCGCCCGCGTGGCCGGCGAGGACTTCGGGCACGGCACCGGCCGCTCGAAGAAGGAAGCCGAGCAGAAGGCCGCGGAGAGCGCCTGGCGGGCCATCAAGGCCAAGTACGCCGACGACCGCCCCGGCGCCGCCTGACCAGGCCGGGGGGCCCGACGTGCCTGAACTTCCCGAGGTCGAGGTGGTCCGCCGCGGCCTGGCCCGCTGGGCCGCCGGCCGCACCGTCGCCGAGGTCGAGGTCCTGCACCCGCGCGCCGTGCGCCGCCAGCCCGGCGGCGCCGGCGAGTTCACCGCCCGGCTCACCGGCAGCACCCTCGGCGAGGCCCGGCGCCGCGGCAAGTACCTCTGGGTACCGCTGGGGGAGGGCCAGTCCATGATCGGCCACCTCGGGATGAGCGGCCAGCTGCTCGTCCAGGACCCCTCGGTGCCCGACGAGACCCACCTGCGGGTCCGGCTGCGCTTCACCGACCTCGGTCGCGAACTGCGCTTCGTCGACCAGCGGACCTTCGGCGGCCTGGCCGTCGAGGAGTCCGAGCCCGAGGACCCCGAGCACACCCCGGTCTCCATCGCGCACATCGCCCGCGACCCGCTCGACCCGCGCTTCGACGACGCCGCGTTCATCACCGCGCTGCGGGCCCGACGCACCACGGTCAAGCGGGCCCTGCTGGACCAGACCCTGATCAGCGGCGTCGGCAACATCTACGCCGACGAGTCGCTCTGGCGCTCCTCGCTGCACTACGACCGGCCGACCGCCACCCTGACCCGCCCGCAGGCCGCCCGGCTGCTCGGCCACGCCCGGGACGTCATGGGCGCGGCACTGGCCGTCGGCGGCACCAGCTTCGACAGCCTCTACGTCAACGTGAACGGCGAGAGCGGGTACTTCTCCCGCGAGCTGGACGCCTACGGGCGGGAGGGCGAGCCCTGCCGCCGCTGCGGCACCGCGATCCGCCGGGCCGCCTGGATGAACCGCTCCAGCTACTTCTGCCCGCGCTGCCAGCGCGTCCCGCGGCCCCGCTAGATCCGGGCCCCGGCCCGTTCGGCGCCCGCACGGCGTCCGCACGGCACGGCGCCCGGCCGGTACGGCGTCCGGCCCGCTCAGCGCCCGGCCCGCTCGGGGAGCTTCGGCTGCGCGCCGTGCTCCTCGGCCTCGCTCTGGCCGAAGTAGGCCACCCCCACCGCGCTCACCACCGCGAGCACGAAACCGAACACGGCGAGCCAGCCGAGGCCCTCCCGCGAGGTGTCGCCCAGCCACACCACGCCGACCACCCCGGGCACCACCGTCTCGCCGACCACCAGGGCCGCCGTCGCCCCGTTCACCGACCCCACCTGCAGGGCCACCGTGTGCAGGTACATCCCGCCGATGCCGCCGACCAGGATCGCGTACAGCGCCGGGTCGGCGAGCAGCTGCGCCAGGTCGAACGGCTCGACGCCGTTCAGGATCCGCACGCCGACGCCCAGCGCACCGAAGCCGAGCCCGGAGAGCAGGCCCGCCACGATCGCCCCGCTGCGGCCCAGCCGCCGCACGATCAGGCTGCCGCCGGCGATCAGCACCACCGAGCCGATCAGCAGCCCCCAGTGGAAGGACATCGCCGCGTGGTGGCCGCCCTCCGGCCCGGCGGCGGCGGCCAGCATCACCAGCGCCCCGCACAGCACGGCGATCGAGATCCACTCCAACTGCTTGAGCCGCAGCCCGAGCAGCTTGATGCTGAGCAGGGCGGTGATCACCAGGTTGGCGCTGATGATGGTCTGCGAGAGGAACAGCGGCAGCAGCCGGGCCGCCAGTGCACCGAGCCCGAAGCCGATCAGGTCGAGCACGGTGCCGACGATGAACTCCCAGGTCACCGCCGCCTTCGCGGTCGAGGACAGGCTCGGCCCGCCGTGCTCGGTCGCACCGGCCCCGGCGCCCCGGGCGGCCACCTCCTCGCGCGCCGACCGCCGGGTGCCGACGGCCTGCAGGACGGATCCGGTGCCGTAGCAGACGGAGGCCGCCACGGCAGTGACGAGTCCGATGATCACCAGGTGCTCCGATCAGGGGCGGGCCGTGGGCGCCGGCACGGGCCGTGGGCGCCGGAGTCGGCCGGGGCGGAAGGGGTCGGCGGTGGGCCGGGGCGCGACGCTCGGCGACGGGCCGGGCGCCGGGAGGGCAGGCACCACTATGCCTGGTCCGGGCGGCAGATGATCTACCCGGCCCGGAAGACCGGCCGGTCGGCGGGGGACGGGTCGACCTGAGGTATCGGCACACCCCCCTCCCCGCCGAGTACCGTCGGTCCCATGAGAACCATCACCCGCCGGATCCCGGGCACCGCACCCGCCGCCCTGTTGGCGGCGCTGCTCGGGCTGCTCGGGCTGCTCCTGGCCCTCGCCGGTCCGGCCGCCACCGCCTCGGCCGCCTCCGGGGTCGACCAGGCGGCGAGCGCCCTCAAGCAGGGCCGGGTCTACGTCGACCCGGCGATGACCGGCCGGTTCTCCGAGGCCCAGGCGGCCGCGCTCACCCAGCGGATCGAGCGGGCCGACAAGCCGGTCTTCGTCGCGGTCGTCCCGGCCAGTGCCGACTACCCGGCCGCGACGGTCGCCCAGGACCTGCGGACCGAGGTCGGCATCGTCGGCGTCTACGCGATCTGGCGCGGCGACCAGTTCAAGGCCTTCGCCGACCGCCAGGCGCTGGCCCCCGGCACCGCAGACCGGATCGCCGGCGCGGCCGCCCGCTCGCACCCCGGCGACATCGCCGGCACCCTCGACGACTTCGTCGCCCAGGCCGCGAACCAGACCAGGGGCCACGGCGTCGACTCCGGCGGGATCAGCACCGCCGCGATCGTCGTGCCGATCGCCCTGCTCGGCCTGGCCGGCGCCGGCACCTTCCTGCTGCTGCGCCGCTCCAAGCGGCGCCGGCTGGCCCGCGAGCAGGCCGAGCTGGCCCAGCTGCGGACGGTCGTGGACGAGGACATCACCGCCTTCGGCGAGGAGCTGGACCGGCTGGAGTTCAGCCCCGGCGCCGCGGACGCCGACGACGTCCAGCGCGCCGACTACACCCACGCCCTGGACGCCTACGAGCGGGCCAAGCGGACCATGGACGCGGCCGCGCGGCCCGATGACGTCCGCCCGGTCACCGAGGCCCTCGCCGACGGGCGCTTCGCGCTGGCCACGCTGGCCGCCCGGCGCGAGCACCGGGCCCTGCCCGAGCGCCGGGTGCCGTGCTTCTTCGACCCCCGGCACGGCCCCTCGGTCGAGGACGCCGACTGGGCCCCCGCGGGCGGCGCGGCGCGCTCCGTCCCGGTCTGCGCCGCGGACGCGGCCCGGCTGGCGGACGGCCTGGACCCGGACATCCGCACCGTCCGCACCGACCACGGCGACCAGCCGTACTGGAACGCGGGCCCGGCCTTACAGCCCCTGGGCGGGCGGGTACTTCGGCTCCGGCGTCCTGCCGGGCCTGCTGGTCGGCACCATGCTGGGCTCGATGATGTCCCCCGGGACGGCCTGGGCCGCCTCCGACGGGTTCGACGGCGGCAGCGGGGTCGAGGCCGGCGACTACTCGGGCGGGGACTTCAACCCCTCCGACTTCGGCGGCTTCGGCGACTCGGGCGGCGGTGGCGGGGACTTCGGCGGTGGGGGCGGCGGCGACTTCGGCGGCTTCTGAGCCCTCCGGCCCGGCGGATAGGGTCGTCGCATGCACGGTCACCACAGTCAGCAGCCGGTCCGGGTCACCGCGTGGGTGCGCGGGAAGGTCCAGGAGGTCGGGTTCCGCTGGTGGACCAGGGCCCGTGCGCTGGAGATCGGCCTCACCGGCTACACCAGCAACCTGTCCGACGGCCGGGTGCAGGTGGTGGCCGAGGGCCTGCACGCCGAGTGCGAGGAACTGCTCGCGCTGCTGCGCGGGCCGGGCACTCCCGGCCAGGTCAGCGGCGTGACCGAGATCTGGAGTGCGACCGGCGGCGGCTACGACGGCTTCGCCATCCGCTGACTCCGGGGGCGGATCCCCCGCTCGGGGCAACTGCCGGTGTCATGCGGTTGCCATCCGGGCAGACTCGTGGTTGACTCCGCTCCGTGCAGTGATCCACGGGGCTCGGGCCCGTCGGTGGGCCCGCCCCCGCCCCGCGGCGTGACGTTCCGCCGTGCAGGTGACAGGGGCGCGGTAGCGTGCGGTGATCGTGTTGACCCGTACCGTCTTTGGTGAGACTCTGGAAACCCGCGCACACGTCCACGTTTTCCCGGTCGGGTCGATCCGCCGTGGGCCCAGCTCACTGCGGTTGTCCCGGGGTGCCCAGCCAGCACAGCCGGTCGCGTCGTCGGGTGCGTGTTCCCTTCCCCCTAGACCAGTACCGCTCCCGGTTCGGTCACTCAGCGTGGAGGACCATACATCATGGCAAAGGCGCTTCTCGGGTACGTCGGCGGCCCCGACCCGCGAATGCTCTCCGAGATGCGACGGCTCCAGCAGCGCGTCCAGGATCTGGAGGCCGAGCTCAGCCGGCTCCAGACGGAGAACGACGCACTGATTGCTGTCGCTGACGAGCACTCGCTGCTCAGCAGCATCGAGCTGGATCACCGGGAGCCCGCGCTCACCTGATCCCGCCCAATCCTCGCAGATCGACGCTGTTGTGCACTGAGCTTCCCGATCAGGGATGCAGCCTGCAAGGGACGTCCTGGTGACGTCCCTTCGTCGTGTCCGGCCATCAGTCGCATGCGGTCTTTTTCGGTAAAGGTGCCCAACCGCGGCGTGGCCAAACCGCCTCCTGACCACTCGCCGTCCGCGCTGCCGGATACAGTCGCCAGCAGAGCCGGAACGCCGAGGTCAGGAGGGCACGCGGGTGCACCTGAAGAGTCTGACGCTCCGCGGATTCAAGTCCTTCGCCTCGGTCACCACCCTGCGCTTCGAGCCGGGGATCACCTGCGTGGTCGGGCCGAACGGCTCCGGCAAGTCCAACGTCGTCGACGCGCTCTCCTGGGTGATGGGCGAGCAGGGCGCCAAGTCGCTGCGCGGCGGCAAGATGGAGGACGTCATCTTCGCCGGGACGAGCGGGCGCGCCCCGCTCGGCCGGGCCGAGGTCAGCCTGACGATCGACAACACCGACGGCGCCCTGCCGATCGAGTACTCCGAGGTGACGATCACCCGGACGATGTTCCGCAACGGCGGCAGCGAGTACGCACTGAACGGCTCCACCTGCCGGCTGCTGGACATCCAGGAACTGCTCTCCGACTCCGGCATCGGCCGCGAGATGCACGTGATCGTCGGCCAGGGCCAACTGGACTCGGTGCTGCACGCCGACCCGATGGGCCGGCGCGCCTTCATCGAGGAGGCGGCCGGCGTCCTCAAGCACCGCAAGCGCAAGGAGAAGGCGCTGCGGAAGCTGGACGCGATGCAGGGCAACCTCAACCGCGTCCAGGACCTCGTCGCCGAACTGCGCCGCCAGCTCGGCCCGCTCGGCCGGCAGGCCAGGATCGCCCGCCGGGCCGCCGGGATCCAGGCCGAACTGCGCGACGCCCGGCTGCGCCTGCTCGCCGACGACCTGCTCACCCTGCGGCGGGCCGTCGAGGTCGAGATCGCCGACGACCTCGCCCTGAGACTGCGCCGCTCCACCGTCGAGCAGGAACTGGCCGCCGCCCAGCAGCGCGAGGCCGTCCTGGAGGCCCAGGTCGAACAGCTCGGCCCGCAGCTGGAGGCCGCCCGACAGACCTGGTACCGGCTCTCCTCACTGACGGAGCGGACCAGGGGGACCGTCGGCCTGGCCGAGGCGCGGATCCGACACGCACAGGGCAGCGGGCAGGCCCAGGAACGGCCCGGCCGCGACCCCGAGGAGCTGGAACGCGAGGCCCGGCGGATCCGCGCGGAGGAGGAGGCGCTCGCCCGGGCCCTGGAGGAGGCGCACGACGCGCTGGCCGAGGCCGTCGAGGAACGGGCCGCGCTGGAGCGCTCCCTCACCGAGGAGGAGCACCGGCTGAAGGCCGCCGCCCGGGCCATCGCCGACCGCCGCGAGGGGCTGGCCCGGCTCCAGGGGCAGGCGGCGGCCGCCCGCTCGAAGGCGGCCGGCGCCGAGGCCGAGATCGGCCGGCTGACCGAGGCCAGGGACGAGGCGGTGCTACGGGCCGAGGCCGCCCGGCAGGAGTACGAGCTGCTGCGCGAGCAGGCCGATCACGTGGAGGCCGGCGACGAGCGGGCCGAGGCCGCCGACCGGCAGGCCCGGGAGGCCCTCGCCGGGGCCGAGCGGAGGCTGTCCGTCGCGCGGGAGGAACTGGGCGCCGCCGAGCGCGAGCGCGCCGCCCTGACCGCGCGCCACGAGGCCCTGGCCATGGGCCTGCGGCGCAAGGACGGCAGCGGCGCACTGCTCGACCGGGGTGCCGCGGCCGGCGTGCTCGGCCCGGTCGCCGAACTGCTGGTCACCGAACCGGGGTACGAGGTCGCCCTCGCGGCCGCGCTGGGTGCGGCGGCGGACGCCGTCGCGGTGGACGGGGTGGCGGCGGCCGCCGAGGCGCTCGGCCGGCTGCGCGCCGAGGAGGCCGGCCGGGCCGCGCTGCTGATCGCCCGGTCCCCGACGGCGGGGGAGCCGCCGGCCCTGCCGCCGGGTGCGCGCCGGGCGGTCGACCTGCTCGGCGGACCGGCCGGCCTGCTGGCCGCGGCCGCGGTGCTGCTGGAGCACACCGTCCTGGTGGCGGACCTCGACCAGGCCCGCCGACTGGTCGCCGCGCGACCGGAGTTGACGGCGGTGACCGCCGACGGCGACCTGCTGTCGGCCGGTTTCGCCCAGGGCGGTTCGGCCGGTGCGCCGAGCCAGCTGGAGACGCAGGCGGCGGTGGCGGAGACCGCCCGGCTGATCGAGGAGGCGGAGCGGCGCCACGCGGCGGCGGCGGCCGCGCGCGAGGAGGCCGCCGAGAGCCGGCGCCGGAGCGCGGCGGAGCTGGAGGAGCTGACCGCCCGGCGGCGCCTGGCCGAGCGTGAACGGGCCCAGCTGGCCGGTTCGCTGGGGCGCCTGGGCGGTCAGGCCAGGGCGGCCGAGGGCGAGGCGGAGCGGCTGGCCGGCGCGGCGGCCCGGGCCGAACAGGGCCTGGCCGAGGCCCAGGCAGCGGCCCGGGAACTGGCCGAACGGCTCGCCACCGCCGAGGAGTTCGCCGAGAGCGGCGAGCAGGAACCGGACCCCGCCGAGCGGGACCGGCTGGTCGACGCCGGGGTGGCGGCCCGGCAGGCCGAGATGGAGAGCAGGCTGTCCGTGCGCACCCACGAGGAGCGGGGCCGGGCGCTGGCCGGCCGGGCCGACCAGCTGGACCGGGCGGCCCGGGCCGAGCGCGCCTCCCGGGTCCGGGCGGCCGAGCTCCGCGAGCGGGCCCGGCACGAGGAGGCCGTGGCCACCGCCGTCGCGGCCGGCTCTCGGCAGCTGCTCGGCCACCTGGAACGCTCGCTCGCGCTCGCCGAGGCCGAACGCGCCGCGGCCGAGCAGGCCAGGGCCGCCCGCGAGAGCGAGCTGCGGACCGGGCGCGAGGCTGGCCGGGAGCTCAAGGCCGAGCTGGACCGGCTGGTCGACGCCGGCCACCGGGACGAGGTGCTGCGCGCCGAGAAGCGGCTGCGGATCGAGCAGTTGGAGGCCAGGGCGCTGGAGGAGTTCGGCATCGAGGGCGGCGAACTGCTCGCCTCGTACGGCCCGGACACCCTCGTCCCGCCGCCGCTCCCCGAGGAGGGCGAGGAGCCGGGCGAGCCCGTCGGGTACGTCCGGGCCGAGCAGGAGAAGCGGCTGAGGGCGGCCGAGCGGGCCCACCAGCAGCTGGGCAAGGTGAACCCGCTGGCGCTGGAGGAGTTCGCGGCGCTGGAGGAGCGGCACCGCTTCCTGGGGGAGCAGCTGGACGACCTGCGCAGGAGCCGGCGCGACCTGATGGACATCGTGCGGGACGTGGACGTGCGGGTGGAGCAGCTCTTCACGGCGGCGTACCACGACACCGCGGCGCAGTTCGAGGGCGTGTTCTCGCGGCTGTTCCCCGGCGGTGAGGGGCGGCTGGTGCTGACCGACCCGGACTCGATGCTGACCACCGGCGTCGAGGTGGAGGCCCGGCCGCCGGGCAAGAAGGTGAAGCGGCTGTCCCTGCTGTCGGGCGGCGAGCGCTCCCTGACAGCGGTGGCGCTGCTGGTCGCCATCTTCAAGGCGCGGCCCAGCCCGTTCTACGTGATGGACGAGGTGGAGGCGGCGCTGGACGAGACCAACCTGCGCCGGCTGGTCTCGATCATGGAGGAGCTGCGGGAGAGCTCCCAGCTGATCGTGATCACCCACCAGAAGCTGACCATGGAGTCGGCCGACGCGCTCTACGGCGTGACCATGAAGGGCGACGGCATCTCCCAGGTGATCAGCCAGCGGCTGCGCGAGGAGCACCGCCGACGGCCCGCGCCGCCGCGGCGGCCGGAGGCTGCGGTCGGCACGGACTGACCCCGCCCCTGCGCCGCACCGGCTGCGGCAGACGGGCGGAAGGTGACACAGGCCGCGAATGTCACCGTTCCCCGCGGCAGGGGTGTCGCGGATACTGGGGGGGTTATGGAATACGTGATCCTTGCCGTAGTCATCGCCGTGGTCGCCGTCGGCGCGATCGCGGGTCTCGTCGTCACCGGCAGACGACGCAAGCAACTGCCCCCGCGGGCCGGGACCCCCGTCGTCACCGCTCCGCCCAAGGCCCCGGAGGCCGCCGAGGAGGCGACCGCCGAGGCACCGCCGGCGCAGGCTCCGGTCGAGGGCGCCGAGGCTCCGGCCGGGCCGGCCCCGGTCGAGGCCCCGGTGGAGGAGGTGCCGGTCGAGGAGGCCGTCGCCCCGCCCGCCGTCGAGGTCCCCGAGCCCACCGCGGGCCGGCTGGTCCGGCTGCGCTCCCGGCTCTCCCGCTCGCAGAACACCCTGGGCAAGGGGCTGCTGACGCTGCTCTCCCGGGACCGGCTGGACGAGGACACCTGGGAGGAGATCGAGGAGACCCTGCTCATCGCCGACGTCGGCGTGGCGGCCACCCAGGAGCTCGTGGACAGCCTGCGCACCCGGGTCAAGGTGCTCGGCACCCGCACCCCGGCCGAGCTGCGCACGCTGCTGGCCGAGGAGCTGACCGGGCTGATCGGCACCGACGCGGACCGTTCGCTGAAGACCGCCAGGCACGAGGACGGCCGCCCCGCGGTCGTGCTGGTGGTCGGCGTCAACGGCGTCGGCAAGACCACCACCTCCGGCAAGCTCGGTCGGGTCCTGGTCGCCGACGGCCGCTCGGTGGTGCTCGGCGCGGCCGACACCTTCCGGGCCGCCGCCGCCGACCAGCTGCAGACCTGGGGCGAGCGGGTCGGCGCGCACACCGTCCGCGGTCCGGAGGGCGGCGACCCCGCCTCGGTGGCCTTCGACGCGGTCAAGGAGGGCATCGCCGAGGGCGCGGACACCGTGCTGATCGACACGGCGGGCCGGCTGCACACCAAGACCGGTCTGATGGACGAGCTCGGCAAGGTCAAGCGGGTGGTGGAGAAGCACGGCCCGGTCGACGAGGTGCTGCTCGTGCTGGACGCCACCACCGGTCAGAACGGGCTGGTCCAGGCCCGGGTCTTCGCCGAGGTGGTCGACATCACCGGCATCGTGCTGACCAAGCTGGACGGCACCGCCAAGGGCGGCATCGTGATCTCGGTCCAGCGCGAGCTGGGCGTGCCGGTCAAGCTGATCGGGCTCGGCGAGGGCGCGGACGACCTGGCGCCGTTCGAGCCGGCCGCGTTCGTGGACGCGCTGATCGGCGACTGAGCCGCGGGCGTTCCCGCTCGAAGGGCCGTCCCCCGCGGGGGACGGCCCTTCGGCGTACGGCCGTGCCGAGCTCGGGCGCCCGGCGGCCGGTGCGGTCAGCAGGCCAGCCAGGCCGGCTCGGCGGTGCGGGCGCGGCTGCGGTGGCAGGCGTACGCGAGGGTGCCGAGCAGCAGCCGGGCCTCCGGCGGACAGGCCGCGCTCTCCCGGCAGGGCCGGCGGAGCCAGCGCACCGCGCCGAGCCCGGCGAGCACGGTCGGCGGGGCCGCGACGTAGCTGCCGGCGCCGTGGCAGGCCAGGTCGAGGGCGGCGTCGTCCCAGCCCATCCGGTACAGCAGCTCGGGCAGCTGCCGGGCGGTGCCGGGGGTGACGAAGAACAGCAGCCGGCCGGTCGGGACGGCCAGGACCGGGCCGACCTGGGTGCCCATCCGCTCCAGCCGCACCAGGGCCTGCAGACCGGCCTGGGCCGGGACGTCCAGGACGTCGAAGTGGCGGCCGGCCGGCAGCAGCAGCGGGGCGCCCGCCGCGCAGCGGCCGGCCAGCTCCTGGGCGGGGGTGCCGGCGGACAGCTCGGGGCCGACCTCGTGGTGCAGGCCCGGGGCGGCGCAGTACGGCGCGGCGCACTCGCACGGGGCGTCGCCGGGGGCGCGGCCGGGTGCGGTGGCGCCGACCGAGACCGTCCAGCCGAGGCGGCCGGTGTACTCGGTGGCCGCCTGGAGCGAGGTGGCGCGGGTGCGGCGGGCGGCCCGCGGTGTCGACCACAGGGTGCCCAGCCGGAGATCGCCGAACAGGTTGTCCATGCCTCCCCCAACAGGATCGGGTTGCCGGTGGTTACGGGAACGTGACCATGCGTCAAGTGTCGGGTGTGGTGCGCGTGGTGCGCCGGCGGCGCGCAGCGGACGCCGTGCACCAATTCGGGCGGCGCGGGCGAGGAGCCGCCTTGCAGCGGCTCGCCGGATGCCGGATCGTCGTTGCTGCACGGGTGCCTCCGTGGTCTCCGGGGCCGGCAACGCACCGTCCTCTCGCGGGAGTTGGCCGCGGGCGGCGGCGGGTGGAGCGTCCCCGGGCGGGACTGGCATGTGCCGGTGTCACGCCGGGCGGGCTACCAGTGAACCGCCTGAGGTCCGCCGTTTGTTCACCCGCAGGGGTGGCGAAAGGTGGCGTTTCCGGAGTCATGCTCCCCCGGATGGCCGATGGGGCGTTACGTTCGGGCTACGGAAAGCAATGAGCCGCTCGGTTGGGTGAGCGGTACGAGGCATGGCACGGCACAGGCACCGCAAGCACGTCGAGCAAGCGCCCGCGACCGGCGGGCACACGATCGGGGCCCCCGGTGGGCCGGGCGGGATGGGGACGTTCCCATGGGAGACAAGCAACCGAACGAGAAGCTGACCTCGTGGTTCACACGCAGCGGCTGGTCCAAGGGGGAGCTGGCCCGCCAGGTGAACCGTCGGGCGCGGCAGATCGGTGCGCACCACGTCAGCACCGACACCTCGCGGGTGCGTCGATGGCTCGACGGCGAACAGCCGCGCGAGCCGATCCCGAAGATCCTCTCCGAACTGTTCTCCGAGCGGTTCGGCTCGGTGGTCTCGGTCGAGGACCTCGGCCTGCGCGCCGCCGTCCCGGTCTCCACCGTCGGCGGCGGCGTCGACCTGCCGTGGAGCGGCGAACAGACCGTCCAGCTGATCAGCGAGTACTCGCGCAGCGACCTGATGCTCAACCGCCGCGGCTTCCTCGGCACCTCCCTCGCACTGACGGCCGGCGCGGCGCTGATCGAGCCGATGCAGCGCTGGCTCACCCCCGGCCCCGGCGGAGCACCGATGCCCATCCTGACCGCAGCCAACCACGGCGAACCGCACACCGGCCGGCTCTCCGAGCCCGAGCTCCAACTGCTGGAGCAGACCACCGAGATGTTCCGGCAGTGGGACGCCCAGAACGGCGGCGGCCTGCGCCGCAAGGCCGTCGTCGGCCAGCTGCACGAGGTCACCGACCTGCTCCAGGAGACCTACCCCGAGCAGACCACCAAGCGGCTGTTCCGGCTCACCGCCGAGCTGGCCCACCTGGCCGGCTGGATGTCGTACGACGTCGGCATGCACCCCAGCGCCCAGAAGTACTACGTGCTGGCGCTGCACGCCGCCAAGGAGGCGGGGGACCGGCCCTTCGGCGCGCTCATCCTCACCGACATGAGCCGCCAGATGATCCACCTCAACCGGGGCGAGGACGCCCTGGAGCTGATCCACCTCGCCCAGTACGGCAGCCGCGACACGGCCGGCCCGCGCCAGCAGGCCCTGCTGTACGCGATGGAGGCCCGCGCCTACGCCACCATCGGCGAGGTCAACCGCTGCGCCCGGGCGGCCCGGCTGGCCGAGGACACCTTCAGCGACTGCCGGCCCGGCGACGGCACCCCGGACTGGCTGAAGTTCTTCTCCGAGGCCGAGCTGAACGCGGAGAACGCCCACTCCTTCCGCGACCTGGCCTACCACTCCACCCGCAGCCCGCTCTACGCCTCGATGGCCTCCCCGGTCATGGAGCGCGCGGTCGACCTCTTCCGGCAGGACGGCGAGCACGTCCGCTCGTACGCCTTCAACCTGGTCGGCATGGCCAGCGTCCACCTGCTGCAGAACGAGCCGGAGCAGGCCGCCGTGATGTGCGAGCAGGCCGTGGACATCGCCAAGAAGGTCCGGTCGGAGCGGCTGAACACCCGGGTCCGCAAGACCTCGGAGGCGGCCACCCGGCAGTACCGGGACGTGCCGGAGGTCTCCCGGCTCGCCGAGCGCGTGGTGCAGGACATCCCGGAGTTCGCCGCCACGGCGGTCTGAGCCGGGCCGCTGCGGGCCGCCGGGCCGCCGTGCCCCCGGGCCGCCGTGCCGCTGACGGGCCAGTGCCCAACGATTTCCGGCCATCGCCGGAGCAGGCTCCGACCGTGGAGGCCAACGAAACTCGCATCCGAACGGGCTCCCCCGCCCCACCGCGAGAAGGCCTCCACGGTCGGTGACGTCCCCGGCACGTCCGGTGTCGTGCGGCCGCAAGGTATCGCAAGATCTGTCATGGCGCGGCCGTAGTTCACGTCCTCGTAACGCGTGCGTCAACGACGTCACTGCGGTGAAACACCGAGCCGCATCGGCCGAAACCCGCCTTCGGCACGCTCCTCTCATCGCCGACACCCCGGGTGGCACGGGACAGGAATCCCGGGTGTGGATCGGCTTTCATCCCAGAGGAGACGCCGATGCCGGACGGCTTCAGCGCGGGCGATACCGCCTTTGTGTTCATCTGTGCGGCCCTGGTCATGTTGATGACCCCGGGTCTGGCCTTCTTCTACGGAGGCATGGTCAGGGTCAAGAGCACACTCAACATGCTGGTCATGAGCTTCATCTCGCTCGCGATCGTCAGCGTGCTCTGGGTCCTCTACGGCTACAGCCTGGCCTTCGGCCCCGACGCCGGGGCCGGCCTGATCGGCAACCTGGACTTCCTCGGGATGCGCGGCATCGGGATGAACGACATCACCGGCACCATCCCGGTCACGGCGTTCTCCGCCTTCCAGCTGATGTTCGCGATCATCACCCCGGCGCTGATCAGCGGTGCGGTCGCGGACCGCACCAAGTTCACCGGCTGGGCCCTGTTCGTGGCGCTCTGGGTCACCATCGTCTACTTCCCGGTCGCCCACTGGGTGTTCTTCTTCGACGGCGGCAACGGCGGGTGGCTCGGTGACCGCAACGGCGTGATCGACTTCGCCGGCGGCACCGCGGTGCACATCAACGCCGGTGTGGCGGGTCTCGCGCTGTGCCTGGTGCTCGGCAAGCGGATCGGCTTCAAGAAGGACCCGATGCGGCCGCACAGCCTGCCGCTGGTGATGCTCGGCTCCGGCCTGCTGTGGTTCGGCTGGTTCGGCTTCAACGCCGGTTCCGCGCTGGCCGCCAACGGCGTCGCCGGAATGGCCTTCCTGAACACCCAGGTCGCCACCGCCGCGGCGGTCCTCGGCTGGCTCGCCTACGAGAAGATCAAGCACGGCGCGTTCACCACGCTGGGCGCCGCCTCCGGCGCGGTGGCCGGTCTGGTCGCCATCACCCCCGCCTGCGGCTCGGTCTCCCTGCTCGGTGCGATCGCCATCGGCCTGATCGCCGGCGCCGTCTGCGCCGCCGCGATCAGCCTGAAGTACCGGTTCGGCTTCGACGACTCGCTCGACGTGGTCGGCGTCCACGCGGTCGGCGGCATCGTCGGCTCGCTGGCGATCGGCTTCTTCGCCACCGGACACGTCGGCCAGACCGCGCAGGGCCTGTTCTACGGCGGCGGCCTCGGCCAGCTCGGCAAGCAGGCCATGGGCGTCGCGGTGGTCGCGGTCTACTCCTTCGTCGTCTCCTGGCTGCTCGGCCAGGCCATCCACAAGACCATCGGCCTGCGGGTCTCCGAGGACGTCGAGGTGGCCGGCATCGACCAGGCCGAGCACGCCGAGTCCGCGTACGACTTCAGCGCCGTCGGCGCCAGCCTCGGCCGGGCCACCGCAGCGGCCCCCGTCACCGTCGCCGCCACCGCCACCGCCAGCACCCGGAAGACCGAGGTCGACGCCTGATGAAGCTCATCACCGCAGTCATCAAGCCCCACCGCCTCGACGAGGTGAAGGACGCCCTGCAGGCCTTCGGGGTGCACGGCCTGACCGTCACCGAGGCCAGCGGCTACGGACGGCAGCGCGGCCACACCGAGGTCTACCGCGGCGCCGAGTACACCGTGGACCTGGTGCCCAAGGTCCGGGTCGAGATCCTGGTCGAGGACGACGACGCCGAGCAGCTGATCGAGGTGGTGGTCAAGGCCGCCAGGACCGGCAAGATCGGCGACGGCAAGGTCTGGTCCGTCCCGGTCGACACGGCGGTCCGGGTGCGCACCGGCGAGCGCGGGCCCGACGCGCTCTAGCATTCAGCACAACCGTCCTTTGGCGGACCTGCTCCCGGCAGGTCCGCCGAAGGCGTATCCGGCTCCTGTCGCCGGGGGCGCGTCCGGCAACGCCGCCGGAGCCACCCGGTGCCTGCTCGTCACACGGATGGGGACCACGACGTGACCTCGACCGAAGCCCACCCCGCCGACCCGGCCCGCCCGGGCGACCACGCCGCCGACCGCGCCCGGCTGCTCGCCGACCCCGAGCTGTCCGGCACCGAGCGGCGCACCGCGCTGTCCGGCCTGACCGACCGCTGGCTGACCGGCCTGTTCCGCCGGGCCGGCGCCCCGGCCGGCACCGCCCTGGTCGCGGTCGGCGGCTACGGCCGCGGCGAGCTCTCCCCCCGCAGCGACCTCGACGTCCTGCTGCTGCACGACGGCGCACTCGACCCCGAACTGCCCGAGCGGCTCTGGTACCCGGTCTGGGACTCCGGCGCCGCGCTGGACCACTCCGTCCGGACCACGGCCGAGGCCCGGGCGGTGGCCGGCGAGGACCTCAAGGCCCAGCTCGGTCTGCTCGACGCCCGGCACATCGCCGGCGACCCCGGGTTGACCGCGGGCCTGCGCTCCGCCGTCCTCGCCGACTGGCGGGCCGGGGCCGCCCAGCGGCTGCCCGAACTGCAGGAACTCGGACGGGCCAGGGCCGAGCGGCACGGCGAACTCTCCTTCCTGCTCGAACCCGACCTCAAGGAGGCCCGCGGCGGCCTGCGCGACGTGGTCGCGCTCAACGCCATCGCCGCCACCTGGCTCGCCGACGCCCCGCGCGACGGGCTGGAGGCCGCCGCCCGCCGGCTCGCCGACGTCCGGGACGCCCTGCACCTGGTCACCGGCCGGGCCACCGAGCGGCTCAGCCTCCAGGACCAGGACCAGGTCGCCGCCCGGCTCGGCGTCCTGGACGCGGACACCCTGCTGCGCCAGGTGTACGAGGCCGCGCGCACCATCGCGTACGCCGGGGACGTCACCTGGCGCTCGGTCGACCGGATACTGGCCGCCCGCTCCCGGCGCGGCCGGCGGATCTCCCGGCTGGCCTTCCCGTTCAGCGGCGCCGGCCGGGCCGGCGGCGGCGCGGTCGCCAAGGGCGCGGTCGAGCGGCGCCCGCTCGCCGAGGGCGTGGTCGAGCAGGACGGCGAGGCGGTCCTCGCGCAGAGCGCCCGCCCGGCGCAGGACCCGGTGCTGCCGCTGCGAGCCGCCGCCGCGGCCGCGCAGGCCGGGCTCACCGTCTCGTACGCCACCGTCCGGCGGCTGGCCGCCGAGACCAGGCCGCTGCCGGTGCCGTGGCCGGACGAGGCCCGCGAGCAGCTGGTCACCCTGCTCGGCGCCGGCGAGGCCTGCCTGCCGGTCTGGGAGGCGCTGGAGGCGGAGGGGCTGATCAGCAGGCTGCTGCCGGACTGGGAGCGGGTCCGCTGCCGGCCGCAGCGCAACGCCGTCCACCGCTGGACGGTGGACCGGCACCTGATCGAGACGGCGGTGCGGGCCGCCGCCATGACCCGCCGGGTGGCCCGCCCCGACCTGCTGCTGGTCGCGGCCCTGCTGCACGACATCGGCAAGGGGTGGCCGGGGGACCACTCGGAGGCCGGCGAGGTGATCGTCCGCGACGTGGCCGTCCGGATGGGATTCGACCGGGCGGACACCGAGACGCTGGCCCTGCTGGTCCGCCACCACCTGACCCTGGTGGAGACCGCGACCCGGCGGGACCCGGACGACCCGGCCACCGTCGAACTGATCACCAAGGTGGTCGGCACCCTGCCCCAGCTGGAACTGCTGCACGCCCTCACCGAGGCCGACGCCACCGCCACCGGGCCCGCGGCCTGGAGCAGCTGGCGGGCCTCGCTGGTCTCCGGGCTGGCGGCCCGCGCGGCCGCGCAGCTGGCCGGCGGCGGGGACTTCCCGGCGGAGGCCGAACCGACCGTCGACGAGGAACGGCTGGCGGTCGAGGCGGCCAGGACCGGCGTCCCGGCGCTGGCGCTGCACGCCGAGACCGACCACGAGTCGCCGGTCACCGAGCCGATGGGCGTCGAACTGACCCTGGCCATCCCGGACCGGCCGGGCCTGCTGGGCACCGTCGCGGGGGTGCTCGCGCTGCACCGGCTGACGGTCCGCGCGGCCAGCCTGCGCGAGCTCGACCCGATCGGCGCCGGCCCGGTGCTGCTGATCTCCTGGACGGTCGCCGCCGAGTACGGCGAGCTGCCGGAGGCGGCCCGGCTCCGGGCCGACCTGCGGCGGGCGCTGGACGGCTCGCTGGACGTCTCGCGCAAGCTCGCCGAACGGGACGCCGCGGCGCCGCGCCGGCGGGGGATCGCCACCCCGCCCCCGGTGGTCACGGTGGCCCCGGACGCCTCGCGGAGCGCCACCATCCTGGAGGTCCGGGCGCACGACGCCCCCGGACTGCTGCACCGGATCGGTCGGGCGCTGGACGCGGCCGGGGTCCGGGTCCGCACCGCGCACGTCTCCACCCTCGGGGCGGACGCGGTGGACGCCTTCTACGTGACGGACCCGGCGGGGAGACCGCTGGCGGCCGAGCGGGCCGCGGAGGTGGCCCGGGCGGTCCAGTCGGCACTGGGCTGAGCCGCCGCCGCCGGGCCGGGGCCTGCCTTCGGGGCGGCGGCGGCTGTCCGGATCCCCGTCCCGACCGGTCTCGGGCGGGTGTCCGGACCGTCGTCGGGGACGCTCGTCCGCCGGGGTGGAGACCGCAGCTGGGCCGGGCGGATACCCTGGGGGCGACGACAGTACCCGTACCGATGCCGCAAGGGACCCGCGACCGACGTGTTCGACACTCTCTCCGACCGCCTCGCAGCGACGTTCAAGAACCTCCGGGGCAAGGGCCGCCTCAGCGAGGCGGACATCGACGCCACCACGCGCGAGATCAGGATCGCCCTCCTGGAGGCGGACGTCGCGCTCCCCGTGGTGCGGGCCTTCATCAAGCAGATCAAGGACCGCGCGCTCGGCTCCGAGGTCTCCGGCGCGCTGAACCCGGCGCAGCAGATCATCAAGATCGTCAACGAGGAGCTGATCAGCATCCTCGGCGGCGAGACCCGCCGCCTGCGCTACGCCAAGACCGGCCCGACCGTGATCATGCTGGCCGGTCTGCAGGGTGCCGGTAAGACCACCCTGGCCGGAAAGCTCGGCCACTGGCTGAAGTCGCAGAAGCACACCCCGCTGCTGGTCGCCTGTGACCTCCAGCGCCCCAACGCCGTCACCCAGCTCGGCGTGGTCGCCGAGCGCGCCGGCGTCGCCTTCTACGGCCCGCAGCCGGGCAACGGCGTCGGCGACCCGGTGCAGGTCGCCCGCGACTCGATCGAGTACGCGAAGCAGAAGCAGTACGACGTGGTCATCGTCGACACCGCCGGCCGCCTCGGCATCGACGCCGAGCTGATGCAGCAGGCCGCCGACATCCGCGCCGCCGTCACCCCGGACGAGGTCCTCTTCGTCGTCGACGCCATGGTCGGCCAGGACGCGGTCACCACCGCACAGGCCTTCCTCGAAGGCGTCGACTTCACCGGTGTGGTGCTCTCCAAGCTGGACGGCGACGCCCGCGGTGGCGCCGCCCTCTCGGTGGCCCACGTCACCGGCCGCCAGATCATGTTCGCCTCCAACGGCGAGAAGGTCGACGACTTCGACGCCTTCCACCCGGACCGGATGGCCTCGCGCATCCTCGGCATGGGCGACATGCTCAGCCTGATCGAGAAGGCCGAGCAGACCTTCTCCCAGGCCGAGGCCGAGAAGATGGCCGCCAAACTGCAGGGCGGCGGCAAGGACTTCACGCTCGACGACTTCCTGTCGCAGCTGGAGCAGGTCCGGAAGATGGGCTCGATCTCCAAGCTGCTCGGCATGCTGCCCGGCATGGGGCAGATCCGCGAGCAGATCAACAACATCGACGACAAGGACGTCGACCGCGTCGGCGCCATCATCAAGTCGATGACCCCCGCCGAGCGGACCGACCCGAAGCTCATCAACGGCTCGCGCCGGGCCCGTATCGCCAAGGGTTCGGGCGTCGGCGTCGGCGAGGTCAACAACCTGGTCGAGCGGTTCTTCGAGGCCCGCAAGATGATGTCCGCGATGGCCTCCGGCAAGGGGATCCCCGGCATGCCGGGCATCCCCGGGATGGGCGGCGGCGGCAAGAAGTCCGCGAAGAAGGCCCAGCCCGCCAAGGGCCGCAAGAAGTCCGGCAACCCGCTGAAGCGGGCCCAGGAGGAGGCGGCGGCCGCCGAGCGCCGGGCGCTCGGCCCCGGCGGCGCCCCGCAGGCCCCGGCCCCGGGCGGCGCGTTCGGCCTCGGCGCGGGCAAGGGCCCGGCCGACTTCGAGCTGCCCAAGGAGTTCAAGGACCTGATCTGACGGGTCCGTGCCCGATCCGACGATCGGTGCCCGACCTGACGGCCCGTGCCCACGGCCCGCCGCCCCGAGTGGGGTGCCGGGCCGTCGGCGTGCCGGGCGGCGTCCCGGGGGCCTGAGGGCCCGGTCCTCCGTACGGGTGCGCGAAAATGCTCGATGATGGTCCGATGCGAGTGAGGATCCGGGCGCCGAGGCCCACAGACGCAGAACCGTACGCCGAGGCGGTCCGCCGGTCCGCCGAGCACATCGGGCGGTGGAACCCGGTCGAGCCGGACGGGCTGCCGGAGTTGCTGGAGCGGCAGGGGCCCGGCCTGCGGACCTTCCTGATCGAGGATTTCGCGAGCGGCGGGCTGGTCGGGAAGTGCAACGTCGCCAACATCGTGATGGGCCGCTTCTGCAACGGCGCCCTCGGCTACGACTCGTACCTGCCGTTCGCCGGCACCGGACTGATGACCGAGGGCATGCGGCTGGTGGTGGACCGCTGCTTCGCCCCGATGGAGCGCAGCGGCCTGGGCCTGCACCGGCTGGAGATCAACGTCCAGCCGGACAACGAGCGTTCGATCGCGCTGGCGCGGCGGCTCGGCTTCCGGTACGAGGGGTTCACGCCGCGGATGCTGTTCCTGGCGGGAGCCTGGCGGGACCACGAACGGTTCGCCCTGACGGCGGAGGAGTGGCCCCGGCCGGCCGGGCGCTAGCGATACCGGCCGGGTGCCGACCGTGGCCGGGGCCTCGACGACGGGGGGCCTCAGCGGCGCTGTTCCGCCACCACGTAGCGGAACACGTTGGCCATCCGCACCGACCCGTCCGCCTGGACGTACGGATGCAGCGACTCCTCCAGCTCCTTGCCGACCAGGGTCGGCCCGGAGTCCTCGACCGCCGTCTCGAAGAGCCCCGTCGACAGCATTCCGCGCACCGCGCTCTCCAGGTCCGGATAGGCGAACGGACAGTGCACCCGGCCGCTGCCGGCGGGCCGCAGCCCGGCCCCGCCCAGCAGGTCCTCCAACGCGCCGGGGCCGCTGAGGGCGAACGGCGTGCAGGCGGGCGTACGGACCGAGAGGCGGCGCGCGACGTCCAGGGCGCCCGCGCTCTCGCACCGCTCCGGTGGGCCCCAGGACGCGAGCACCAGGTGTCCGTCCAGCATGGTCAGCCCCGCCGCCTCGGCGACCAGAACGGCCGGATCACGGACGTAGGGGAGCTGCTCGAAAACGGTGACCAGCGAATGGGCCGCCCGGGGGATGCCGTACGCCGTCCGGGTGACTTCCCGGGAGGGCTGTTGAGGCCCCCGTACGCCACCCGCCGACTCCGCCAGCACCCGCAGCCCGCGACCCTCCGCGAGCTCCCGCAGCTCCGCCTCCGGCTCCTGCCCGCAGACCTGCGCGCCGCGCGCCGCGGCGAGCAGCAGGGCCAGGCCCGAGCGGCACCCGAGGCTGAGCACACTGGTGGCCGGCCCGACCTCCAGCCGCTCGAAGACCGCCTGGTAGAGCGGTACGAGCATGCGCTCCTGGATCTCCGCCCAGTCCCGCGCCCGGCCGTGCGACCCCGCCATGCCGGCTGCGTCGGGGCGCTGTGCGGTTGTGCCGGCCACTCGCGCTGAAGCCATCGCGGCCTCCCATCCGGTTCTGGATTCCGATGTCTGCATCGGTGTCTGTTGAGATGTCTACGGCTCCCCCCGATGACCCCGCCCCGCATCCAGCGAACAGCGGTCGGGGCCCGGCGTCCAGAGGGGTGCGAGCAGGTATCCGCGCGCCGCGGTGGTGCGCCGGTGGGATGCGCCGGTGCGGGACGGACCCGCGGCCCGCCCGTTCGGCAGGTAAACCGATTCACAGTCGGCGGCCGAGTCCCCGTACCATCTGCCCCATGGCTAAGGCACCCGTTCTCACCCCCCAGGCGGACGACTTCCCCCGCTGGTACCAGGACCTCATCAACAAGGCTGAGCTGGCCGACAACGGTCCGGTGCGCGGCACCATGGTCATCCGACCGTACGGCTACAGCCTGTGGGAGCGGATGCAGCAGGAGATGGACGCGCGCATCAAAAAGGCGGGCGCGCAGAACGCCTACTTCCCGATGTTCATCCCGCAGTCCTACCTGACCCGGGAGGCCGAGCACGTCGAGGGCTTCGCCCCCGAGCTCGCCGTCGTCACCCACGGTGGCGGGAAGCAGCTGGAGGAGCCGGTCGTCGTCCGGCCGACCTCCGAGACGATCATCAACGAGTACTTCTCCAAGTGGGTCCAGAGCCACCGCGACCTGCCCCTGCTGATCAACCAGTGGGCCAACGTGGTCCGCTGGGAGCTGCGCCCGCGGGTCTTCCTGCGCACCACCGAGTTCCTCTGGCAGGAGGGCCACACCGCCCACGCCACGTACGAGGACGCGCGCGACTACGCCTCGCGGATCCACACCACCGTCTACGGCGACTTCATGACCAACGTGCTGGGCATCGACGTGGTGCTCGGCCGCAAGACCGCCAAGGAGCGGTTCGCCGGCGCCATCAACACCCTCACCCTCGAGGCCATGATGGGCGACGGCAAGGCGCTGCAGATGGGCACCAGCCACGAGCTGGGCCAGAACTTCGCCAAGGCCTTCAACACCACCTTCCTGTCCGGTGGCGACCAGCGCGAGCACGTCTGGCAGACCTCCTGGGGCGTCTCCACCCGCATGGTCGGCGGCCTGATCATGTCGCACGGCGACGACAACGGCCTGCGCGTCCCGCCGCGGCTGGCTGCCGTCCAGGTCGTCGTGCTCGCGATCAAGGGCGACGACGCGGTGCTGGCGAAGGTCCGTGAGATCGGCGCCCAGCTGGAGGCCGCCGGCGTCCGGGTCGTGGTCGACGACCGCACCGACACCCCGTTCGGCCGCCGCGCCGTCGACTGGGAGCTCAAGGGCGTTCCGGTCCGCGTCGAGGTCGGTCCGCGCGACCTGGAGAACGGCACCGCGATGCTGGCTCGCCGCATCGCCGGCGGCAAGGAGCCGGTGGCCGTCGACGCCCTGGCCGCGCTGCTGCCCGGGATCCTGGAGGAGGACCAGGCGCTGCTGCTCCGTCAGTCGCGTGAGCGCCGGGAGTCCCGCACCGTCGACGTGAAGAACCTGGACGAGGCCGTCGAGGCCGCCGCCACCGGCTGGGGCCGGATCTCCTGGGCCGAGCTCGGTCCGGAGGGCGAGGCCAAGCTGGCCGAGCAGGGCGTCTCGGTGCGCTGCATCGTCGCCGCCGACGGCTCGGTGCCGGCCACCGACGACCAGGACGGCAACATCGCGATCGTGGCACGCGCCTACTGAGCCGGACAGCGGTCCGCGGCCGGTCGCTCCCCTGCCTCCCCGACGGTGGAGCGGCCCGGCCCGGCGGTATCGGGATGGCGGTATCGGGATGGCGGTATCGGGACGGCGGTATCGGGATGGCGGCATCGGGACGGCGCGGTTCACGGACGGTTTCGGCGGCGCGGGCCGAGGGGGCTGACGAGCGATCGATCAGTGGTCCCGGCCGGTGAACTGTCGCTGAACAATGCGGTATCCGCGGGGGTTGACGTCCGTTCGAATGCCGTTCGTCCCCGGGCCCGTGTTCTCCGCTGAGACTACTCACCAGTCAACTGCCGGTCTTGCTGAACTAGCGGTACGGTATACGGCCCGTGGCCCTGTCAATTTCGACCAGGCCGCGGGCCGTCCGTCCCATGGGCGGCGGCGCCCTTGGGCGATAGCCGAGAGCCCGCCGAATCCGGCGGTCCCAGAGTTGCAGGGGGTTGGTCTTGCGTCAGATCCGAGCAGCGCAATTCGCGCACAGCTGTGTATTCCTGAGAGTTCGCTGGGAATTCCCCACGAACGGGAACTCGTGGAACGCCGGCTCTCTTCCCATCGTTGGTACAGCGTGAGCACGACACAGCCTCTCGTCCTGGCGGCCGAACTGGCCGCCGCCTGGAGCGACATCCAGGCCCATCATCAGGACCTCCCCGACCTGGCCTCGCCCGAGGCGCTGATCGGCGAGTCCTCCTCGGCCTGTGGCACGCGGCTCGACTTCGAGCGCCTGCTGCACGAGGCCGCCCACGGGCTGGCAGCCGCCCGCGAGATCCGCGACACCTCCAGGGCCGGCCGGTACCACAACCGGCGCTTCCTGATGCTCGCCTCCGAGCTCGGGCTGGCCCATCCGGTGGAGCCGCACGCGAGCAGCGGCTTCTCGCAGGTGACCATGCTCAACGACACCAGAGACCGGTACTCCGGCACCATCGAGCGGCTCGACCGCGCGCTGGGCGCCCACCAGCTGGCCGTGGCCGGCGAGGGCGGGCACCGGGCCTTCCGCGGTCCGGCGGCGCGGCACGGTTCGTCCGGCGGCGGTGTGCGGGTCAAGGCGGTCTGCGGGTGCGGCCGGAACGTGCGGGTGGTTCCGTCGGTGCTCGCGCAGGCCTCGATCGTCTGCGGCGCCTGCCAGCAGCCGTTCAAGATCGCGTAGTGCGGTGCCGGCACCCGGGACTCCGTGACCCCGGTGCTGCGGACCTCCGAACGCAGGGCAGTGGTGCCCGACCCATCGGCGCGCACGGCAGCAGTGGTGCGCACGGCAACAGCGGTACGCACGGCAACAGCGGTACGCACGGCAACAGCGGTACGCACGGCAGTAGTGGTGCGTGCGGCAACAGCGGTACGCAAGACAGTGGTAGTAGGAACAGCCGCAACAGCACGGACGAGCAGGGCCCGCGGTGGCAGCAGCAGGAACGGCGGACGTCGAAGCAGGCGGACGGCGGCGACTGTCGCAGCGGCAGTACATGGTGTGACTGGAGGGCGACGGAGGCCGGCTGGGCCGACCGGCGGCGCACCGCGCCGACTGGTGACGGCCGCTGCCATCTGCCGCCGAGTGGCTGTTCGGCTCTACCGGGGGCGGGGACCCTCGGTCGGGCCGACCTGCCCCGGTATGGCAGAATGGACAGCTGAGTACTCGGCAGCCGAGCAGGACCCCTCTCTCCTACGGCTGGCGTGTCCCTTGAACGACCGGGCCCGCAACCCCACGCGGTGCCATCCGGCCGCTCACCCACGTCAACACCAGGAGAATCCACTCCCGTGGCAGTCAAGATCAAGCTCAAGCGTCTCGGCAAGATTCGCGCCCCGCACTACCGCATCGTCGTCGCCGACTCGCGCACCAAGCGTGACGGCCGCGCGATCGAGGAGATCGGCATCTACCAGCCGACCTATGACCCCTCGAAGATCGAGGTCGACACCGACCGCGCCCAGTACTGGCTGTCCGTCGGCGCCCAGCCGACCGAGCCGGTCCTCGCCATCCTGAAGCTGACCGGCGACTGGCAGAAGTTCAAGGGCCTGCCGGCCCCGGCGCCGCTCAAGGTCGCCGAGCCCAAGGTCGAGGACTTCTCGCACCTCTTCGCGAAGGCCGTCGCCGGCTTCGAGGACGCCACCACCGGTGTCGCCATCACCCCGAAGGCCAAGAAGGCGGACAAGGCTGACGAGGCCGAGGCCGCTTCCACCGAGGCCTGAGCGTGATCGAGGAAGCCCTCGACCACCTGGTGAAGGGCATCGTCGAGCACCCCGACGAGGTGCAGGTGCGTTCGCGCCAGCTCCGCCGGGGCCACACCATCGAGGTGCGCGTGCACCCCGATGACCTCGGCAAGGTGATCGGTCGTGGCGGCCGCACGGCGCGCGCTCTGCGCACCGTGGTCGGCGCCCTCGGCGGCCGCAACGTCCGGGTCGACCTGGTCGACGTGGACAGCATTCGCTGACACTCGACCGTCAGGTTTCTGGGCCGGCCGGGACGCTTAGTCGTCCCGGCCGGCCCTTCCTCGTTGTTCGGGGCCGGCCTGCCCGGGCCCGCCCCGCTTCCATTCCTTCCGCCATCTCTGCTCAGCTCAGCAGCGCACGACACCAGGAGAGCGATCACCGTGCAGCTCGTCGTCGGCAAGATCGGCCGCGCCCACGGCATCAAGGGGGACGTCAGTGTCGAGGTCCGCACCGACGAGCCGGAACTCCGGCTCGGCCCGGGCGCCGTCCTGCTCACCGACCCGGCCTCGGCCGGTCCGCTGACCGTCGAGTCCGGCAAGGTGCACAGCGGCCGGCTGCTGCTGCGCTTCGCCGGCGTCAAGGACCGCAACGGCGCCGAGGCGCTGCGCGGGACCATGCTGATCGCCGAGGTGGACCCGGACGAGAGCCCCGAGGATCCGGAGGAGTACTACGACCACCAACTCGTCGGCCTGGACGTCGTCCTCGTCGACGGGACCCTGGTCGGCGAGCTCACCGAGGTCATCCACCTGCCGTACCAGGACCTGCTGACCGTCACGAAGACGGACGGGACCGAGGTGCTGGTGCCGTTCGTCAGCCGGATCGTGCCGACCATCGACCTGGAGAACCAGCGGGCGGTCATCGACCCGCCGCCCGGCCTGATCGACCCGGTCGACGCGGTGGACGCCGTGGGGGCCGTGGAGGCTGCTGCGGACTCCGATGCGGCCGCGGAGGCGGAGGCAGAGGCGGAGGCGGAGGCGGAGACTGACAGGTCCGCGGACGGGACCTCTGCCGGGGGCGGCGAGGATGGTGCCGGCAGCGTCGAGGGCGCTGCCGGTTCCGACGCCGGTTCCGGTACCGGTTCGGGCGCTGACGGGGGCGCCGCGTGAGCCGGATGCGGATCGACGTCGTCACGATCTTCCCCGAGTACCTGGAGCCCTTGAACGTCTCGCTGGTCGGCAAGGCGCGGGCCCGCAGCCAGCTCGACGTGCACCTGCACGACCTGCGCTCCTGGACCACGGACGTACACCGCACGGTCGACGACACCCCCTACGGCGGCGGGCCGGGCATGGTGATGAAGCCGGAGCCCTGGGGCGCCGCGCTGGACGCCGTGCTGGCCGAAGGACCCGAAGGGGAGGTGCCGACCCTGGTCGTGCCGACCCCCAGCGGACGTCCGTTCACCCAGGAGCTGGCGCAGGAGCTGGCCGACCGGCCGTGGCTGGCCTTCGCCCCCGCCCGGTACGAGGGCATCGACCGCCGCGTGATCGAGGAGGCCGCGACCCGGATGCCGGTCGTCGAGGCCTCGATCGGCGACTACGTGCTGGCGGGCGGGGAGGTCGCGGTGCTGGTGATGGTCGAGGCGATCGCCCGGCTGCTGCCCGGCGTGCTGGGCAACGCCGAGTCGCACCGGGACGACTCCTTCGCCCCCGGCGCGATGGCCGACCTGCTGGAGGGCCCCGTCTACACCAAGCCCGCGGAGTGGCGCGGCCGCGAGGTTCCCGAGGTGCTGCTGAGCGGTCACCACGGGAAGATCGCCCGCTGGCGCCGCGAGCAGGCCTTCGCCCGGACCCTGGCGCACCGCCCGGACCTGGTGGCGCGCTGGCAGATCGGTGCCTTCGACAAGAAGGAGCGGGAGGCGCTCAACCTCCTCGGCCTGGTCTGGGACGGCGAGCTGGGCCGATTTCTGACCACGGCCGATGCTGTGGAAGAATAGGCGACTGTTGTCTGTCGCTGGGTGCCCCTGAAGGGCGTCACGTGGACCGGTGCCCCCGCCGCGGGGGGATCACCGCCAGCCGATGCGGCCCGCAACAATCCCCATTGTGACGATTTTCCGTGGGCGGCCCGTGGCGCCTGCGATGGAGACCAAAATGAGCAACAAGCTCGCTGGTGTCGACGCCGCTTCGCTGCGTTCCGACATCCCGGCCTTCCGCGCCGGTGACACCCTGAAGGTTCACGTCCGGGTCATCGAGGGCAACCGCTCTCGTGTCCAGGTCTTCCAGGGCGTCGTCATCCGTCGCCACGGCGCCGGTGTCGGTGAGACCTTCACCGTCCGCAAGGTCAGCTTCAACGTCGGCGTGGAGCGCACCTTCCCGGTGCACACCCCGGTCGTCGAGAAGATCGAGGTCGTGACCCGCGGTGCCGTCCGCCGCGCCAAGCTGTACTACCTCCGTGACCTGCGCGGCAAGGCCGCGAAGATCAAGGAGAAGCGCGACAACTGATCGGACGGCCCCGGTCACCGGGGCCGCTTCCGCTCGGGGTCGCGCCGGGCCCTCTTCAAGGCCGTTGCCTTGGAGATAAGCTCAGCGCGATGAGCACGCAAGAACCACCCACGGACCGCGCCAGCAGTCCCGCGCCACTCGGTGCGGACTCGCCGGCGCGGTCCGTGGTCGTTTCTGCTGCTGGTGACGGGGTTGGTGTCCAGGTCGGGCAGGGTGCCCGCGCTGGGTCCGTCGAGGGCGACGGTGCCGGTGAGGGTGCCGTCACTGGTAACGGTGCCGTCGTTGCCGGGTCGCAGACGGTCGGCGCGGTCGGGCCCGCAGTGGCCGGCGAGGACGGGGCCGACGAGCCGGCCGCCGCCCGGTCCGGTCGGTGGTCGCGTGACCTGATGGCGGTGGCGGGTATCTGTGTCGGGCTCCTCGTCCTGGTCAACGCCTTCGTGGCGCGGCCGTTCGAGGTGCCGTCCGAGTCGATGGAGAACACCCTCAAGCCGGGCGACCGGCTGGTGGTCAACCGCCTCTCGTACGCGTTCGGTGCCCATGTGCAGCGCGGCGACGTGATCGTGTTCGACGGCACGGGCTCCTTCCTGCCGTACGCCGAGGAGCCCTCGGGCCTGCGCGGGCTGCTGGCCGACCTCGGGCTCCTGCCGACCGGGGACTCCGTCTTCGTGAAGCGGGTGATCGGCGTCGCCGGTGACCGGGTGACCTGCTCCGCCTCGGACGGCCGGGTCAGGGTCAACGGAGTGCCGCTCGACGAGTCGGCGTACCTGGCACCGGGCGACGCGCCCTCGCGGGTGGCTTTCGACATTGTGGTCCCGGAGGGCAAGCTTTGGGTGATGGGTGACCATCGGAGCGCGTCCAGGGATTCTCGGGACCATCTGGGTGAGCCGGGCGGCGGTACCGTCCCGGAACAGAAGGTGATCGGCCGTGCGGACTGGGTGGTCTTCCCCTTCGGCCGGTGGACGTCGCTCGACCGGCCGTCGGGATTCTCGGCGATAGAGGGGGTCACCGGACATGGGCACCAGGGCTAGGGGCCGACTGGCCGAGCGGCCGGTATCCGGCGGGTCGGGGTACTCCCCGTCGGGGACGCTCGGCGCTGCGCCCGTCCGCGGTCGCGCAGACCGCCGCCGCACGGCACAACGTGCGGCCCGTCGCCGCAGGCGCTCGCTGATGCGGGAACTGCCCCTCATAGCCGTGGTCGCGCTGATCATCGCCGTCATTCTCAAGACGTTCCTGGTGCAGGTCTTCGTGATCCCCTCCGGGTCGATGGAGCCGACCATTCAGGTGGGCGACCGGGTGCTGGTCGACCGGCTGACACCCTGGTTCGGCAGCGAGCCCGGACGTGGCGACGTGGTGGTGTTCAAGGACCCGGGCGGCTGGCTCGAGTCCGATCAGGAGCCGTCCTCGGACGGCCCGATCATGCGGCAGGTCAAGTCGGTCCTGTCGACCGCAGGCCTCATCCCCTCCAGCAACGAGGGCGACCTCATCAAGAGGGTCATCGGGGTGCCGGGGGACACGGTGGAGTGCTGCGACAAGCAGGGACGCCTGAGTGTCAACGGCGTCGCCCTGGACGAGGCCTATGTCGCCCCCGAAAACGCCCCCTCCCGGACGTCGTTCAAGGTGACGGTGCCGGCCGGGCGGCTGTGGGTCATGGGCGACCACCGCGACGTGTCGGCGGACTCCCGGTTCCACATGACGAATCCGGGCAACGGCACCATCCCGATGAGCAACGTGGTCGGTCGGGCTTTCATGATCGCCTGGCCGGTCTCCCGGACCGGTCAACTCGATACACCATCGTCACTCTCCTCCGTGCCGGGCCGGGCCGCCGCCTTCGGCCGCCCGCAATCGCAGACCCTCGACGGTGCGATCGGGTCGCAGTTCGCCCCCGGCCAGCCGGATCCTGCGGAACCTCCGCTCGTTATGGGTGTGTTGGGAGTTCTCCCGGTCCTGGTCCGCCGTCGGCGATAGACCGGAGCGGATGATCACTCGACCTGCCGGTCGGCCGGACCGCCGTGTGGGAGCGCCGGTGCGTCGAGCGGGAGTGATAGAGAAGGGATGGAGTGCCGGGTAACGGCTGTTCGGTGCCGTATCGTTCGATGCCGCATCGTCCGGTGTGCTGCCCGATCGTCTCCAAGGCTGCGCTGGTGTCAGGACCGCCCTTGCCGGGCAGTCGTGAGGCGGGTTGGCGGTCGATCACGCAACGTGGTGCCCGCTGTGCGGCACTGGTGAGCGCGGACGCGCGGGCGTCCGCACAGCAGGGAGGAGATGTCGTGGGGGATCTGGTGATCGGTGCCCGTTCGGGAGCCCCGGAGCCTGAGGGCGCAGGGGGCCGAGGGGTCCGGTCGGCCGAGGCCGAGCCGTCCTCGGAGTCCACCGGTGCCGAGAAGGCCGCCCGGCAGGGAGAGCCGTTCGACGGGCAGGGCCCGTCGGACGAGATCGGGCCCGGAGCTCCGGGCGGACCGGGAGAGAATCGCGCGACCACGTCGGAGGACGACGAGGATTCGCCGGCGAGAGGCCAGAAGCCGCGGTCGTTCTGGAAGGAACTGCCGATCCTGATCGGCATCGCCTTGATCCTCGCGCTGGTGATCAAGACCTTCTTCGTTCAGGCCTTCTCGATCCCCTCGGGCTCCATGGAGAACACCCTCCAGGTCGGAGACCGCGTCCTCGTCGACAAGCTGACGCCGTGGTTCGGTGCCGAGCCCGAGCGTGGCGAGGTGGTGGTCTTCCAGGACCCGGGTGGCTGGCTGACCGATGAGCCGGGCCAGCGGAGCGACAGCGCCTTCGTCCGTGGTGTGCAGGACGTGTTCAGCTTCATCGGGCTGATGCCGTCCAGCAACGAGAAGGATCTGATCAAGCGGGTCATCGGGGTCGGAGGCGACACCGTTGAGTGCCACGGCGACGGACCGGTCAAGGTGAACGGCGTCGCCCTGGACGAGCCCTACATCTACCCCGGCAACACTCCGTGTGGTGAGAAGCCCTTCGGGCCGATCAAGGTGCCGGAGGGGCGGATCTGGGTCATGGGTGACCACCGCGGCAACTCGCTCGACTCGCGCTACCACCAGGACCAGCCGGGCGGCGGCACCGTGCCGGTGGACAACGTGGTCGGCCGGGCGTTCGTCGTGGCGTGGCCGATCGGCGACTGGGCGACCCTCCCGATCCCGGAGACCTTCGACCAGAAGGGGCTCTCGTCGGCCGGCCCGATGGCACCCCCGCTGGCCGGAGCGGCGGCCGTCGTCCCCGCCGTCTGGTGGCTTCGCCGCCGTCGGTGACCTCGCCGGGGGCCGGGCGGTCGATGCCGTTCCCCGCGAATTGATCTGTGGCCGACTCTTGCGCGGGCCGCGGTACTCGTGAGTAATCTGCTCGCACGTGCCGCGGCCCGCGAGTCTTTCCGGACCCGTCGGGGTTCCCCGGGTACCGGTGCCGACGAGATGGCCGGCGCCCGGTGCGGGACGTGAACCGATCCGCCGGTACGGTCCGGGCCCGTCCGGGCCGGACCCGGAGGGTGGGCCGAACAGAACGGGTTGGTGACGATGAGCAGTGTGGCTGAGCGGACGGCGTCCAAGCCGGCGGTGTCCCGGCCGCGCCGGAGCAAGGCGGTGCTGCTCCAGGGCACGGTGATCGCACTCGGTTTCGTGGTCCTGGTGGCGGGCTTCGGCCTGATCGCCGGGTACTACCGGCCGTACCGCATCCCGACCACGTCGATGTCCCCGACCATCGAGGGCGGTGACACCGTGCTGGCCCGGCGGGCCGACGGCGCCTCGGTGGGGCGGGGCGACATCGTGATCTTTCAGGAGCCGCTCTGGGGCAACGCGGAGATGGCCAAGCGCGTGATCGGTGTCGCGGGGGACACCGTGGCCTGCTGCGACGACCGGCAGCGGATCAGCGTCAACGGTGTCACGATCGACGAGCCCTACACGCAGGTCGGTGTCGGTCCCGGCACCGGGTTCAGCGTGACGGTGCCCGAGGGGCGGCTCTTCCTGCTGGGCGACTTCCGGTCCAACTCGCTGGATTCGCGCAGCCACCTGGAGATCGCCTCGGGCACGATCGCCACCTCCAGCGTGGAGGCCAGGGTGGAGGCGACCGTCATGCCGACCTCCAGGAGCCGGACCCACGAGCGGACCTCCGCCTTCGACAACATCGGCGGGCCGAAGGCGCACAGCCCGGGCCCACTGCGGCCGGCCGTCTACGCGATGGCGGGAGGCGCCGCGGTGGTCGTGCTGGCCTCGGCGGTCGGGTGGGCGGTCTCCGTGGCCCGGTGGAGCAGACGACGCATCAGGCGATGACCTGCCCCGCGATGGCCCGCCCGGGCTGAGGAGGCCAGGCGCGGCCCGCTCGGAACACAGAGCACGCGGGATCCGCAGGTCCCGCCCCACCGCGGTCCCACCCGCGGTCCCACTCGGGAGAGGACCCTCGACAGGGCCCGTGGTGGCCGTGGAAGGGCCCGCAGCACGGAGGTGATCCAGATGTCGGTGGTACGGCGCAGGGCGGTCCGCGTCCTGCTCCTGGACCCGCAGGGACGGATCCTGCTGCTGCACGGGTCGGACCCGGCGGTACCCGGGGTGACCTGGTGGATCACGCCGGGCGGAGGCATCGAGCACGGCGAAGACCTCCGGACGGCCGCTCTCCGGGAGCTCCGCGAGGAGCTCGGGTCGGTCGAGGTGGAGCTGGGACCTCTGGTCGCGTACGGCACGACTGCTTTCTCCTATCGAGGGCAGGATTTCGAGCAGGAGCAGTGGTTCCACCTGGCTCGGACCGGCAAGTCCGAGGTGGGCCTCGCCGGGAACGGCGAGGATGAGCACGCCGAGCTGCTCGGCGTGCGGTGGTGGACACTCGCGGAGTTGTCGGCCACCCGGGAGACGATCTATCCGGCCGAACTGGCGGGGCTGCTGGAGCGCGTCTCCACCGGCGATCCGCCGGACCCGCCGGTTCGGCTCTGAGGACAGGTGCGGTGGTCCACAATGGGGTGGACGTGACGAGTTGAGGGGACGCTTGGATGAGTGCCGAAGACCTCGAGAAGTACGAGACCGAGATGGAGCTCAAGCTCTACCGGGAGTACCGGGATGTCGTCGGCCTGTTCAAGTACGTGATCGAGACAGAGCGGCGCTTCTACCTCACCAACGACTACGAGATGCAGGTCCACTCGGTCCAGGGCGAGGTGTTCTTCGAGGTGTCGATGGCGGATGCCTGGGTCTGGGACATGTACCGGCCGGCCCGGTTCGTCCGCAAGGTACGGGTGTTGACGTTCAAGGACGTCAACATCGAAGAGCTGGCGAAGAGCGACCTTGAGCTGCCGTCCGACGACGCGACCTTCGGCAACTGAGCCGAAGCCGTCCCCGGGTCACCGACACTGACCGCCGCACTCGCCCGATGTCCAGAGCTGGGCTCGATCACCACTCGTGTGGGTGACATCGGTTATCCACAGCCCCGACTTGTCCACAGGGAACAGACACCCTCTGGCCCGGTCGGCTCCCGATCGGCAACCTCCTGACCCGGAGGTGATTGCCGTGCAGAGTGGCAACAACGGCCTCGGCCGGTACGGCGAGGAGGTCGCCGCCCGCTGGCTCGTCCAGGGCGGCCTGAGGATCCTGGAGCGCAACTGGCGCTGCGCCGAGGGCGAGCTGGACATCGTCGCCCTGGACGGGGACACGCTGGCGGTCTGTGAGGTGAAGACCCGCTCGGAGCGTGGCTTCCAGCAGCCCACCCAGGCCATCGACCAGACCAAGGCGGAACGGCTCCACCGTCTCGCCCAGCGTTGGCTGGACGAGCGGTGGCCGGTGCACTTCGACCGGTTCGTCCGGACGCTCGATGCCGCCCGGGTAAGCGCGGTGACCGGCCTGCCGGACAGCCTTACCGCAGGCCCGCACGAGCTCCTGGCAGTTACCGCCGAAGGAGGGCCGCCGGGCAGTCCATCACAGCCGGATCAGGTTCCGCCGCCGACCGCGATGGAGAAGACGAGCAGATCGCGCAGGCGGAGGGGAAAACCTCCCGGCGAGGGGCCGCCGGCCGTGGCCGCCCTCGACAACGCAGCGGCCGTCCTGACAGTCGCCTCGGCACCGCCACCGCCCGGTGGTGTCCGAATCGACCTGGTCGCCGTGGTCAACCGTCGCAAGGGCGCAGCGCAGGTCGAGCACCTCCGAGGGGCGATCTGAGATGGCCTTCGCCCGCACCTGTTCCGTCGCGCTGGTCGGCGTCGACGGCGTCGTCGTCGAGGTCCAGGCCGACCTCGAACCCGGAGTGGCCGCCTTCGCTCTGGTGGGCCTCCCGGACAAAGCCCTCAGCGAGGCCCGTGACCGGGTCCGCGCCGCCGTGGTCAACAGTGGCGAGAGCTGGCCGCAGCGCAAGCTCACGGTCGGGCTCAGCCCGGCCTCGGTGCCCAAGGGCGGCAGCGGATTCGACCTGGCCGTCGCGTGTGCGGTGCTGGCCGCCGCCGAAAGACTCCCGCCGGACGCCATCGCCGAGTTGCTGATCATCGGCGAGCTCGGCCTCGACGGCAGGGTCAGACCGGTCCGCGGCGTCCTGCCCGCCGTCCTGGCCGCCGCGGACGCCGGCTACCGCCGGATCGTGGTCGCCGAACAGGCCGCGGCGGAGGCCTCGCTGGTCCCCGGCGTCTCGGTGGTGGGCGTGCGCAGCCTACGCCAGCTGATCGCACTGCTCTCGGGGACGGAGCCTCCCGACGAGGCCCCGGAGCCCGCGGCTGGGCAGCCGGACCCGATGCTGGCGGGCCTGCTCCTGCCCGGGACGGGGGTCCGGGATCTCGGCGGGCTGTCCAGGCCGGCACCCGATCTCGCCGATGTGGCCGGACAGCACGAGGCTCGACGTGCGCTGGAGATCGCCGCGGCCGGAGGACACCACCTGTACCTGAAGGGACCACCAGGTGCGGGCAAAACGATGTTGGCGGAGAGGCTGCCGGGCCTGATGCCACCGCTCACCCAGAGCGCGGCGCTGGAGGTCACCGCCGTCCACTCGGTGGCAGGCCTGCTCCCGCCGGGCCGGCCACTGATCGACACCCCGCCCTACTGCGCGCCGCACCACTCGGCCACCATGCCCGCCATCGTCGGCGGCGGTAGTGGCTTGCCGAGACCGGGAGCCGTCTCGCTCGCCCACCGAGGCGTGCTCTTCCTCGACGAGGCGCCCGAATTCTCCGCCCGCGCTCTCGACGCGCTGCGCCAGCCCCTGGAGTCCGGTGAGGTGATGATCGCCCGTTCCGCCGGGTCCATGCGACTGCCGGCCCGATTCCTCCTGTGCCTCGCCGCCAACCCCTGCCCGTGCGGCCGCCACTCGATGCGGGGAGGCGGATGCGAGTGCACCCCCGCGATGGTCAACCGCTATCAGGCGAGGCTCTCCGGTCCGCTGCTGGACCGGGTCGACCTCCAGGTCCAGGTCGCCTCCGTGACGAGGGTGGAGCTTCTCGGCGGGGACGGGGCCGCGGAGAGCACGCGGAGCGTCGCCGCCCGGGTGCTGGACGCCCGGTCACGTGCCGCCGCCAGGCTCGCCGAGACGCCGTGGCGGACCAACGGCGAAGTTCCCGGACACGAGCTCCGCACCCGCTGGCGGGTCGCTCCCGGCGCGCTCGCCGACGCCGAGCGGGACTTGGAGCGCGGTCTGCTCACAGCGCGCGGGCTGGACCGGGTGCTTCGGGTGGCCTGGACCGTCGCCGACCTCGCCGGACGGGACCAGCCGGGCCGTCTGGACGTCAGGACCGCCCTGATGCTGCGGACCGGAGTCCAACGAGGCCTCCCGCAGCAGGACCGCGCTCCGACCGGGGACCTCGGCCCGGACGCGGATCTCGGCGGAGAGACCTGACCGGCCGCCGCTCGAGAGCTCGGCCAAGGACCACGGAGCCCGCATCCGTGCCGACACCCGCACCTTCCCCGTACCCGCTCCGTCCTGGAGGCCATGGTGGAACACGCCCGGACGACCGCCGACCGCCACCCCATCCGTGAGATCACCGCACCCCCCGAACGGCCGGTAGCCCCGGGGACAGGGCCGCCGCCACCGCCCGAAGCGGCTGCGGCGTCCCGGCCCGCGCCCCCGGAGCTGGAACGTCGGGCCCGCGCGACCCTCAGCAGCATCGTCGAACCCGGGGACGCCGTGATCGGGCGCCTGCTCCGCAGCACGACTGCCTCCGGCCTGCTGGAGATCATCAGCGGCCGGACGGACCCCGGGCCGGACGACCCGAGCGGCGCGCGCCTGGCCTCGTACCGGGCGAGGCTCCGCGCCGTGAATCCCGGTGCCGGACTGGAACGGGTGGAAGCGTGCGGCGGGCGGTTCATCATTCCGGGCGACTGCGAGTGGCCGTCACAGCTCGACGATCTCGGTGACAGCCGACCCATCGGCCTGTGGGTGCGGGGGACGGGATCGTTGCGACTTCTGGCCCTGCGGTCGGTCGCCGTCGTGGGGGCCAGGGCCTGCAGTGCCTATGGAGCTCATGTGGGCGGCGAGCTGTCCGCCCAACTCGCCGAGCGAGGCTGGGTGATCGTCTCCGGCGCCGCCTACGGCATCGACGCCGCCGCTCACCGGGGCGCGCTCGCGGCGGGCGGGACCACCGTCGGGGTGCTCGCCTGTGGCGTCGACATGGCCTATCCGCCGGGCAACACCCAGCTGATCCGCAACATCGCCGAGCAAGGGATCCTCCTCAGCGAACTCCCACCGGGCGAGCACCCCACCCGGGCTCGATTCGTCCTGCGCAACCGGGTGATCGCCGCGCTCACCCGCGGCACGGTGGTCGTCGAGGCGGCGATGCGCAGCGGAGCCCTCAGCACGGCCCGCCGTGCCCGGGATCTCAACCGGCACACCATGGGCGTCGCGGGCCCTGTCACCTCGGAACTCTCGGCCGGCGTGCACGCCCTCATCCGCAGTGGGGCGGCCACCCTGGTCACCGACGCGGGCGAGGTCGCGGAGCTGATCGGGGCGATCGGCGACGACCTGGCCCCCGACAGATCAGGTCCCGTCCTTCCCCGGGACCTTCTGGAGCCCGCCGCGGCCCAGGTGCTGGACGCCGTCCCGGCCGACGCCAACGGTGCGCCGGTCGAGCGGATGGCCCGGCGGACCGGCCTGTCGGCGGACGAGGTCCTCCAACGGCTGTACGAGCTGGGCTCACTCGGTCACGTCGAAAGGTTCGGAGCGCACTGGAGGCTGCCACGACGCCGCTGACCTTCTCGTCGCGCCACGCCGCAGGGGCGGGCTCGCAGCCCGCAGGGCCGGTGACCGGATTACCTGCCGGATCAGCCACCGGATCGGGGGACGACCGAGTGGCGGTAGCACAATGCAGTGATGCGATCACGCTACGCTCGCATCTGGCTTCCCTATCGGCACAGGACTCGGCAGAACGGCGCAGACCAACGCATGCCCACACATACCCCCGGACACCGGGTGCCCGGTGACGCTCGGCCCTTGGAAGGGACGGCGGCCGATGCCCGTCCCACGGCGGAGCTGCAGCCGCCGAAGGCGCCGGCGATGGTGGGACTGGCTCGACAGGTGGGCCGTCCGCCGGGGCCGCAGAGCAAAGCGGCAGGTCGCATGCCCGGGCCGGATCAGCCGTCGGTCCGTCCGCCGGATCCCCGCCCGGACGCAGGAGCAGCACCCACCGTTCCCGGCACCGACCATGCCCCCGCCCCCGATGCCGCCCCCACCTCGGCGCCCGGTCCGTGTCCTCTTCCAGGCCCTGCCCACGGCCCGACGTCCACGCCTGGGCCCGCCAGCCCCACCCCCGCGCCGACCACCGCCACCGCTCCCACCGCCGCCGACGCCGCCGCGGCCCCGGTGGCCTCGCCCAGCCGCCCGCCCGCGCCGCCCGCGGCACAGCTCAAGCCGAAGTCACCGCCCGTCACGGCCGAGCGCACCGCGCTGGAGAAGCTCTGGCGGTCCTACAAGGAAGGCGGTGACCCGCGGCTGCGCGAGCAGCTGATCCTGCACTACTCGCCGCTGGTCAAGTACGTGGCGGGCCGGGTCAGCGTGGGCCTGCCGGCCAACGTCGAGCAGGCCGACTTCGTCTCCTCCGGCGTCTTCGGCCTGATCGACGCGATCGAGAAGTTCGACGTGGACCGGGCCATCAAGTTCGAGACCTACGCCATCAGTCGGATCCGCGGCGCGATCATCGACGAGCTCCGGGCGCTGGACTGGATCCCGCGCTCGGTCCGGCAGAAGGCCAAAGCCGTGGAGCGCACCTACGCGACCCTCGAAGCACGGCTGCGCCGGACGCCGCACGAGCCCGAGGTGGCCGCGGAGATGGGCATCACGCTGGAGGACCTGCGCACGATCTTCAGTCAGCTCTCGCTCGCCAACGTGGTCGCGCTGGACGAGCTGCTCCACCCGGTGGGGGAGAGCGGCGACCGGCTCAGCCTGATGGACACCCTCGAGGACACCGGGGCCGACAACCCGGTGGAGGTAGCCGAGGACAGGGAGCTGCGCCGGCTCCTGGCGACGGCCGTCAACACGTTGCCGGAGCGGGAGAAGACCGTGGTGACGCTCTACTACTACGAGGGGTTGACCCTCGCCGAGATCGGCCAGGTGCTGGGGGTGACGGAGAGCAGGGTGAGCCAGATCCACACCAAGTCCGTTCTCCAACTGCGCGCCAAGCTCTCCGACATGCGCTGACGAGATCGCGCAGGCGCGTGCCGGTGCGGCCGGGCACTCCCCGCGCTGCCCCCGCGCCGGCCCCCATGCCATCCCCCGCGCCGGCCCCCGTGCCGTCCCCGCGCAGGCCCTCGCTCGGGCCGTCGACTCGGTTCGGCGGACACGGAATTGCGCGGCACCGTACCGGGAGCCCGGCGGGGTTCGTAGAGTTGGGGGGTGCCGAAGATCCGAGCGGCGACGGTGGCCGCGCATCGCGAGTTGCAACGAGCAGCGCTCCTGGACGCTGCGCGCGCCCTGCTGACCGAGGGGGGCGGCGACGCCCTCACCTTCCACGCCCTTGCCGCGCGGACCGGGCTCGCTCGTTCGTCCGTCTACGAGTACTTCCGCTCGCGTGCGGCCGTCGTCGAGGCGCTGTGCGCGGTGGACCTCCCGCTCTGGGCGGCCGAGATCGAGGCCGGAATGGCCGCGTGTGACACGGCCGAGGCCCGGATCGAGGCCTACGTCCGGGGGCAGCTCGCCCTCGCCGGTGATCCGCGACACCGCTCGGTGGTGGCCATCTCCGAACTGGAGCTGGACGACGCCTCCCGGGAGCGGATCCGCGCGGCCCACACAGGTGTGGTGGGCCTGGTGCTCCAGGCCCTGGAGGAACTCGGGCACCCGCAGCCGCGGCTCGCTGCCGCCCTCCTTCAGGGGGTGGTCGAGGCGGCGGTCCGGCAGTCGGAGCGGGTGCTCGCGCACGGGCGTCCGGCGCACGAGGCGGACCCCGACGATCCCGACACCCGGGCCGCCGCCGAACAGATCGCCGACACGGCCGTCGCCCTGGCTCTACACGGCGTGACATCCGGGGCGTCAACCGCCACCCGGGACGGCTGACAGCGGCAGCAGCCGGGCTCGGCCGGTGCCGAGAAGGGCGAGCGGGTCCAGGTAGCGCCGCCCGCGGAGCAGCCCCCAGTGCAGGCAGCCCGTCGCGCAGTGGCCCGTTCCGGTGGTGACCTCGCCGATGACCTGTCCGGCCGATACCGGGGTACCGACCGGCAGGGTGCCGGTGACCGGCAGGTAGGTGGTCCGCAGTGGAGGGTTGCCGGATCCGGGGTGCTGCACGGTGAGCACCGGGCGCCCGGCGACCGTTCCGGAGAAGGCGATCACGCCGGCGGCCGCCGCCCGCACCGCGGTACCGGCGGAGGCCGCGAGATCGACCCCGCGGTGCCCGGCGGCCCAGGGGGCCGGTGGCGCGTCGAACCGCCGGAGCAGTCCGGAGCGGTCGCCGACCGGCCAGGCCCGTGAGGGGGAAGGGGCAGCCACGTCGGCGCGGGCCGAGGGCGGCGGCAGCGAGACGGCCAGCACGGCCGCCGTCAGGAACAGGAGGAGCGGGACGAGCGGGACGAGCGGGACCGCCGGCCACCGCCGGTCCGGCCCCCGCGGCGGAGGTACCGGGCGCGCACCGGCGGGTGCACCGACAGGTCCGCCGGCGCGTGCACCGCCGGCCGTACCGGGAGCCGGGGCGAGGGACGGAGCCAACCGCTGCGCTGTCATGGGCCAGGGGTTCATGGGCCGGAGGTTCATGGGCCGGAGCTTCTTGGGCCGGAGCTTCATGGGCGCGAGACTCTCGCCCATCCGGAGCGCCGACCAGCCCCTGCCCGGTTTCTGTGGACAACCCGGGGCTGTGGACAACCGGCATCCCCCACACGGGTGAACACCCACCCCCGCCGCAAGCCCACCGCGGGGTCTCCGACCCCACCCGCGGCCCCGCCGCAACCGCGCCCGCGAGCAAGCCGCACCCCAGCCCGCAAGCCCGTCCCGGGCCTGCTCCCCGCCCCGCCACGCGGTGCCGGGGCGGCACCCCCGTCCGCCCCGTCCGACGTCCGGGGTCGCTCCCGGCTCGGCGCTTCCCGTACACTTCACACGCGACCCGGTCCGCCGGGTCGACTTCGCACGCCCCGCCACCGGTGGAGCAGCCGATCCCGGAAGGGCCCGGCGAGGCCCCTCCGGTGCGAGTGCCGCTCGGTCCCCCGAGTCTGCGCAGCCGTGGATCGCGTCCCCGCCAGGATCGCTTTTCCGGCCTCCGGCCCAGCGCCGCAGTGCAGACGGAGGCGGGCACGGCACGTCCGGGGCGTCAGGCGTGGCGGTCATCCCGACCGGCACGGACAACCGAGACCGACCCGGCGCCGGAGCCGCAACTGCGCGAGCAGATATGCGAGCTCAGGGCGGATGAGCCGGGCGCAACACCTGAGGAGCACGGCCATGGCCGTCGTCACGATGCGGGAGCTGCTGGAGAGCGGCGTCCACTTCGGTCACCAGACCCGTCGTTGGAACCCGAAGATGAAGCGTTTCATCTTCACGGAGCGCAACGGCATCTACATCATCGACCTGCTGCAGTCGCTGAACTACATCGACCGCGCGTTCGAGTTCGTCAAGGAGACCGTTGCCCACGGCGGCAGCGTCCTCTTCGTCGGCACCAAGAAGCAGGCGCAGGAGGCCATTGCCGAGCAGGCCGGCCGCGTGGGCATGCCCTACGTCAACCAGCGCTGGCTCGGCGGCATGCTGACCAACTTCCAGACCGTCTACAAGCGCCTTCAGCGGATGAAGGAGCTCAGCGAGATCGACTTCACGGACGTGGCCGGCTCCGGTCTCACCAAGAAGGAGCTCCTGGTCCTCGAGCGCGAGCACACCAAGCTCGAGAAGACCCTCGGTGGTATCCGTGACATGCAGCGCGTTCCCAGCGCTGTCTGGATCGTCGACACCAAGAAGGAGCACATCGCGGTCGGCGAGGCCCGGAAGCTCAACATCCCGGTCGTCGCCATCCTCGACACCAACTGCGACCCGGACGAGGTCGACTACAAGATCCCGGGCAACGACGACGCGATCCGCTCCGTCACCCTGCTGACCCGCGTGATCGCCGACGCCGTCGCCGAGGGCCTGAAGGCCCGTGCCGGTGTCGCCAAGGGCGACGCCAAGGCCGAGCCGGGCGCCGACCAGCCGCTGGCCGACTGGGAGAAGGACCTCATCGAGGGCCAGAAGGCCGACGAGGCCCCCGCCGCTGAGGCCGCCGCCGTCGAGGCCCCGGCCGCCGACGAGGCTCCCGCCGTCGAGGCTCCGGCCGCCGACGAGGCTCCGGCCGCCGAGGCCGAGCAGGCCTGACGTACCAAAGGGTGAGGGGCGCCCACCGGGTACGTAGCCGGTAGGCGCCCCTCTCTCCCGTGCCGGGGCCGAACCAGCGGTCCCGGCACAACCCCACGCTGACACGCGAGACGTGAGAAGAGATCACACCATGGCGAACTTCACCGCCGCGGACGTCAAGAAGCTCCGTGAGCTCACCGGCGCCGGCATGATGGACTGCAAGAAGGCTCTGGACGAGGCCGAGGGCGACGTCCAGAAGGCCCAGGAGCTGCTGCGCATCAAGGGCCAGAAGGGTGTTGCCAAGCGCGAGGGCCGCGACGCCTCCAACGGCGCGCTGTCGCTGGTCCTGGAGGGCGGCAACTCCGGTGTCCTGCTCGAGCTGAACTGCGAGACCGACTTCGTCGCCAAGGGCGAGAAGTTCGTCGAGGTCGCCGACGCGCTGGCGAAGCACGTCGCCGCCGCCGCCCCGGCCGACCTGGAGGCCGCGCTGGCTTCCGAGATCGAGGCCGGCAAGACCGTCCAGCAGTTCGTGGACGAGGCCAACGCCAACCTGGGCGAGAAGATCGTCCTCAAGCGCTTCGCCCAGTTCTCGGGTGACGGCTTCGTCGCCGCGTACATGCACCGCACCTCCCCGGACCTGCCGCCGCAGGTCGGCGTCCTGGTCGAGCTCGACAAGGAGAACGCCGAGGTCGCCAAGGACATCGCGCAGCACATCGCCGCCTTCGCGCCGAAGTACCTCTCGCGCGAGGACATCCCGGCCGCCGACATCGAGAACGAGCGTCGCGTCGCCGAGGCCACCGCTCGCGAGGAGGGCAAGCCCGAGGCTGCCCTGCCGAAGATCGTCGAGGGTCGCGTGACCGGCTTCGTCAAGGAGAACTCGGTTCTCGAGCAGGCCTTCGCGAAGGACAACAAGAAGAGCGTCGCCAAGGTCCTCGACGAGGCCGGCGTCACCCTGAAGCGCTTCGTCCGCTTCCGCGTCGGCGCCTGAAACCAGTTCCCGCGCGCTTCCGGCCTAAGGTAGGAGGCGCTCCGTCCCGAGCGGGCGGCAGGAACGCGCCGATCAGGCTCTCCGGTACCCCGAGTGGGGCCGCGTCGGCACCATGAACGACGAGGAGGCCATTGCCGTGCAGGACACCGTACCGGTTCCCGCGGCAGTGGCCTCCTCGCGTGTACCCGCAGCTCCGGGAACCGCACACCCGGCACTGTGAGCAGCACATGCAGCCCTGCGAACCCGCAGGCGGAGAAGGAGAGGCCCCATGCACCAGACGCAGGAGACCGCGCAGGACGGCAACCGTCGGCGGGTGCTGCTCAAGCTGTCCGGTGAGGCCTTCGCCGGCGGCGGCGGCCTCGGCGTCGACCCGGACGTCGTGCACGCGATCGCCCGGGAGATCGCCACGGTGGTCCGCGCGGGCACCGAGGTGGCCGTGGTGATCGGCGGCGGGAACTTCTTCCGCGGCGCCGAGCTGCAGGTCCGCGGCATGGACCGGGCCCGCTCCGACTACATGGGCATGCTCGGCACCGTGATGAACTGCCTGGCCCTCCAGGACTTCCTGATCAAGGAAGGCATCGAGACCCGGGTCCAGACCGCCATCACCATGGGCCAGGTCGCGGAGCCGTACCTCCCGCTGCGTGCGGTGCGGCACCTGGAGAAGGGCCGTGTGGTCATCTTCGGTGCCGGAATGGGCATGCCGTACTTCTCCACCGACACGACCGCCGTGCAGCGTGCGCTGGAGATCCACGCGGAGGTCCTGCTGATGGGCAAGAACGGCGTGGACGGGGTCTACGACGCAGACCCGCGGACCAACCCCTCGGCGGTCAAGTTCGACGCGCTGGACTACACCGAGGTGATCTCGCGCGATCTGAAGGTTGCCGACCTGACCGCGATCACGCTGTGCAAGGACAACAGCCTGCCGATGCTGGTGTTCGAGCTGTTGGCCGAGGGCAATATCGCCCGTGCGGTGAAGGGTGAGAAGATCGGCACACTCATCAGCCAGGATTCCGCCCGGGCCTGAGCAGCAATCAGCCGTCCGGTGTACCGGTACGGGACTACAGCAGATGAAGCGGACAGGGAGCACACAGTGATCGAAGAGACCCTCCTCGAGGCCGAGGAGAAGATGGAGAAGGCCGTTTCGGTCGCGAAGGACGACTTCGCCGCGATCCGCACCGGCCGCGCGCACCCGGCGATGTTCGCCAAGATCGTCGCCGACTACTACGGCGCGATCACGCCGATCAACCAGCTCGCCTCGTTCGCCGTGCCGGAGCCGCGGATGGCGGTCGTCACCCCGTTCGACAAGAGCGCGCTGCGCAACATCGAGCAGGCGATCCGGGACTCGGACCTGGGCGTCAACCCGTCGAACGACGGCTCCATCATCCGGGTGGTGTTCCCGCAGCTGACCGAGGAGCGCCGCAAGGAGTACATCAAGGTGGCCCGCGGCAAGGGCGAGGACGCCAAGGTCTCCATCCGGTCGATCCGCCGCAAGGCGAAGGACGCTATCGACAAGCTGGTCAAGGACGGCGAGATCGGCGAGGACGACGGCCGTCGCGGCGAGAAGGAGCTCGACGACACCACGGCCAAGTACGTGGCCCAGATCGACGAGCTGCTCAAGCACAAGGAAGCCGAGCTGCTCGAGGTCTGACGGGCGACGCGCCCCGCGACCCCGTCGACCGGGGCGGGGCGCACCCCGTTGATCCTTTCGGCACAGCACCTCCCGCACCCCGACGCTGCGAGTGGCCCCGGCCGTCGCCGGACCCCCGGGTCCGACGGACCGAACGGGTCACTCGCAGCGCACTGCGGTGTACCAAGGGGGCACTGCGGCGCAGACTCAGATGATGCCCTCTGTCCAGGAGACACCCGTGGCCCAGCCCGACCAGCAGCCCCCCAAGCCCCGCGGTGGCCGCAACCTGCCAGCGGCGATAGGCGTGGGCGTCGGCCTCGGCGCGGTCATCGTCGCCTCGCTCTTCGTGGTGAAGGCGTTCTTCCTGGCGGTGGTCGCGGCCGCGGTGGGCGTCGGGGTCTGGGAACTGACCAGCCGGCTGGCCGAGCGCAAGGAGGTCCACGTCCCGCGGATCCCGCTGCTGCTCGGCAGCGTGGCGATGGTGGTCACCGGCTACTTCGCCGGGGCCCAGTGGGCGGCCGCCGTGCTGGCGCTGACCGGCCTGGCGGTGATGGTCTGGCGGATGAGCACGCCGCCGGAGAACTACCTGCGCGACATAACGGCCGGCATCTTCACCGCCTTCTACGTGCCGTTCCTGGCCACCTTCGTGGCGCTGATGCTGGCGGCGGACGACGGTGCCTGGCGGATCCTGCTCTTCCTGGTCGTCACCATCTGCAGCGACACCGGGGCGTACGCCGTCGGCTACAAGTTCGGCCGCAACAAGCTCGCTCCCACGATCAGCCCCGGCAAGACCCGCGAGGGCCTGGCCGGCGGCATCGGGCTGTCGATGCTGGCGGGCGCGCTGCTCATGGAGTACGTGATCGACGACGGCACCTGGTGGCAGGGGCTGATCCTCGGCGGCTGCGCGGCGATCACGGCGACGCTCGGGGACCTGGCCGAGTCGATGATCAAGCGGGACCTCGGGATCAAGGACATGGGCACCCTGCTGCCCGGCCACGGCGGCATCATGGACCGCCTCGACTCCCTGCTGCCGACCGCCCCGGTGGTCTGGCTGCTGCTCGCCGCCTTCGTCGGCGGCTGAGCGCCCGCCCGGGCGCGGGCGGCCGAGCCCTCGCCGGGCACGGACCGCCGCCCGGGCCCGAGAGCGCCCCACCGGAGCCCCGGACGTCCGTCGTCCGGGGCTCCCGTGCACCCGGCGGCAGCACGGGCAGGGGCACTGCGCCGATCTGCGACACTGGATGAACCATGCCTAAGCCCGGAGAACTGACCTTCGTCGCGCCGCGCGGCGCCAAGCCCCCGCGACACCTTGCCGACCTCAGCCCCGCCGAGCGCAAGGAGGCCGTCGCCGAGCTGGGCGAACAGCCGTTCCGCGCCAAGCAGCTGTCCAACCACTACTTCGGCCGGATGTCGAACGACCCGGAGAGCTGGACGGACATCCCCGCGGCGAGCCGCGAGAAGCTGACCGAGAACCTGCTCCCGGACCTCATGTCGGTGGTCCGGCATGTGTCCTGCGACGAGGACACCACCCGCAAGACGCTCTGGAAGCTCTTCGACGGCACGCTGGTGGAGTCCGTGCTGATGCGCTACCCGGACCGGGTCACGATGTGCATCAGCTCGCAGGCGGGCTGCGGGATGAACTGCCCGTTCTGCGCCACCGGCCAGGCCGGTCTGACCCGCAACCTCTCCACCGGCGAGATCGTCGAGCAGATCGCCGCGGGGATGCGGGCGCTGAAGGCCGGGGAGATCCCGGGCGGCGAGGCGCGGCTGTCCAACGTCGTCTTCATGGGCATGGGCGAGCCGCTGGCCAACTACAACCGCGTGCTGGCCTCGATCCGCCGGCTGACCGACCCGGCGCCGGACGGCTTCGGCCTGTCGCAGCGCGGCATCACGGTCTCCACCGTCGGCCTGGTCCCGGCCATGAACCGGCTCGCGGACGAGGGTCTGAGCTGCCGCCTCGCGCTCTCGCTGCACGCCCCCGACGACGAGCTCCGCGACGAGCTGGTGCCGGTCAACACGCGCTGGAAGGTCGCCGAGGTCCTGGACGCCGCGTGGAACTACGCGGAGAAGTCCGGCCGCCGGATCTCCATCGAGTACGCGCTGATCAAGGACATCAACGACCAGGCCTGGCGGGCGGACCTGCTCGGGCGGCTGATCAAGAACCACCGGGTGCACGTCAACCTCATTCCGCTCAACCCGACGCCGGGCTCCAAGTGGACGGCCTCCCGCCCGGAGGACGAGCGCGAGTTCGTCCGCCGGCTGCAGTCCCACGGCGTGCCGACGACCGTCCGCGACACCCGCGGCCAGGAGATCGACGGCGCCTGCGGCCAGCTGGCGGCCGCAGGCTGAGCGGAGCGGCCCCGCTACGCGGTCAGCGCGCCGGAGGCGAGCAGCGCGGTCAGGCCGCCGGTCACCAGCAGGACGGTGCCGGCGGCCAGGGTGCGCAGGGCGACCGCCCCGACCAGCAGGCCGGGAGCGGCGCCGAGCCCGATCAGGTTCAAGGTGACCTCGCGCCGGCTGCTCCTGATCTCCACCAGGCGGGCGGTGACCGCGGCCGCGGCGCAGCCGACCAGCAGCACGCCCTCCGCCACGGGCAGCGGCTCGGCCGTGCCCGGGTGGCCGGTCCAGTGCCGGGCGGCCGTGAGCACCACGGCGAGGGTGAGGACCAGGACCGCGAGCGGGCCGGCCAGTCGGTCCGACTGGGCGGTCAGGCCCCGTCCGGCGAGCAGCCGCAGCGGGGTCGGTCGGCCGAGGGCGAGCAGGCGTCCGCCGAGGGCCAGCAGCGGGCCGGTCAGCAGGGCCGTGCCGAGCGCGGCGAACGACCAGCCGACCAGCAGCGCCGCGCTGGCGGAGCCGAGCCCGGCGGGCAGGTCGATGGGCCGGCCGTCCTGGGCGGCGCCGGGGCGCAGCCCGTACAGCTCCAGCGCGGTGCCGACGACGGTGAGGCCGAGCGGCAGGGCGATCCGCAGCGGTCCGTGGGCGGGGACGGCGGCGGTGCGGGCGGCACGGCCGGGGAGGTGTTCCGGGGCGCTGACGGCGCCCGCCGCGGCGAGTCCACCGACCAGCGGGACGAGCGCCAGCAGGGTGATCGGGGCCGCGGCCGGCAGCGGGGTGCCCATACCGAGGTCGGCGGCGAGCGCGGGGTCGGCGATGTCGTTGCGCAGCACCAGGAAGAGCAGCAGCGCGCCGGCGCTGCCGAACACGCAGGCGAGCGCGGTCTCGCCGGCGATGAGGGCGCGGATCCGGTTGGGGCCGGCGCCGGCGGCGGTCAGCCCGGCGATCCGTTCCGGCCGCTGGGCGGGGACGGCGCGGGCGGTGACGGCGGCGAGCCAGCTCACCGCGGCCAGCGGCGGCAGGCACCAGACCAGGCGGGCCAGTGAGGCACTGGCCGGGTCGCCGAGCGCGCGGCCCAGCGCCCGGAGCAGGAAGGCGGCGACCACGGCGGCGGCGGCCGCGGTGAGCAGCCAGCGGCCGAGGTCGAGGGTCCGGTAGCCCCGGGCGAGTCGGAGGTAGAGCACGGCCGTCCCCTCAGCGCCCGGCCGGGACCGCGGAGGCGTCCCGCGGCGGTACCGGTGCGGCCGGCCCGGTGAGCCGGCCGTCGACCAGCGCGACCGTGCGGTCGGCGTAGCGGGCGAGTTCCGGGTCGTGGGTGGCAAGGACCAGGGTGAGCCGGTGTGAGCGGGCGGCGCTGGAGAGTATCCGCAGGACCTGGTCCTGGGCCTCGCGGTGCAGCGGCGCGGTGGGGTCGTCGGCGAAGACCACGGTGGGCAGCGGGGCCAGGGCCCGGGCGACGGCGATCCGCTGGCGCTGGCTCTGGAGCAGATCGGCGGGGCGCAGGGCGGCGCAGTCGGCGACGTCGAGGCGCTCCAGCCACTCACCGGCGGCCGCGTGGGCGGCCTTGTGGCCGGCGCCGGCGAGCAGCAGCGGCAGGGCGACGTTCTCCCGGGCCGTCAGCTCGGGGACGAGGTGCGGCTCGGAGCCGACGAAGCCGAAGCGCTCCCGGCGCAGCTTCTCGCGGCCGGTCCGGGAGAGGGTGTGGACGGGACCGCTGTTGAACCACACCTCGCCCTCGTCGACCGGGAGGAGGCCGGAGAGGCAGCCGAGCAGGGTGCTCTTGCCCGATCCGCGCGGACCGGTGACCGCGAACACCTCGCCCTCGTGGACGCCGAGGGAGACCCCGCGCAGGGCGGGGGTGCCGTGGTGGGACTTGACGATCCCTCGGGCCCACAGCACGTCGTTGTCAGGCGGGGCCGCTGACATGAGGTTCCATCCTGATGGCTGCGCAGGGATATGACAGTCGTCAGATTAGAACGACCGGGGCTCCCCGTGGTTGCGGCACACTGGCCCATCCGGGGGCAAATCGTCACCAATCCGGCGTGTTGGGTCCGGAAAACCTTGTCCCGGCCGAAACCCGGTGGCGGACCTGGCGGACCTGGCGGACCTGGCGGACCTGGCGGACCTGGCGGACCTGGCGGTCCCGGCGGTCCCGGCGGTCCCGGCGGACCACCGACCGGGTGGCCGACCGGGGCTCGGGGGAAACACCGCAGGGCGGTCCCGGAGGCCGGGACCGCCCTGGCGGCGGAGGGTGGGGGAGGGGTCAGAGCTTCGCCCACGCGTCGGTGAGGCTGGTCCGCAGGATCTGCTCGATCTCGTCGAAGGTCGACTGGTTCGAGATCAGCGGCGGGGCCAGCTGGACGACCGGGTCGCCACGGTCGTCGGCGCGGCAGTACAGGCCGTTGTCGAAGAGCGCCTTCGACAGGAAGCCGTAGAGCACGCGCTCGACCTCGTCGTCGTTGAACGACTCCTTGGTGACCTTGTCCTTCACGAGCTCGATGCCGTAGAAGTAGCCGTTGCCGCGGACGTCGCCGACGATCGGCAGGTCGCGGAGCTTGTTCAGGGTGCCGAGGAAGTTCGCCTCGTTGTCCAGCACGTGCTGGTTGAGGCCCTCGCGCTCGAAGATGTCGAGGTTGGCCAGCGCGACCGCGGAGGACACCGGGTGGCCGCCGAAGGTGTAGCCGTGCAGGAAGGTGTTGTCACCCTTGTAGAACGGCTCCGCCAGGCGGTCCGAGATGATCGTGGCGCCGATCGGGGAGTAGCCCGAGGTCATGCCCTTGGCGCAGGTGATCATGTCGGGCTGGTAGCCGAACTTGTCGGCGCCGAACATGGTGCCCAGGCGGCCGAAGGCGCAGATGACCTCGTCCGAGACCAGCAGCACGTCGTGGCGGTCGCAGATCTCGCGCAGGCGCTGGAAGTACCCGGGCGGCGGCGGGAAGCAGCCGCCGGCGTTCTGCACCGGCTCGACGAAGACGGCGGCGACGGTGTCGGCGCCCTCGTTGAGGATGGCGACCTCGATCTCGTCGGCGCACCAGCGGCCGTAGGCCTCCGGGTCCACCGTGCCGTCGGGGCCGGCCAGGAAGGCGGGGGCGCGGTAGATGTTGGTGTTCGGGGCCTTGTGGGTGCCCGGCACCAGCGGCTCGAACGGGGCCTTCAGGCCCGGCAGGCCGGTGATCGACAGGGCGCCCTGCGGGGTGCCGTGGTACGCGACGGCGCGTGAGATGACCTTGTACTTGGTCGGCTTGCCGGTGAGCTTGAAGTACTGCTTGGCCAGCTTCCAGGCGGTCTCGACGGCCTCGCCGCCACCGGTGGAGAAGAAGACCTTGTTGAGGTCGCCCGGGGCGTAGTTGGCGAGGCGCTCGGCCAGCTCGACGGCCTTCGGGTGGGCGTAGCTCCACACCGGGAAGAAGGCGAGCTCCTTGGCCTGCTTGGCGGCGGCCTCGGCCAGCTCCTCGCGGCCGTGGCCGGCCTGGACCACGAACAGGCCGGCGAGGCCGTCGAGGTACTTCTTGCCCTTGTCGTCAAAGACGTAGGTGCCCTCACCGCGCACGATGGTCGGCACGGGGGAGTTCTCGTACGACGACATGCGGGTGAAGTGCATCCACAGGTGGTCGTAGGCGGTCTTCGAAAGGTCCTTCTGTGCCGGGTCGGCGCTCATCGGGTGCCCCAGGTGTAGGTCTGTTTCCGGAGCTTCAGATAAACGAAGCTCTCGGTGCTCCGCACGCCGGGAAGCGCGCGGATGCGCTTGTTGATCAGTTCGAGCAGGTGCTCGTCGTCCTCGCAGACCAGCTCGGCCAGCAGGTCGAACGAGCCTGCGGTGCAGACCACGTAGTCGACCTCGTCGAGGGCGGCCAGCGCGTCGGCGACGGGTTCGATGTCGCCTTCGATGCGGATCCCGACCATCGCCTGACGGGTGAATCCGACGGTGAGCGGGTCCGTGACGGCGACGATCTGCATCACGCCTTGATCGAGCAGCTTCTGGACGCGCTGGCGCACGGCCGCCTCCGACAGGCCGACGGCCTTGCCGATGGCGGCGTACGGGCGGCGCCCGTCCTCCTGGAGCTGCTCGATGATCGCCTTGGAGGCGGCGTCGAGGGGAACGCTGGCGTTCCGGTCGCGGTTGGCCACGTCGCCACTGTGCCCGATCGGCCCGGGGTGCGCAACCCGTCCGACTGCTGATTTCGTCGCGGTTTCGAAAAATCGGTACGGATTGCGTCGTTCTTCTGCGGAACTCCTGTCGATACCGCCAGGTGGCGCGATAGTCTGGCCAGGTACACGCGAACGCGTGAACACGTCCACATGAGGACAGCGGACCTGCCGTTTCGTCGGGTCCGCCTCGCGCGGTGCCGGAGTACCCTGGCGCCGGAACTGCAACGCCGCAGGCCAGACCGTAGGAGAGACCCGTGAGCGAGCTTCGTACGCTGCGCAACTACATCAACGGTGAGTTCGTCGATGCGGCCGACGGCCGCACGCTGGACGTGATCGACCCCACCACCGGCGAGGTGTACGCGACGTCGCCGCTGTCCGGTGAGGCCGATGTGGACGCGGCCATGGCCGCCGCCGACGCCGCGTTCCCGGCCTGGCGGGACGCCACCCCGAGCACCCGGCAGAAGCTGCTGCTGAAGGTCGCCGACGCGGTCGAGGCGCGCGCCGACGAGATCGTGGACGCCGAGTGTCGCAACACCGGCAAGCCGCGCGGGCTGACCCTCTCCGAGGAGATCGGCCCGATGGTCGACCAGCTGCGCTTCTTCGCCGGCGCCGCCCGCCTGCTGGAGGGCAAGGCCGCGGGCGAGTACATGGACGGCATGACCTCGATCGTGCGCCGCGAGCCGGTCGGCGTCTGCGCCCAGGTCGCGCCGTGGAACTACCCGATGATGATGGCCGTCTGGAAGTTCGCCCCGGCCATCGCCGCGGGCAACACCGTCGTCCTCAAGCCCTCGGACACCACCCCGGCGTCCACCGTGCTGCTCGCCGAGATCATCGGCGGGGTGCTCCGCGACCTCGACCTGCCGGCCGGCGTGTTCAACGTGATCTGCGGCGACCGCGAGACCGGCCGCCTGATGGTCGAGCACCGCACCCCCGCGATGGCCTCGATCACCGGCTCCGTTCGGGCCGGCATCCAGGTCGCCGAGTCGGCCGCCAAGGACGTCAAGCGGGTCCACCTGGAGCTGGGCGGCAAGGCCCCCGTCGTGGTGTTCGAGGACGCGGACATCGCCGAGGCCGTCGAGGGCATCTCGGTGGCGGGCTACTTCAACGCCGGCCAGGACTGCACCGCCGCCACCCGCGTGCTGGTGCACGAGTCGATCCACGACGCCTTCGTGGAGGCGCTGGCCAAGGCCGCGGCCGACACCAAGACCGGCGGCATCGACGACGAGGACGTGCTGTACGGCCCGCTGAACAACGCCAACCAGCTCAAGCAGGTCGCCGGCTTCATCGAGCGGCTGCCCGCGCACGCCAAGGTCGAGGCCGGCGGTCACCGGGTCGGCGAGGTCGGCTACTTCTACGCCGCCACCGTCGTCTCCGGCCTGAACCAGGACGACGAGATCATCCAGAACGAGGTCTTCGGCCCGGTCATCACCGTGCAGAAGTTCTCCGACGAGGACCAGGCCGTCGGTTACGCCAACGGGGTGGACTACGCCCTCGCCTCCTCGGTCTGGACCAAGGACCACGCCCGTGCCATGCGGATGTCCCGCCGCCTGGACTTCGGCTGCGTCTGGATCAACACCCACATCCCGCTGGTCGCGGAGATGCCGCACGGCGGCTTCAAGAAGTCCGGCTACGGCAAGGACCTCTCCTCCTACGGCTTCGAGGACTACACCCGCGTCAAGCACGTGATGACCGCGATCTAGTCGTCCGGCGCCCCTCGGCGCCGTCCGGCGTCCGTCCCGGTACGGACAGCCGCCCACGGGCGCGGGGAACCGCGCGGCCCGGCCTCCTCGGAGGCGTACGGCCGCCGGCCCCGCGCCCGTTCCGCTGTCCGCGCACCCCTGTCAAGCTGTCGGCCGACGCGGGGACCGCCTGACACGATGCACCTGCAGGCGGGGGGCGGATTTCCCTACGCTTGCGGCATGAGCATCCCCACCGCTGACTCGGCTGCCGGGCAGGCCGTCAAGGCCACCGACCGCGCACACGTCTTCCACTCGTGGTCCGCCCAGGCGCTGATCGACCCCCTCGCGGTGGCCGGCGCCGAGGGTTCCTACTTCTGGGACTACGACGGCAACCGCTACCTCGACTTCTCCTCGCAGCTGGTGAACACCAACATCGGGCACCAGCACCCGAAGGTGGTCGCCGCGATCCAGGAGCAGGCGGGGAAGCTCTGCACCATCGCCCCCGGCTTCGCGCAGGAGTCCCGCAGCGAGGCGGCCCGGCTGATCGCCGAGCGCACCCCCGGCGACCTCGACAAGATCTTCTTCACCAACGGCGGCGCCGAGGCCAACGAGAACGCCGTCCGGATGGCCCGGTTGCACACCGGCCGGCAGAAGGTGCTCTCCACCTACCGCTCCTACCACGGCGCCACCGCCAACGCGATCGCACTGACCGGCGACCCCCGCCGCTGGGCCAACGAGACCGGCGTCTCCGGCATCAAGCACTTCTGGGGGCCGTACGCGTACCGCTCCAACTTCCACGCCGAGAACGAGGCGCAGGAGTGCGAGCGCGCGCTGGCGCACCTGGAGCAGGTGCTCGCCTTCGAGGGCCCGGGCACCGTCGCGGCGATCATCCTGGAGACCGTGGTCGGCACGGCCGGCATCCTGATCCCGCCGGCCGGCTACCTGGCCGGGGTCCGGGAGATCTGCGACCGGTACGGCATCGTCTTCATCCTCGACGAGGTGATGGCGGGCTTCGGCCGGACCGGCGAGTGGTTCGCCGCCGACCACTGGGGCATCACCCCCGACCTGCTGACCTTCGCCAAGGGCGTCAACTCCGGCTACGTGCCGCTGGGCGGCGTGGCGATCTCGGCCGAGATCGCGGCGACCTTCGCCGAGCGGCCCTTCCCCGGCGGGCTCACCTACTCCGGCCACCCGCTGGCCTGCGCCTCCGCCGTGGCGACGATCAACACGATGGCCGAGGAGGGCATCGTGGAGAACGCCAAGCACATCGGCGAGACCGTGCTCGGACCGGGCCTGCGCGAGCTGGCGGAGCGTCACCCCTCGATCGGCGAGGTCCGCGGCCTGGGCGTGTTCTGGGCGCTCGACCTGGTGAAGGACCGCGAGACCCGCGAGCCGCTGGTGCCGTACAACGCGGCCGGCGCCGCCAACGCGCCGATGGCCGAGCTGGCCGCTGCCTGCAAGCGGCGCGGCCTGTGGCCGTTCGTGAACATGAACCGCTTCCACGTGGTGCCGCCGTGCACCGTGACCGAGGAGGAGGCCAAGAGCGGCCTGGCCGTCCTCGACGAGGCCCTCACCGTGGCCGACGCGCACACCGTCTGACCCCTCCCCAGCTCCGCACCGCGGCCCCGGGCAGCGCTGCCCGGGGCCGTCCTATGTCTGGAGAACCTCCCCCCATGGTCACCACGCTCTCCCGCCGTTCCGTGATCGGGGCCGCCGGTCTGCTCGGCCTCGGCCCGCTGTCCGCCTGCGGCATCGCCCCCGCCTACGTGCCGGCCGAGCGCCGCTCGGTGCCGGACCGCTCGGAGTCCGACGCCTCGCTCGTCTTCTCCAACTGGACCCAGTACATCGACGTGGAGGAGGGCTCCGGGAAGCGTCCGACGCTGGAGGAGTTCACCGAGCGGACCGGGATCGAGGTCGAGTACAGCGAGGACATCAACGACAACGACGAGTTCTTCGGCAAGATCAGCCCGGTGCTCGCCCAGGGCGGGGCGCCGGGACGCGACCTGATGGTGATCAGCGACTGGATGGCGGCGCGCTACGTGGCGCTCGGCTGGGTGCAGTCGCTCGACCGGGCCAACCTGCCGAACGTCACCCGCCACCTGGACCCGCAGCTCAGCCGGCCCGCCTTCGACCCGGAGCGCGCGCACAGCGTGCCCTGGCAGTCCGGGATCACCGGGATCGCCTACAACCGCAAGGCACTGGGCCGCGAGATCCGCAGCACCGCCGACCTCTGGGCCCCGGACCTCAAGGGCCGGGTGACGCTCTTCGCCGGCATGGACGAGGCGCTCGGCCTGCTGATGCTGGCCCAGGGCGCGGACATCTCCGCGTTCACCGCCGACGACGCCTACCGGGCGATGGCCCGGGTGCAGAAGCTGGTCGACGGCCGCCACATCCGCCGCTTCACCGGCAACGACTACACCAGCGACCTGGCCTCGGGCGCGGCCGTCGCCTGCCAGGCGTACTCCGGCGACGCGATCCAGCTGAAGGCCGAGAACCCGGACATCGAGTTCGTGGTGCCCGAGGAGGGCGGCGAGCTGTGGGCGGAGAGCCTGATGGTCCCGGACCGCGCGCTGCACAAGCGCAACGCCGAGCTGCTGATCGACCACTACTACCAGCCCGAGGTGGCCGCCGAGCTCGCCGCCTTCGTGCAGTACATCTGCCCCGTGCCGGCCGCCCGCGACGTGCTCGCGGGCAGCTCCGACGAGGAGACCGCGGCGCTGGCCGAGGAACCGCTGATCTTCCCGACCGACGAGATGCGGGCCCGGCTGCACACCATGCGCGACGTCACCTCCGCCGAGCGGCCCGGGTTCCACCAGGTCTGGGGCCAGGTCGCCGGGGTCTGAACCGGCCGCACGGAGGGCGCCGCTGACGCCTGTCAGCGGCGCACCGCGTCCAGGGCCAGCAGCGCCACGTGCAGCGACAGGCAGGACTCGACCTGGTCGAGGTCGACCCCGAGGATCCGCTCGACCTTGTGCAGCCGGTCGTAGAACGACGGCCGGGACAGGTGCGCCGCGTCGGCCGCCGCCGACTTGTTGCGGCCCTGCTCCAGGTAGATCCGCAGCATCCGGACCAACTGGCCGCCGTGCTCCGCGTCGTACGCGAGCAGCGGGCCGAGCTCGCGCTCGACGTAGGTCTGCAGCCGCTCGTCGTCGCGCAGCAGGTGCAGCAGACCGCGCAGCCGGACGTCCGGGAGCCGGTAGTACGCGGCGGCCCGGCCGCCGGGGACGTCGTGCAGGGCGGCGTCGGCGACCTGGGTGGCCTCCAGCAGGGTGCGCCGGGCGTCCCGGACCGAGCCGACCGAGGAGCCCACGGCTATCACCGGCTGGGGGAGTGCCGCGGTCGGCTCCCGGGTCGCCTCGGCGAGCAGCTTGCGCAGGGCGGCGGCGAAGGCCTCCAGCGCGGCGTGCTCGTCCTGCTGGGAGCCGAGCGCGACCAGCAGCCCGACGCCCTCGTCGTCGAACGCGCCGACCAGGGCGGACAGCCGGGCGGTCCGGATCGCGGTGGCCGCCAGCTCGGTGAAGTCGCGCAGCCGGGCCTGGGCCTCCAGGGCGGCCGGGATCGGCCCCTGGCGCCGGCGCAGCACCACCCCGACCAGCCGGCGGCCCTCCAGCGGCACCCCCAGTGCCTGGGCGCGCAGCGCCACCTCGGAGACGGTCAGCGCGTGGGTCAGGATCCCGGAGAGCAGGGTGCGGTGGGTCTGGCGCTCCAGGCTCTCCCGGTCGCGGACCACCAGCCGGTTGAGGGCGAGGGTCGCCGCGCCGCGCTCCAGCATCATGGTGTGCCGGTGCTGGACGCCCTCCGGCAGCGGACCGGGCTCGTCGACCAGCACCAGCCGGCCCCAGTCCTGCCCGCGCGCGCCGACCGTGGTGACCAGCCATCCGCTGCGCGGGTCGTGGCCGGTGCGGCCGGGCGGGCGGACCCCGCGGGAGCGGCGCTCCCAGCCCTCCAGCAGCTCGGCCTCCGGCCGGCCGGCCGGGTCGTGGGCCAGGACCTGGTGGGCGAGGTTCTCCAGCACCACCGGCGCCCCGGCCAGCTGGGCGACCTGGCGGACCACCTCGCCCGGCTCGGCGCCCTCGGTGGCCAGCTCGTTGAAGATCTGGTGCACCGCCTCGGAGGTGCGCAGCTGCTCCAGCTGGGCGTTGACCACCAGCGCGTGCACGGCCTCGGTGACGGCGACGAAGCGCAGTTCGCGGCGGAGCACGATCAGCGGCAGCCCGCGCTGCTCGGCGGCGTGCACCAGGGCGCGCGGCAGCGAGTCGAAGTAGCGCCGCCCGAACTCGATGACCAGCCCGGCCACGCCGACCTCGGTGAGCTCGCGGACGTAGCGGGCCAGGCCCTCGCGGTCCTCGGGCAGCGCGATGCCGGTGGAGAGCACCAGCTCGCCGCCCTGGAGCACGCCGGCGACGTCGGGCAGCTCGCTGACGTGCACCCAGCGGATCGGGCGCTCCAGGTGCTCCGCGCCGGCCACCACCTGGGGCAGGCCGCGCCGCATCACGTCCAGGTCGAGCACGCGGGCGACGGTGGGGAGCATCGCGGGTCCTCCTGCGGTTCAGAGTGTCAGGTAAATCATCCATCTCCACGACGCCCTGTCATCCGGATGCAGCCTTGCACCCTGTAAGGCACTCGGAGCGCGGCCTGTCGCAGTGACCCTTGTCACCCGGTCGCCGGAACGGGCATCGTCAGCGAGTCGGCAGTGGCGCTGAGCGCACGTGCCGCCGGAATCCGTCGCGTAACCAGATGGCAACAGCGGAATCCCTTGTGGGCGCCGACAGGGCCTGCCAGGATCCACACAATCCCGGCGATTCGACCTCGCGGGCCGATCCGGAGCTGCCAGGCGCGACTCGACCAGCCGTACCCGCGCAGTACCGGATCCGACTCGTCGACGCGTGCAGCATGACGGCAGCGGCACCCCCACGCCGCTGCCGTCGAACCACCGGGCACATGGAGGAACTGATGGACCTGACCGACTTCAGCGCGGGCGCGCAGTACATCGCGGGCCGGCTGACCGAGGGCACCGGCAGCGAACCTTTCCAGGTCGTCAACCCGGCCGACGGCAGCGTCGTCCAGCGGGTCACGCTGGCCTCCACCGCCGACGTCGACACGGCCGTCGCCGCCGCGCGGGCCGCGTTCCCCGAGTGGTCCGGCGCGACCCCGGGCGCGCGTTCGGAGGCGCTGCTGAAGCTGGCGGCGATCCTCGGCGAGCACGCCGAGGAGTTCGCCCGGACGGAGACCGCGCAGACCGGCAAGCCGATCAAGCTCTCCACCGAGTTCGACGTCCCCGGCACGGTCGACAACACCTCCTTCTTCGCGGGCGCCGCCCGCAACCTGGAGGGCAAGGCGGCCGGGGAGTACTCCGGCGACCACACCTCGTACGTCCGCCGCGAGGCGATCGGCGTCATCGGCTCGATCTCGCCGTGGAACTACCCGCTGCAGATGGCCGCCTGGAAGGTCCTCCCGGCGATCGCGGCCGGCAACACCATCGTGCTCAAGCCCGCCGAGCTCACCCCGCTGACCTCGCTGATGTTCGCCCGGGCGTGCACCGAGGCGGGCATCGCCGACGGTGTGGTCAACGTGGTCACCGGCGCGGGCCGACCGGCCGGCGAGCACCTGATCTCGCACCCCGGTGTCGCGATGGTGTCCTTCACCGGCTCCACGCCGGTCGGCAAGCGGGTCGCCGAGCTGGCCACCGCGACCGTCAAGCGCACCCACCTGGAGCTCGGCGGCAAGGCCCCGTTCGTGGTCTTCGACGACGCGGACCTGGAGGCCGCCGTGCACGGCGCGGTCGCCGCCTCGCTGATCAACAGCGGCCAGGACTGCACCGCCGCGACCCGCGCGTACGTCCAGCGCCCGCTGTACGACGCCTTCGTCGCCGGCGTGGCCGAGCTGTTCGCCGCCGTCCGGCTCGGCGACCCGCTCGACCCGCGCACCGACCTCGGGCCGCTGGTCTCGTACACCCACCGGGACCGGGTGGCCGGCTTCGTCGACCGGGCCCGCGCCCACGGCGCCACCGTGGTGACGGGCGGCGAGGCCCCGGCCGTCGGCCACGACGGCAGCGACCTCACGCGCGGCGCCTACTACCGGCCGACCCTGATCACCGGCGCCCCGCAGGACAGCGAGGTGGTGCAGGGAGAGATCTTCGGCCCGGTGCTGGTCGTGCTGCCCTTCGAGGGCGACGACGAGGGCCTGCGGCTGGCCAACGACACCCCGTACGGTCTGGCGGCCTCCGCCTGGACCACCAACGTGCACCGCTCGCTGCGGGCCACCCGGGAGCTCGCCGCCGGGTGCGTCTGGGTCAACGACCACATCCCGATCATCAGCGAGATGCCGCACGGCGGCTACAAGTCCTCCGGCTACGGCAAGGACATGTCGCAGTACTCGCTCGACGAGTACACGCAGGTCAAGCACGTCATGTTCGACACCACGGCGGTGGCCCGCAAGGACTGGCACCGCACGATCTTCGGAGACCGATAACCCCCGTCGTCTCCCGTCCTCTTCCCCCAGGAGGGTGTCCCCGCATGGAGCTCAACGAGATCACCGGCAGCCTGCCGGACCCGGTCCGCAAGGCCTGGGAACGCAGTCTGACCGGAGGCCGGGCCGCGCTGTCCCGGCGCGCCCTGCTGCAGGCCGGCGCCGTCGCCGCGGGTGCCGGCACCCTTGCCGCCTGCGGCATCCCGCCGGCCAGGAGCTCCGCCACCGGTGACGCGGTCGCCGCCCCCGACCACTCCGACGAGGAGAAGGCGGTGAACTTCTCCAACTGGCCGCTCTACATCGACGTGGACGCCCAGGACGAGCAGAAGCACGCCACCCTCGACGAGTTCGAGGCGGCCACCGGCATCAAGGTCCGCTACACCGAGGACGTCAACGACAACGTCGAGTTCTTCGGCAAGGTCAAGCCCCAGCTCGCGTCCGGCCAGGACACCGGCCGCGACCTGATGGTGCTCACCGACTGGATGGCCGCCCGGCTGATCCGGCTCGGCTGGGCCCAGCGGCTCAACCCCGCCAACCTCACGCACGCCGTGACCAACATCGAGGACCGCCTGCGGACCCCGGACTGGGACCCGAACCGGCAGTACTCCTACCCCTGGGCCGGCATCCAGGTGGTGGTCGCCTACAACAAGAAGGCCACCGGCGGGAAGGCCGTCACCAGCGTCACCCAGCTGCTGGACGACCCCGAGCTCAAGGGCCGGGTCACCTTCCTCTCCGAGATGCGGGACACCGTCGGGATGGTCCTGCTGGAGATGGGCAAGGACCCGGCGAAGTTCACCGCCGACGACTACGACGCGGCCATCCACCGCCTGCAGAAGGCCGTCGACAGCAAGCAGATCCGCAAGTTCACCGGTAACGACTACGGCCAGGAGCTCTCCTCCGGCGACATCGCCGCCTGCGTCGCCTGGGGCGGGGACCTGATCCAGCTGCGGGCGGACAACCCGGACATCGAGTTCGTCATCCCGGACCACGGATACGTCTCCTCGACCGACAACATGCTGATCCCCGCCAAGGCCCAGCACAAGAAGAACGCCGAACTGCTGATCGACTTCTACTACCAGCCGAAGGTCGCCGCGGCGCTCACCGCCGGGATCGGCTACGTGTCGCCGGTCACCGGGGTCCAGGCCGAGCTCGCCGCGCTCGACCCGGACACGGCCGCCAACCCGCTGGTCATCCCCACCCCGGAGATGGCCGCCAAGGTGCACGCGTTCCGCAGCCTCACCGAGGCCGAGGAGAGCGACTTCGAGGACAAGTTCTCCAAGCTGATCGGCGCCTGACCACCACTCGGCCTCCGGGCACCCAGTACGGCATCTGACAGAGGGACACCATGACGGAGCAGCTGCGCGACACCGCGGCCGCCGGCGGAGACGTTCGCCTCACCGGCATCAGCAAGACCTACGGCGCGTCGACCGCCGTCCACCCGCTCGACCTGACCGTGCCCCAGGGCTCGTTCTTCGCCCTGCTCGGGGCGTCCGGCTGCGGCAAGACCACCACCCTGCGCATGATCGCCGGCCTGGAGGAGCCCAGCGGCGGCACCGTGGTGATCGGCGGCCAGGACGTCACCGCACTGCCGCCGTACAAGCGCCCGGTGAACACCGTCTTCCAGAGCTACGCGCTCTTCCCGCACCTCGACATCTTCGAGAACGTCGCGTTCGGGCTGCGCCGCCGGGGACGCAAGGACGTCCGCAAGCAGGTCGAGGAGATGCTCGACCTGGTCGAGCTCGGCCCGATGGCCCGCCGCAAGCCGCACCAGCTCTCCGGCGGCCAGCAGCAGCGCGTCGCGGTCGCCCGCGCCCTGATCAACCACCCCCAGGTGCTGCTGCTCGACGAACCGCTCGGCGCCCTCGACCTCAAGCTGCGCCGCCAGATGCAGCTGGAGCTCAAGCGGATCCAGACCGAGGTCGGCATCACCTTCGTCCACGTCACCCACGACCAGGAGGAGGCCATGACCATGGCCGACACCATCGCGGTGATGAACGGCGGCCGGATCGAGCAGCTCGGCGCCCCCGCCGACCTGTACGAGAACCCGGCCACCACCTTCGTGGCGAACTTCCTCGGCCAGTCCAACCTGATCCCCGCCGAGGTCACCGGCCGCTCGGGCGACGACCTGCTGCTGAGCGCCTCCGGCGTCCGGCTCGCCCTGCCGAAGGCCCGCTGCGCCACCGACGCCACCCGGGTCCACCTCGGGGTGCGCCCCGAGAAGATCACCATCGCGCACGCCGACACGGTGGTGGCCGACGGCCGCAACCAGGTCGCCGGCACGGTGGTCGACTCCAGCTTCATCGGCGTCTCCACCCAGTACGTGGTGCGCGCCGAGACCGGCCAGGAGCTCGCCGTCTTCGAGCAGAACATGGACCGCGACGTGCGGATAGCCGCCGGCGCCCCGGTCGTCCTGCACTGGAACCCGGCCCACTCCTTCGGCATGGACGCCACCCAGGCGATCGACGCCGGCACCGCGGAGGAGGCGGCATGACCACCACCACCGAGGCGGCGCCGGCCCAGGTCGTGCCGCTCGCCGAGCCCCGGCGCACCCGCCGCAGACTCACCCCGTACTGGCTGCTGCTGCCCGGCATCGCCTGGCTGGTGGTCTTCTTCGCGGTACCGATGGTCTACCAGGGCTCCACGTCGCTGCAGACCGGCTCGCTGGAGGAGGGCTTCCGGGTCACCTGGCACGTCGCCACCTACTGGGACGCCCTGGTCGAGTACCGCTGGCACTTCGTCCGCTCGTTCTCGTACGCGGCCACCGCCACCCTGCTCTGCCTGGCCATCGGCTACCCGCTCGCGTACACGATCGCCTTCAAGGCGAGCAAGCGCTGGCGCAACGTCATCCTGATCCTGGTGATCGCGCCGTTCTTCACCAGCTTCCTGATCCGCACCCTGGCCTGGAAGACCATCCTGTCGGACGGCGGCCCGGTGGTGGGCGGCCTCAACGCGCTGCACCTGCTGGACCTCAGCGACGCCGTGGGCCTGACCTCCGGGCACCGGGTGCTGGCCACTCCGCTCGCGGTGGTCTGCGGTCTGACGTACAACTTCCTGCCGTTCATGATCCTTCCGCTCTACACCTCGCTGGAGCGGATCGACCCGAGGCTGCACGAGGCGGCCGGCGACCTGTACGCACGGCCGTTCACCACCTTCCGCAAGGTCACCTTCCCGATCTCGCTGCCCGGCGTGGTGGCCGGCACCCTGCTCACCTTCATCCCGGCCTCCGGCGACTACATCAACGCCCAGCTGCTCGGCTCGCCGAGCGAGCAGATGGTCGGCAACGGCATCCAGAAGCAGTTCCTGAACGTGCTCGACTACCCCACCGCGGCGGCGTTGAGCTTCATCCTGATGGCCCTGATCCTGGGCATGGTGACGGTCTACATGAAGAAGGCCGGAACGGAGGACCTGGTCTGATGACCCGATCGATCGCATGGGTCCGCCGGAACCTCGTCGTCCTGGCCGGCATCCTCGCCCTCGCCTACCTGGTCCTGCCGAACCTGGTGGTGCTCGCCTTCTCGTTCAACAAGCCCGCGGGCAAGTTCAACTACGAGTGGAGGGAGTTCTCCACCGACGCCTGGACCGACCCCTGCGGTGTCGCCGACATGTGCGGCTCGCTCACCCTCAGCCTGAAGATCGCCGCCCTGGCCACCCTCGGCGCCACCGTGCTGGGCACCATGGTCGCCTTCGCACTGGCCCGCTACCGCTTCCGCGGCCGGTCCGCCACCACCGCGATGATCTTCCTGCCGATGGCGATGCCCGAGGTCGTGATGGCCGCCTCGCTCGGCACCCTCTTCCTCAACATGCGCATCCCGTTCGGCTTCACCACCATCCTGATCGCGCACATCATGTTCTGCCTCAGTTTCGTGGTGACCGCCGTCAAGGCCCGCGTGATGAGCATGGACCCCCGGTTGGAGCAGGCCGCCCAGGACCTCTACGCCACGCCCCTGCAGACCTTCCTCAAGATCACCCTGCCGCTGGCCGCCCCCGGCATCGCCGCCGGCGCGCTGCTCAGCTTCGCGCTCTCCTTCGACGACTTCATCATCACCCAGTTCAACTCGGGACCGACCACGGTCACCTTCCCGATGTTCGTCTGGGGCGCCTCCCAGCGCGGCATCCCGGTCCAGGTCAATGTGATCGGTACCGCGATGTTCCTCGCCGCGGTGGTCCTCACCGTCGTCGGCCAGACGATCGGCAACCGACGAAAGGCGCGCGCCTGACACCCCGACCGGCAGGCCGCGCGACACCATCGACGACCAGAAAGTAGCTGATAGAGCATGGACTCCGCCCGTGCGCTCAGTGACGTCCAGCCGACCCCCTTCTGGCTGGAGGATCCGGGCCGGCCGCAGGCCCTGCCCGCCCTGGTCGGCGACACCACCTGCGACCTGCTGGTCGTCGGCGGCGGCTACTCCGGCCTGTGGACGGCACTGATCGCCAAGGAGCGGGACCCCGCGCTGGACGTCGTCCTGGTCGAGGGCCACGAGATCGGCTGGGCCGCCTCCGGGCGCAACGGAGGCTTCTGCGCGGCCAGCCTCACCCACGGCTTCGGCAACGGCCTCCAGCGCTGGCCCGGCGAACTCGCCGAGCTGGAGCGCCAGGGCGCCGCCAACCTCCAGGCCATCGAGGACGCGGTCAAGCGCTACGGCATCGACTGCGAGTGGGAGCGCACCGGCGAGATCGACGTCGCCACCCAGCCCCACCAGCTCGCCGAACTCCACGAGGTCGCCGAAGCGGTCGCCGAGTACGGCCTGGACCTCACCGTCCTGGACGCGGACGAGCTGCGCCGCGAGGTCGACTCCCCGACCTTCCTCGGCGGCGTCTGGGACAAGGACGGCGTCGCCATGGTCCACCCGGCCAAACTGGCCTGGGGGCTCAAGGCCGCCTGCCTGGCCCAGGGCGTGCGGATCCACGAGCGCACCCGCGCCACCGACATCGCCGAGTACGGCAGTGGCATGGCCGTCCGCACCCCGTACGGCCGGATCCGCGCCCGGCGGGTGGCCCTCGGCACCAACGTCTTCCCGTCGCTGGTCCGCCGGGTGCGCCCGTACATCGCCCCGGTCTACGACTACGCGCTGATGACCGAGCCGCTCACCGCCGAGCAGCTCGCCTCGATCGGCTGGAGCGGACGCCAGGGCCTCGGCGACAGCGCCAACCAGTTCCACTACTTCCGGCTCTCCGCCGACAACCGCATCCTCTGGGGCGGCTACGACGCCGTCTACAACTACGGCGGCAAGGTCCGGGCCGAGTACGACCAGCGGCCGGAGACCTTCCGAACCCTCGCCCGGCACTTCTTCGAGACCTTCCCGCAGCTGGAGGGCGTGCGCTTCACCAACGCCTGGGGCGGCGCGATCGACACCTGCACGCGCTTCTCGGCCTTCTTCGACACCGCCTACCGGGGCAAGGTCGCCTACGCCGCGGGCTTCACCGGCCTCGGCGTCGGCGCCACCCGCTACGGCGCCGAGGTGATGCTCGACCTGCTGGCCGGCGAGCTGACCGAACGGACCTCGCTGGAGATGGTCCGCAGCAAGCCGCTGCCGTTCCCGCCGGAGCCGGTCCGCTGGGCCGGCATCGAGATCACCAAGTGGTCGCTGGACCGCGCCGACCACAACGGCGGCCGGCGCAACCTGTGGCTCCGCACGCTCGACCGCCTCGGCCTGGGCTTCGACAGCTGACCGGTCACCCGACCCCGAAGGGGGCGCGTCCATTCCTGGATGCGCCCCCTTCATGCTGGTCCCGTGCCCAGCCACCCGTGTAAGAGCCGACACCCCTCCCGCTCTCCCCGTGGTGAGAACCCATCGAGCGGAGGAAACACCATGGCCCCCGGAAATCCCCACGAGACCGCACTCGGCTGGCTGGCCGGCGCGGCCCCCGACCCCGACCGCTGCCGGCAGGACTGGGCCAGGGCCGGCTCCGCCCTGCTGCTCCTGCCCGCCGGACAGCAGTGGGACCTGCTGTCCGTCCCCGATGCACTCGGCCTGCCGGCCCTCGACGTCCTGACCCGGCTGCCCGGCGGCGGCCCGGTGCTGGCCGGCTCCGGACAGGTCGGCTTCCTCGTCCCGGTCGGCACCGCCGCCCGCTGGTTCGGCACCGGCGTCAAGGTCGCCGGGCCCGGACTGTGGGTGGCCCTGCCGCACCCCGCCCGACGACGACACGGTCTGCGCTGGCTGGTCCCCCCGGACGGCTCAGGCCGCCTGGTCGATCCCGTCCTGCTGGAACTGGCCCTGCACGACGCGGCGGCCCGCCGCCACACCGCCGGATGAGGCCGACGGCCGAACCAGCCCCTGCACCCGCGGCCCCGGGACGGGAGACTTGGGGCATGACCCCGAGCCTGCTCGCCGAGGAGCACCTCCAGCTGCTGGAGACCGCCCAGCCGTACTGCCTGCGGCACGCCCTCGCGCTGGCCGGCACCGAGGCCCTGCGCGCCCACGGACTGGCCGTCGGCCGTTCCACCGGACTGGCACTGATCGCCACCGAGGGCCCGCCGCTGGAGGAACTGGCGGCCGGCCTCGCCGAGACCCTCCGAGCCTCCGGCTTCCCCGTCCGGGCCGAACCGGGCACGCCCCGGCGGGTCCAGCTCTCCGGCGCCTCCTGCCCGGTCGAGCTCCGCAAGGAGCCGCTGCGGCACCCGCCCCTGCTGCTGGACGCCCCCGTCCCGGTGATCGCCCTGGCCGACGCCGCAGGCCTGGCCGTCCTCGAGCTCTGCGACCGCGCCCTGCCCGCCGACCTGGCCGCCGTCCACGCGCTGACCGACCACTTCCGTGAGGGCGAGCTGCTCGCCCTCACCGCCGGACTCGACGAGGACTTCCAGCCCGCCGTCCTCGCCGACCGGCTGGAGGGCGCCGCCGAACTGGCCGGCGCCCACCGCCCCGCCCTCCAGGCCTGGGCCCAGAACTGGGCCCAGGACCTGCGGCTCGACCTCATGGAGACGCTCACCCTGCCGGACGGCCTGCACGACCCCTACCTGGAGGAGACCGACCCCGAGCGCGACGACCCGGACGGCGATCCGGATCGGGGCGGGCCGGAGGCGGTCGGGCCGGCTCGTGGCGGGCCAAACGCGGGTGGGCCAAACGCGGGTGGGCCGGACGCGGGTGGGCCGGGGCTCGATGGCCCGGAGGGCCGTACCCCCGACGACCTGTAAGGGTGAATCTCCGTTCCCCGTCATGCTGCTCGTTGAGACCCGCCCGCCCGGTCACCAGACTGGAACCTGAGCGCGGGAGCCCCGTGTTCCCGCCGCCCGGCCGTCGTCCGGGTGGTGCCGGCACGGTACCGGCGGCGCTGCGCCGTACGGACTTCGGAGGCAGAAGACCTTGAGCAAGCACATCACGCACTGGATCGGCGGCGCCCCCGTCGCCACCGCCGGCTCCGCGCCCCGGCGCGGCGACATCTTCGACCCCGCCACCGGCCAGGTCGCGGGCCAGGTCGACTTCGCGGAGATCGCCGAGGTCGACCAGGCGGTGGCGGCCGCGTCCGCCGCGTTCGCCGAGTGGCGCACGGCCTCGGTGGCCAAGCGGACCCAGGTGCTCTTCAACTTCCGCGAGCTGTTCAACGCCCGCAAGGACGAGCTGGCGGCGATCATCGTCTCCGAGCACGGCAAGGTGCACGCGGACGCGCTCGGCGAGCTGGCCCGCGGCCAGGAGGTCGTGGAGTACGCGTGCGGCGTCCCGCAGCTGGTCAAGGGCGGCTTCACGGAGCAGGCCTCCACCGGGATCGACGTCTACTCGATCCGCCAGCCGCTCGGCCCGGTGGCGATCATCTCGCCGTTCAACTTCCCGGCCATGGTCCCGATGTGGTTCTTCCCGCTGGCGATCGCGGCCGGCAACTCGGTCGTCCTCAAGCCGTCCGAGAAGGACCCGTCCGCCGCGAACTTCCTGGCCCAGCTGTGGAAGGAGGCCGGTCTGCCCGACGGCGTCTTCAACGTCGTCCACGGCGACAAGGTCGCGGTCGACCGCCTGCTGGAGCACCCCGACATCAAGTCGGTCAGCTTCGTCGGCTCCACCCCGATCGCCCGGTACGTCTACGAGACCGGCACCCGGTACGGCAAGCGCGTGCAGGCGCTCGGCGGTGCCAAGAACCACATGCTGGTCCTCCCCGACGCCGACCTCGACCTCAGCGCCGACGCGGCCATCAACGCCGGGTTCGGCGCGGCCGGCGAGCGCTGCATGGCGGTCTCGGTCCTGGTCGCGGTCGACCCGATCGGCGACGAGCTGGTCGACAAGATCAAGTCCCGGATGGCCACCCTCAAGGTCGGCCCGGGCTGCAACGGCGACTCGGAGATGGGCCCGCTGGTCACCGGGCAGCACCGGGACAAGGTCACCTCCTACGTGGAGTCCGGTGTCGCCGACGGCGCCGAGCTGAGCGTCGACGGCCGCAAGCACACGATCACCGCGGAGGACGCCACCGGCGCCCCGACCACGGACGGCTTCTGGCTCGGCCCGACCCTGTTCGACCACGTCAAGCCCGGCATGTCCGTCTACAACGACGAGATCTTCGGCCCGGTCCTCTCGGTCGTCCGGGTCGCCTCGTACGAGGAGGGTGTGGAGCTGATCAACTCCAACCCCTACGGCAACGGCACCGCGATCTTCACCAACGACGGCGGTGCGGCCCGGCGCTTCCAGAACGAGATCGAGGTCGGCATGGTCGGCATCAACGTGCCGATCCCGGTCCCGGTCGCCTACTACTCCTTCGGCGGCTGGAAGGCCTCGCTCTTCGGCGACGCCCACGCCTACGGCCCGGACGGCGTCCAGTTCTTCACCCGCGGCAAGGTCGTGACCCAGCGCTGGCTCGACCCGTCGCACGGCGGGATCAACCTGGGCTTCCCGACCAACTCCTGACCGACCCCCGACCGACCCCGACCGACTCCTGAGCAGTGGCCGCCCGGCCCGCCCGCCGTCCTCCGACGGTGCGGCGGCGCCGGGCGGCCCTCGTTTGCCTCTCGCGGGGGATGGGCGTAGTGTTCTCTAGTCGCTCGGCTGGGAGCACCGGACACGTGTCTACGCGGACGGTCCCGGGGCGGCTAATCCCTTGAAACACCCTCTGTATTCGGCTGGGCCGTGCTTTGTCGCGTCCCGGTGTGAATTGGTGTGCGTGTTTTTAATGGATTGCGGTCGGATTCGCTTTTCGGAGTGGCTCTCGGCTAGAGTTCGGAACGTCGGACAGGCCGTCAGGTCGGGCCGGCGGAAGGCGAATCGGACAGGGAAGCCCGGAAACGGCGCGGAAAACGTCTGATAAGCTGGAAACACGAAAGACCGGCAAGTCGGGTGAGCGAAACTCCGGAAAACGGAGCGGAAAACATCTGGTAAGCTGGGAAACACGAACGAAGCGCCCGGAGGGCCCGCTGGAAGGCGGTCCGAAGGAAGTG
>NZ_JBIURH010000029.1:0-90561 GCF_044740765.1 Kitasatospora sp. NPDC088346
GCGAAGGGCGTTCCGCTCGCCGTTGCGGCCCCGGGCGCCCTCCGCCCCATGTGCAGCCCGGGCATGCCGCCCCGCGCCGTGGCGCACCCGGTGACCGCGGCGATGAGCAGGACGGCGAAGGCCGTCCGCAGGCCACCGCGTCGGACATCAGCCACTGAGGGACGCAGCGTTCGGGCCCTCCGCGACGGGGCCGACCTCTCGGTGCCGTCGTCGCGGACCGGGCCTTCCGGTCCGCGGGCGGCGTCCGAGCAGGCGCCGGAACAGGCGACAGACGGCTGGAGGACTACGAGTTCGGTGGTGGCGCCCGCCGCCGTCCTGCGCGTGAGGTGGAACATGCTTTCCCCCTGGGGAGTATGACCGGGTGGCGGCGGCCCGCAGAGCCGGGCAACGTTCCGGCACCACACCGATCGACAACGGATGGGTCGGGTGAATCTCCTGGCCGGCATGTCGTGCGAACGAAGAGGCCTCACAGACACCGCAGTTCGCCGACATGCACCAGGTGGGAAGAGTCCGCAGGCCCCGATCGAACCCGCCCTGTCGCGCGCCTGTGACACTCCCGCGACCCTCCCGCCACGAGCGCCTCATCCCGCGAGCCCGCCCAGCCAGCGAACGGGCGCCGTGGCGACGTTGGCGGCCGTGGCGCCGCGGCGCCGGAGCTGGTACCGCCCGTCGAGCTGAATGAGGCCAGGCAGATGCTTCAGGCTGTGCAGTCAGGTCGGCACGCGGCGACGTCGTGCAGTTGCCGGAGGCGCTGACCCGTCCGACGGCCCGGTGCCTGCCCTCTGCGTCCGTCTGGAACCTCACGACGTCGCCCTCCGCCGCCCTGTCCTGGAGGAAGGCAACGTTCTGCACCCGCGCCGTGTCAGCCCCGATCTAGGTTGCCCACAGGCCCTCCGCGTCCTGAGGGAACTGACAGTGGCCACGACATACGTTCTGATCCCATTGCTGTGGAGCGTCACCGGCTGTGCTATCGATCAGTCCGTGTGGAGGATCTGCAGGTGGAGAAGGCCGAAGCCGGCGCGCCCGTATCCGTCCCTTCTTGATCCGTTTAACCCTGTTTACGTTTCCCTCGACGCGGCCGGAGTTCCACTCCATCGTTAGGCCGGCGGTGACGGCCTCGAAGTCCTGGCGGAGGCCGCGGGCGAGGCTGGACAGGGAGGGCGGCGTCGGCCCGTTCGAGCCGGTCGGCGAGGTTGTGCCCTTCCGCTCGGTCATCGTCTCGGTGAAGGTGCGCACGCAGGTCGCGAGGCTGTCCAGCTCCGGGCAGTCGGACAGGAGCTTCTTGAGTCTGCGGGCACCGTTCCCCTTCGAGGCGCTCGGGATGGCTGGCCAGCAGCTTTGTCACCTGGCGGACGGCCAGTTCCTGGCTCACCCTGGGAGCGGGCTGGCCGCCGGCGCCCGGAGGGCGCCACCGGCTCGTCCCGCTGTCGGTCGGTGCTCCCGAGACCGTAGATAACACGTCGGTAACGAGCCGGGACGGGGGGCGGCGTGGACCTTCTTACTGGCAGCCGGCTCCTACCGAAGCCAGATGTGCGTGGGAGAGCGGGGAGGACGTATCCGCTCCACCGCTTGTCGCAGGCCACCGCGTTGCAAGGCCACCGTCACTTTCAGCTCCAAGGATGGTTCATGTCCCAGCGTCACAGTCACAGCCGTCGCGTCGGTGCACTTCTTGCGGCCGCATTGGTGGTGGGAGGCGTGTCCGTCGCCCCCACTGCGGCTGCGGAGTCCACCTCCATCCCCTTCAGCGACGGCTTCGAGTCCGGCAACACCGGTATGTGGCCCCGCAAGGGCATCGACGGCAGTGGCGCGGTGGACGTCGTGGCGGCACCCGGTGGACACGCGGGCAAGGCTGTTCGGTTCACCATGCCCGACCAGGGGAACTCCTACCGCACCGAGATTGCCACCAGCCGCCTGCCGTACGGCAGCTACCGCTACACCTTCTCCAACTACCTACCGCAGGACTGGATCTCCTTCGGGGCCCAGACCATCGTGTCCCAGTGGCACGGCGGGGAGGGCACTACCCCCGCCGTCGTCCTCGCGGTGAGGGAGGACCGGTGGATAATGATCGTCCACTGGACCGTCGGCGCAGGGCCCCTGAACGAGATCAAATATGATCTCGGCCCCGTACGGCTCGGACACTGGAACCAGTGGTCCTTCGACATCACCTGGTCCACCGCGACGACGCCCGGCTCCATCACCGCCCGGCTCGACGGGGCCCAGGTGGGATCCCACCAGGGCCCCAACAGCTACAGCCAGACCACCAACGCTCCGCACCGCGATACGGTCCCTTATCACAAGATCGGGCTGTACCGGCCGAACTGGAAGGCCGAGAAGGGGTATGTGAACGGAGGGACGCCGCCCGTGGTCATCTACTACGACGACATCTCCATCACCCCCATCTCCCCGGCTTCCGGCAACCCGACGGCTGTGCCGTCCTCTGCCGCGTCGGTCCCCGCCACATCCTCGAAGCCCATGTCGTCGTCCCCGTCCGCCCGATCCTCCGCATCGGGGTCGGAGCAGGAGCCGCCCTCGGCGCAGCCTTCCACGTCGGCCCCGATGAACGGATCGGCAGCGCCCGGGTCGCCGTCCGAATCAGCGGACGAGGTCCTGGCCGAGAAGGACACGGACACGGACACGGATAACAACGACCGCGCCCTGGCGCAGACCGGCTCCTCCAACAGCACCCCGGCCGTCATTGCCGTGGGCAGCGCACTGCTGATCGTCGGACTCCTCGTGATCTACCGGGTCCGCCTGAGGAAGGCAACCCGCCGGACCCACCGCAAGGCCCTCTGATACTCAGTGAGGCTTCTCTACTCGCCCTGCTCCTGTTGCAGACCGGACTCTGACCAGCCTGGCGAAGGCTGGCATTCCAGCAACCTCTGGCTCCCAGCGAAGGGCACCACCAAACGGGCCTTCGAGGCCTCGCTCAACCGATCCGGCGCCCGAACGCCACCTCGCCCTCTGCCCGCCGTGCCGGCAGGAGGTCGCCGGATTCCGCACCACGCTCGCCCGCCCGGGCTGCGCCGAGGCGAACGGCCACCACCCGCGCAGGAAGCGGCACCGCAACCGCCGTCTGGTCCGAGATCCGCGACCGCGCAGCCTTTCTCGCCGCCGACCTCCCCGCCCTTCCCGCCGGAGGGGCCGCCGGTGCGCAGGCTTGTGCGGGCGTGTACCCCGGGTGGGTGAGTCGGCCGTGCGGCCCTGGGGCTGCACGTCGGCGGCGCTGCGCAGCGGATCGGGACGCTCCGGGCGGCGCGGAGGTGGTGGGGAGCGGTTGCCGACGGGGCCGGGAGCGGGCCGAATCGGTGACGGGCCCCGCATGTCAGGGACCGGCGGGGCAGGCGGTGGACGACCGCTGAATCGACATGGAAGTGAGTGCAGCGATGAGCAAGGTTCAGGAATCGATCGACGTGGACGTGCCGATCAGCATGGCGTACAACCAGTGGACGCAGTTCGAGACCTTTCCGCAGTTCATGGACGGTGTCGAGGAGATCACCCAGATCGACGACCGCCACAACCACTGGAAGACGAAGATCGCCGGGGTGAAGCGCGAGTTCGACACCGAGATCGTCGACCAGGTCCCGGACGACCACGTCGCCTGGCGCACGACCAGCGGGGACGTGAAGCAGACCGGGATGGTCCGCTTCGAGCCGATCGACGCGAGCCACACCCGGGTGATGATGGAGATGGACTTCCAGCCGGGAGGTATGGCCGAGAAGGCCGCCGACATGGTCGGCATGCTGGACCGGCAGGTGAAGGGCGACCTCAAGCGGTTCAAGCACTTCATCGAGGAGCGCGGCACCGAGAGCGGCGGCTACCGCGGCCGGCTCTGACACCTCACCAACGGTCCCGTCTGCTGTGGCAGGCGGGACCTTGGGCTGTCGCGGCGCCGCTCCGCCTGCCGCCCCCCATCACGGACAGCGCCGACGGCACGGGCGCCGGCTGCAACGACGTGCGCCCCGCCCGTGGACATTGCGGGCCTGCCGTGCCCGATGGCGGTTCGGTTGAGCCGGCGCCCGGGCCGGCCTGGTGGGTCCGGGTCTGTCCTCCCGGAGACCGGCCGTCCGGGTCAGCTGTGGCCGCGGGCGGTGGTCGGTGGGCGGGGGATTGTTCTGCGCAGGGCGTAGAGGTCCTCGACGGTGGCTTGCTCGGCGAGCTGTTTCAGCAGGCGGCGCAGAACGCGGTCGTCGTGGTCGTGGACGGCCTCGGCAGTGCCGCGCAGCAGTGGTTGCGGGTCGGAGCGGGGTTCCATGGTGGGGTTCGGCCTCCTTCCGAGACAGGGGGCGGGGATGCCGGGGCGGTTCCTCGGCCACCTACGGGCGCCCGTGTGTGCGTCGGGTGGGCGGGAGGCGGTGACGATTCGTCCCGACGGCGGGTACCGACCCGGGATCAGGGTTGTTCGTCGTCGGGCCATGTGTGGGTGTCGCGGGGCCGGACGTAGGGTTCCTCGCCCTTCGGCAGGCCGCCCTCGATGGCGCGTCCACGGGAGAGTTCGGCGTCGAACTCCAGGCCGAGGAGGATGGCGAGGTTGGAGATCCACAGCCACACGAGGAAGACGATGACACCGGCCAGGGTGCCGTAGGTCTTGTTGTAGGCGGCGAAGTTCGCGACGTACAGGGCGAATCCGGCGGAGGCCGCCAGCCAGAGCAGCACGGCGAGCAGGCTGCCGGGGGAGATCCAGCGGACGCCGCGGTCGCGGACGTTGGGTGCGGCCCAGTACAGCAGGGCGATCATCAGCACGACGAGGAGCACCAGGACCGGCCACTTGGCGATGGACCACACCGTCAGCGCGGTACTTCCCACACCGAGCGCTCTTCCGACGCGGTCCGCGAGCGGGCCGGTGAACACGACGATGACCGCGCTCGCCGCGAGGAGCACCATCAGGAGCAGGGTGAGCCCAAGGCGCAGCGGGGTGGTCTTCCAGACGGGGCGGCCTTCGCGGATGTCGTAGACGGCGTTGGAGGAGCGGATGAACGCCGCGACGTAGCCGGAGGCCGACCACAGGGCGGCGGCCAGGCTGACGATCATCAGGATGGTGCTGGTGCCGCTGTTGTTCTGGAGTTGGTCGACGGCGTTGCGCAGGATGTCGCGGGCGGGGCCGGGGGCGAGTTTCTCCACGTTGTCCAGGACGGTGTCGGTCGCCGACTTCCCGACGACGCCGAGCACGGACACGAGGACGAGGAGCGCCGGGAAGATCGCCAGGACGCTGTAGTAGGTCAGGGCGGCCGCGCGGTCGGGGAGCTCGTCCTCCAGGAACTCCTTGCCGGTGCGGCGCAGGACCGCCCACCATGAGCGCCGGGGCAGCTCGCCGAGCTCGTCCGGGGCGGCTTCCTCCACCTGCCGGCTGGGCCCCGGGGGGCCGTCCCGCTTCTCATCACTGCTCTTGCGCCTGCGTCTGAACAGGGATCCCATACCGGACGTCTATCCTCGTCCGCTGCAGTGAACCAGGACTCCGGCGACTGGTGGGGCGTTTCCGCCTCCCCGGCTGGACGTCGCACGGCACGGCAGTGGCCTGATCCGGCCCGGGAGCACCGGGTGCTGCCCTCGGTTGGGGATCGCGAACCAGTCCTCTGGACGGCGGTTGCGTGTGCTTCGAGAGCTGGGGCGTACCCGGTGCGCGGCCTCGACGCGCTGACCGGACGTGCCGTGGCCCCGACGGCACGAGCAGGACAAACGTGCCCCGCCTGAGTGGCAGGGGCGCCGGCGGAAGGTCCGTCGTCGTTGTCCGTTCCGGCTACGGACCCGTCTCCGTGCTGTGCCGGTCGGTGCCCGGGGCGGCGTGCCGGTGTTCCCTGACCGCCATCCGGGCGAGGTTGCCGAGCAGCCGGCGGTTGCGGAGGTGCAGCAGGAGTTCGCTCGGCGGCCCCTGGAGCCGCGCGCCGGGGCCGGTCAGAGGGTGTTCGTCGAGGAGGACCAGGGTGTTGTCGCCCCAGGGGAGGAGCGTGAACGCGATGCGGGCGGCGCCGAAGGGGTCGGCTTTCGCTTCGAGTTCCAGACGGGTGCCGGGCTCGCATATCCGCACCGTGCAGCTGTCGTTGACAGTGAGCGGGCCGAGGCCGGCCCGGTAGTGCAACGCGGCGCCCACGTTCGGCCAGTCGGGGTCGGCGTGGTCGATGTCCTGGGTTCCGACGACCCACTCGGCGTAGCGGTGGCCGTCCGCCAGGACGTCCCAGACGGCGTGCGGTGGGCATTCGACGAACTGCTGGCGCCGTGCCATACGGTTCCTCCTCCGTGCGCGTTGTGCCGGACCGTGGCTCGGGAGCTGTGGCCGGGTGGTCGTCAGTCGTGCCGTTCGCGGGGGCCGGAGAGCATGCGTTGGGCTGCCGCGAGGCCCGGTGAGAGCACGCGGCCCGCCAGGAGACGGTGCGAGCGCAGGGCCGCGCGGGCGGCGTTGGCTCCGCAGGCACCGTGGACGCCGCCCCCGGGGTGGGCGGACGACGAAGCCAGATAGAGCCCGGTCACGGGCGTTTCGGGGCGGCCGGTGCCCGGCACCGGCCTAAAGACGAGCTGCTGGTGGAGCGCGGTGGTGCCGCCGTTGATGGCGCCGCCGACGAGGCTCGGGTCCAGGGACTGCAGCAGGGGCGGGGTGAGGATGCGCCGGGCGGCGATCCGGGCGCCGAACCCGGGGGCGAAGCGCTCCACCTGCTGCTCGATGCGTCCCGCCATGGCCTCGGCCTCCCGGGAGTCCCACCGGCCGGTGATGGCGTCGGGGCCGAGATCGTCCGTGATCGTCTGGGGGACGTGGGTGTAGGCCCAGGCGGATTGGGTTCCGGCCGGGGACCGTGCGGGATCGGCGGTGGTCATCTGCCCCAGGAGGAGGAACGGCCGCCGGGGGAGTCGGCCGGTGGTCAGCTGCTGGGCGTAGTCGCTCAGCTCGTCCATGTCGGCGCCCACGTGCACGGTCCCGGCTGCGGCGGCTGCGGGCGCTGTCCAGGGGACGGGGCCGGCCAGGGCCCAGTCGATCTTGACGGTGGAGAAGTCCCACTGGAAGCGCCGCAGGTCCGCCGGCATCCGGGCCGGGAGGTGCTCCCACCCCACCAGGGTGCCGTAGAGGGCGGGGGCCGGGACGTCCGCGAGGACCGCGCGACGGGCCGGGTGCGCCTGGCCGTCGGCGGTGCGCACCCCGAGCGCGCGGCCGCCGCGCACGACGACCTCCACCACGGGGACGTTGCAGTGGATGCGGCCCCCCAGGGCTTCGAGGCGGCGTACCAGCGCGTCCGTCAGGGCGGCGGCGCCGCCGATCGGAACGGGCCACCCGACCTGTTGGCCGAGCATGGCCATCAGCCAGCCGAACGCCGAACTGCCGACGCTCTCGGGCATCAGGTCGGCGTGCAGGGCGCACCCGGCGAGCAGCAGGCCGGCTCCCGGTTGGGTGAACTCCTCCTGCGCCAGGCGGCGTACCGGCAAGGTCAGGAAGCGCAACGCTCGCAGTCCGCCCGCCGCCCGCAGCCGCGCGGCCGTCGCGGCGCCGGACCTCACCGGTGGGAAGGGGGTGAACAGCGTTCGCAGGAGGTGCGGGTCCAGGTCGTCCCACAGCCGGGAGAGCCGCTGCCAGGCCTCGGCGTCCGCGCCGCCGAAGGCGCTCGCCAGGTTCGCGCACGTCGTGGCGGCACCCCGGTGCAGGGTGGCGCAGCGGCCGTCTGGCATCGGGTGGGCCAGCACGGTGGGTGCCTGGGTCCAGCGCAGTCCGTGACGTTCCAGGTCCAGGGCCCCGATGGCGGGGGAGGCCACGGCGAGGGGGTAGAAGGAGCTGAACACGTCGTGGACGTAGTCGGGGTGGACTCCCCGGTCGCTGCGGACGGCGCCGCCGGGTTCCGGTTGGCCCTCCAGGACGTCGACCTGCCAGCCGGCGTCGGCCAGGATGTTGGCTGCCACCAGCCCATTGGGGCCGGCGCCGATGACGATGGCATCAGACATGAGGCTCCCTTGCGACCTCCCCGTCCAGCACGCTACCCGCGCTGCCGCGGTGCGGCTTGTCGGGGGCGGGCATCGACGCCGGTGGGTGGTGGGCGGGCGCGAGGACGACGGCGGTGTCCTCGGCCAGTTCGGCGAGTGGGACCTGGTGGGCCCGGGCGTAGGCGCGGAAGGCGGCGAACGTGTCTTCGAGGGGGAGTTGCCAGCGTTCGGCGAGGATGCCCTTGGCCTGTTCGATGACGATCCGGCTGGTCAGCGCGTACTGGAGCTGGCCGCGTTCGAGCTCGCTGTCGTCGAGGGTGCGCTGCTGGAGGATCGCGAGGGTGGCGACGTCCGCGAGTGCCTGGGCGAGCACGACGTCGTCCGCGCTCAGCTGTCCGGGCGTGCTCTGGAAGAGGCCGAGGGTGCCGATCACCCGCCCGCGCAGCCGCACGGGGATCGCGTGGGCGGCCACGAAGCCGACCTGTCGGGCCTGGGATGCGAAGGCCTGCCACTCGGAGGCGACCTTCAGATCGGTGAGGTCGATGGCGACGCGCGCACTACCGGTGCGGTAGCAGCCGACGTACGGGCCCTGGTCGTGCTGACGGGCGAAGAGCTCCGGCATGTGCGTGCGCTCGTCCGAGGCGGCGATGGTCATGAGCCTGTCCCGTTGTTCGGCGAGAGGACCACGTGGTGCTCCTCGACGCTCTCCAGGACTTCCGCGTGGAGTTCGGCGCGGAGCTGACCCGTGAACGCGTCATCGAGGGTGGCCTACTGAAGCCGGATGCGATTGGCCGTGTTCCTTTCGGACAGGCGCCTGTCAGCCGCTCGGCCGGGGCGGTCACCCGAACCCGGGAGTTCGCGATGGGCAAGATCTTGTACAAGCCACTCGGGCTGTTGTTCGGCTCCTTCGGAGGGGTGGTCGCGGGTGCAGTCCTCAAACGCCTGTGGCGTCTGGTCGGGCACAAGAACGACGCCCCGCAGGCCGGCGACCGCGACCGCACCTGGCGAGAGGTGCTCACCGCCGCCGCCCTCCGAGGAGCGGTGTTCGCTCTCTTCAGGGCCGCGATCGACCGTCGCAGTGCTGCCGGCGCTCGCCGCCTCACCGGCGCCTGACCCGGCTTATCCCGTGCACCCGCCGCACGACGGCCCCGCCGACACAGGAAGGCAGCCCGATGAACGAGTTCGACCGTGAGCGCGCCCACCGCAAGTCAGCCGACCTGTCGCACCTGAAGGACGAGGTCGACGAGAAGAACACCGACCACATCGACCGGGTGCGGCAGAGCGACGACACCCGCCGCACCGACCCTGAACGGGACGCCGCCGAGCAGCCGCCGCAGGCCCAGGCGGACTGACGGCACGGCAGCCGGGTCGGGCCCGGGCGTCACGGGCCGCCCAGCCGCCCCAGCGGGGCGCGGCCACCGCCCGGGAGGTCCCGCGCGCGGTAGCCGCCCGGCTGCGCAGCTGCCCCCACGCCCGGGCGAGCTGCGACAGCTCCGGGGGCCTCGCATGTACCCGAGGCTCTCCTCAGTTCGCGGAGGCCGGGAATCGTTCCCAGCTGCGGTGGACGCTGAGCAGGTCCACGAGCAGGGGGATGGCGTCGGCGTCCTCGGTGGCCGTGATCACGCCGGGTGCCTGTGGGTCGACTCCCGCTGCCACCCAGAGTGCGCGGGTGTCGGCGAGGCCGGCGATCGGTTTGGCGTGCCGCCAGGCCTCGTTGACGAGTAGGGCGGCGCGGGAGTCGAGCGTCTGCTGCCCGCCCGCGACGGCGCCGGACTTGGCATCCCTGGCCCCGCGGTCGTCGGCGCCGGGCGCGGGCGCACCGACCACCAGGAGCGCGTCGAACTCGACGGACCGTGCGGCGGCGTAGGTCCGCTGCACGGCGAGGCCGTCGGCCAGGGGTGCCCCGGTGGGGGCGATGACCAGCGGCAGCAGCCCGGCGTCGAGGGCGGCCTCCCGCAGCTGCCGGACGGTGGAGGGGTCGCTGGCGGCGCCGGTGACGATGCCGAGCACCCGGCCGGTGGTCGGCCAGCGCTGTCCGACCTGGGACAGGGCCGGGCTCGGCGCGACCTCGACGCCCGTCCCGCCGGCCGCCTGCGGCGCGGGCAGCCCGAGGCCTGCGGCGACCTCCTGGCAGAGCACGTCGTCGACCTCCGCCAGGACGGTCAGCACCCGTTCCCTGATGGTCTGCTCGTAGACCTTGGACAGTTCGAAGGTGTAGGCGGCGATGACGTGCTCTCGCTCGACCGGGCTCAGGCTGAGCCAGAACAGGCGGGGCTGGCTGAAGTGGTCGGCGAACGACGCGGGGGGCTCGCGGACCTTGGCCGCGGCGGCGATCGGAGTGGGGAAGTCGATGAAGGCGTGCTCGCCGGGGCCGGCGAGGAACGGGCAGCCGCCGTCGAGGGAGTTGGACTTGTAGGGGGCGACGCCGCTGTGCACGGCGTCCTGGTGGAAGCCGTCGCGGAGCATGTCGTTGACGGGGGCGTGGGTGCGGTTGATCGGGATCTGGGCGAAGTTCGGGCCGCCGAGGCGGCTGATCTGGGTGTCGAGGTAGGAGAAGAGCCGCCCGGCGAGTAGCGGGTCGTCGGTGACGTCGATGCCCGGCACCAGGTGGCCGACGTGGAAGGCGACCTGTTCGGTCTCGGCGAAGAAGTTGGTCGGGTTGGCGTTGAGGGTCATCAGGCCGATCGGCCGTACGGGGGCGAGCTCCTCGGGGACGAGCTTGGTGGGGTCGAGCAGGTCGATGCCTTCGAAGGTCTGTTCCGGCGTGTCGGGAAAGGTCTGGATGCCGAGCTCCCACTGCGGGAAGTTGCCGGTCTCGATGGCGTCGGCGAGGTCGCGGCGGTGGAAGTCGGGGTCGACACCGGCCAGCAGCTGGGCCTCCTCCCAGACCAGGGAGTGCACGCCGGCTCCGGGCTTCCAGTGGAACTTCACGAGCGTGGTGACACCGTCGGCGTTCACGAGGCGGAAGGTGTGGACGCCGAAGCCCTCCATCATCCGGTAGGAGCGGGGGATGCCCCGGTCGGACATGTTCCACAGGGTGTGGTGGGTGGCTTCGGTGTGCAGCGAGACGAAGTCCCAGAAGGTGTCGTGGGCGCTCTGGGCCTGCGGGATCTCCCGGTCCGGGTGCGGCTTGCCGGCGTGGATGATGTCGGGGAACTTGATCGCGTCCTGGATGAAGAACACCGGGATGTTGTTGCCGACCAGGTCGAAGACGCCGTCGGTGGTGTAGAACTTCGTCGCGAAGCCGCGGGTGTCGCGGACGGTGTCGGCGGAGCCACGGGAGCCCAGCACGGTGGAGAACCGCACGAACACCGGTGTCTCGACGCCTTCGGCCAGGAACGCCGCCTTGCTGACGCCTGTGGCGGTGCCGTAGCCGCGGAAGACGCCGTGGGCCGCGGCGCCCCGGGCGTGCACGACGCGCTCGGGGATCCGCTCGTGATCGAAGTGCATCACCTTCTCGCGCAGGTGGTGGTCCTGCAGCAGCACCGGCCCGCGCGGGCCGGCTCTCAGCGAATGGTCGGAGTCCGGAAGCCGTGTGCCGTTCGCCGTGGTGAGGTAGCCGCCGTTCTGCGACGCGGCGTCTGCGGGGGCGCCGGTGTCCCGGCCGGTCGGAGAGAGCGCGACCGGCGCCCGCTGGTCCGCCTTGGGCGGCAGCGGTGCCCTCGGGTAGGTGGGCTCGGCCACCGGCGGCGGCTCGACGCCCGGCGCGCCGGGCACCTCGACCGTCGGCCGGCCCCCGTGCACGGCATCGGTGACCGCCTCGACGATCTTCTTCACCGGTCCGGGCTTGTCCATCATTCCTCCGACGCAGCGTGTGGTGCCCTGGGCTGTGATCCATGTCGGGGTACCGCAACCGCGGGCCTATCGATTCCGTACGAACGACTGACTGGTGGGACGGTCGTGCTCGAAACGTGCCTGCCCCAGCCGACCACACCCGTGCACGGTCGGCGCGGCGGGCTGCGGGTGCCCCAGCTGACCACGAGGCATCCCACCCGCCACGGGAGGCGGCGGCTCGTCAAGGGCTCCGTATACCCCCGACAGGGGGACAAGGCCCCGGGAGGAGCGATGCTGGGCTGATGAGGGCACCAGGACCCGGACTTCCCGCCGTCGGGGTGGAGGAGGACTGCTTCCCCGTGGACCCGGTGTCGCGCGACGTGGTGCCTGCCGGCGCCCGCGCGGCGGCTGCCCCTGCACGCGGAGACCACCTCATCGAGCAGTACCGCCCCTCGGCACCGTCGTCCTCGCCCCCCGGCCGATCCGTTCCTCCTGCCGCCTGCACTGCTCCGGCCGGCGCGAGTGTGTCGAGGGGCGCTGGACGGGCAGACGCCGAGTATGTGGCTGCTGAGAACGCCTGGTGTTTACCGTGCGCAGGAGGACAGCGAGCTGTTGATCGCGAGCCTGGGCCGCGAGCGGCTTCGCGAGGGCGACGAGGTGCTCGACCTCGGTACGGGCACGGGCGTCGTGGCCCTCGCGGCGTCCGGTACCGGAGCCCGGGTCACCGCGATCGACGTCTCCCGGCGCGCCCTGGCCACCGCGTGGATCAACGGTGCTCTGAACGGGCGGCACATCCACGTGCTGCAGGGCGATCTGCTGGAACCTGTTCGTGGCCGACGGTTCGATCTGATCGCCTCCAACCCGCCCTATGTGCCGGCCGCCGGAACCGCACTGCCCTCCCATGGCCCTGCGCGGGCCTGGGATGCCGGGCCGGACGGGCGGGCCCTGCTGGACCGGATCTGCCGCACCGCCCCCGGTTTCCTTGCGCCGGGCGGGGTCCTGTTGCTGGTGCACTCCTCCTTGTGCGGGGTCGGGGTGAGCTTGCGGGCCCTTCGGCGGGCGGCGCTGCGGACCGAGGTGGTTGCTCGACGGCGGATCCCGTTCGGTCCCGTCATGTCGGCGCGCGCCGACTGGTTCGAGGAACGGGGGCTCGTTGCTCCCGGGGTCCGTCACGAGGAGTTGGTGGTGATCCGCGGTGTCCGCCCCGAGTAGCCGGCCCTGTGCGTCCGCGCGCGTGGTCATGCCCGCCGATGTGGGGCCCGTGCTGGTGAGCGGTCCGGTCGAGATCGTGCTCCCGGACGGCACGGTCGAGGTCTGCGAGCGGCCGGTGGTGGCGCTGTGCGTCTGTCGACGCAGCCAGCGTTACCCGTTCTGCGACACCAGCCACCGCCGTCGCTCGCGCCCACCGGCGGAACCTGCGCGGGAGGGGACACCGCCGGACCCCGGCTGACACCGGGAGCGCGGGCGGGTGAGGGTCAGGCGGCTGCGGGGGTGCCGAGCGGGGCGAGCAGAGCGCTACGGCCCTGCTTCCAGCGGGTGAGGGCGTGGTGGGCGAGGCGGTCGTCGAGCAGGGTGCTGGCGGCGAGGCCGAAGGCGATGTCGTCCTGCAGTTCGGGTTCGTCGGCCAGGAGGGCGTCGATGACGCCGTGCCGCATCAGCTGCTCGTGGACGGCGTCCGCCTCGACGTGCTCCAGGTAGAAGCGGGTGCCCGCAGGACCGGCACCGAGCCGCTCCAGTGCGGCGGCCAGGCGCGCGGACCCGGGCGAGGAGCTGATCTCGACGCCGGCGAACTGTCCGACGAGGGCGCCGCGGTGCACACGGTGCAGGGCGAACAGGGACATCAGGTTGACGACCGCCAAGGCGGGTGCCGGCGCGTGGTCCAGGTAGTGGCCGTAGCCGCGGTCCAGACCGAGGTCGGCCATCATCTCCGCGAACAGCCGGGAGTGGGTCCGCTCGGCCCGGCCGGCGCCGTACTCGTCGTACTGCACTGCCATGAGAGCGGCTTGGGCGGCGCCGTGCAGCCGGGGGACGACCCAGCTCTGCGGGTCGGCTTCCTTCAGGTGGTAAAGAGACCGCAGGGCCAGGTACTCGCGAACCTGCCACCGCTCACCGTGGCGCAGCAGGAAGTGGGACGGGCCGTCTCCGTCCGGGGGCTCGATCAGGAGGTCCCGGAGCTGGTCCTCCAGCGGCGGCACCGCGCCGATCTCGGCCCGCAACGCCTCCAGGAAGGACTGTTCCAACTGCGCGCGCAGGCCCAGGATCCTTGGATCCCACTCCCATCGGGCGTCCACACCCGCGAAGGATCGGTAGTGGAGTTCGTAGCAGAGGTACAGCGCGAGTTGGGGGTCCTCGCTCCAGGCCGAGGTCGCCGGCGCGCCGCCGGGCACCTCGCCGGCCCCGGCATCGGGGTCGGTGGTCAGCAGGGCGACGAGGTCGCTGGTCAGCGGGCCGCGCGGTTGCGGGAGGCGAGGGCCGGGGCCGGTGGCGGTGACACCCACGGTGAAGACCTCCAGGAGAAGTAGTGGCTCGGGGTGCGCCTACCCCCGTGGGGGTGTCCGACGCGTCGTCGTCGCCTGCCCGCCCGGGGGCTCAGTTGCAGGACGCAACATTTGGGACCGCCGCCGGCTTTGGCGAGTTCCGAGACGTCGAGCGCGACGGGTCGGTACCCGTGATCGGCGAGACGCCGGGCAAGGGAGCGAGCTGCTGCGGGGAGGAGGACGTGGTGGCCGTCGCTGATGGCGTTCAGCCCGAACTGCACGGCATCCCGCTCCTCGACGCGCAGGGCGTCGGGGAAGAGTTCCGCCAGCCGGCGTCCGCTGGACGGAGAGAACGCGCCGGGCCAGTACATGATCTGCTCGTCGTCCAGGACGGCGAGGGCGGTGTCGAGGTGGTAGAAGCGGGGGTCGACGAGTGTCAGCCCGATCACCGTGCGCCGGAGGTAGTCATGGGTCTCGGCGTGGGAGGCCCGCGTGGTGCGGAACCCGTTCCCGGCGAGGATCACGCCGGCCACCAGCAGGTGATCGCCTTCGCCCTCGTTGGTGTGCTCGGCGCGGCGGACCTGTTCGGTGCCGCGGCCGCGGAACCACGTCTCGTACGCGTCGGCCTCGGGGGCGCGTTGCGGATGACGGAAGGTGGCGATCAGCGCCTTCCCGTCCACGACGGTGGCGCCGTTCGCGGCGAAGACCATGTCGGGCAGCGACGGCAGGGGCTCGATCAGCTCGACGCGGTGGCCCAGGCGTAACAAGGTCCTGCGGATGGTGTTCCACTGGTCGGTCGCGAGACGCCGGTCCACCGGGTGTGTCGGCACCATCCAGGGGTTGATTGTGTATTCCACCCGGAAGTGGGTGGGCGGGCACATCAGGTAGCGGCGTGGGGAGGCGGTGCGAGCCGAGCCGTGGGGCTTTGCCCTCATGTCGTTCTGCCTTCGCCTGGCCTGGTTCGCGCATCCACAGCACCACGGTGCCCGACAGAGGGCCGGGACGCGCGCCGGCCGGAGCAGCGGGGAGCCCGCCGTCATGCACGCTCTGCAGGTCGGTGGCCCGGCTCGGGTTCTCCGAGGCGCCGTCCGGCGCGGTCGCCTGGCACCGTGACGGATGCCGGAAGGGGGCCTCCGCGGAGGCTTCGGTGCCCGGCACATCGCGACGCGGGCGTGTCCCGGCGGACGGAAGCAGGCGTGCGGTGAGACCCAGCAGGCGGGTTGTGGTGGCCGGAGCGACGCCCTGCAGGGTGATGGCCACCCGGGCCGCGGGGGTGAGAACGATCTCGGGCCGGCGCAGTTCGGCCGCACGGACGATCGCGTGGGCGGCGCGTTCGGCGTTCATGGACAGCACGGGCAGCGAGGCCGCCGCGGCGAACGAGCTGCACTCGGCGCCGGGTCGGCCGTGGAAGCGCGCGGCGGTGTCGGAGCCGGTCCGCATCAGGCCGGGCAGGACGGCGGTGACGCTCACATGGGTACCGGAGAGTTCCTGGATGATGCCCGCGTTGTTCACCAGGATGTCCAGAGGGCCGAAGCTGGCGTGTACGGCGGCCAGCAGGCGTTCGGGTGCGCCGTCGTCGGTGTGACGTCACACGCACAAGCAGGTCCGCGCCCGCGTCGAGCATGTCTTCGCGCGGATCTGGAAGATCCTCCGCGACTGCCGCCTCGAAGGCGAAGGCGTCCACACCGCCATGCCTAGAATCTCGGACTTCCCATCCTGATCGCCGCGGCAATCGTCGCGGTGGCCGGGATCCTCACCAACACCGGTGCCGCGCACGAGCTCACCAACGCGTTCACCGTGTTCGGACACCACATGACCGGCTCCACGGGCACACCGTTCCTCTTCGGGATCATCGTCGGGGCGGCGGGCATGCTGGGGCTCGCACTCCTCCTGACCGGCGCGCGCCGCACCTCGCGCCGAAACGCCGAAGCGCGCCACGGACTGCGCGACTCCCGCCGTGAGGCGGAGGCGGTTGCCAAGGACCGCGACGACCTCGCCGAACAGCGCGACACCACCACGGGTGCGGCGGCGGGGACGCTGCCGCCCGTGGGCCGGACTCCCGCCGGGCCGAGGCCCGCGGTCACCCGGCCGCAGGGCGGCGAGTCGCTGGGCGATGACCCCGCGGTACAGCGGCAGCCGGCCAGGAGGTCGAGGGCGACGGGCACGCCATCCGGTCCGCCAGTCAGGCCTGACCCTGGTCGGCGCCGGTGACGTCGTCCCTGTAGTGGGGCAGCGTGTCGATCTCCTCGCGCAGCGCCTCCGTGATCCAGTCCACGACATCGGCAGGCATCCGCACGGTGCGCAGCTCGGTGTTGTGCCCGGTTCCGATTGTCACCTGCACCCCGCTGTCCGTTCCCGGGACGCCGACCCGTTCCACGAAGTCCTCCAGGACCTCGGCGAGGTCGGCAGCCGCGGCGGCCAAGGGCCTGGACGAGACGCTGCGCCCGTTCGCGGACACACCCGTCGGGCCCGTGCTGCTGATCGCCGCAGCGATCGGTTTCCTGCCTCCTTCTGCGAAGCCAGCTGGCACAAGACGGCTCAACAAGTCAGAGCCGCCCGCGCGATAGCGGCAGGCGTGCCGACAGAGCAACCGACCCCGTTCCGGGCACCGGAGTACACACCCGGGCCCGCCCGAGCAGCACCGACAGCACGCCGATCCACAACCCCTCGAAAGGGGGACCCGGCCCCACCCGCCACCGCTGCGGCCGGCCCACCCAAGCCCGGCAGGCCGCTCGCCGCGCCGCTGGCACAGCGACGGCATCGACCGTGGTACTCAACACCCATGCCGAAGAAGCCCCCCGACCCCGAGGTCCGACCGTCCCTGCTCGGGCGGCTGCGCCGCAGGGTCGGCCGTTCACCGGCCGGGCGCGGGTGGAGGCGGGGCAGCGCCCTCGAACTGTGGCAGCGGGCGCTGGGCTTCGCGGCGCTCGGCTTCCTCACCCTCGTGCCGCTGCTGATCGTCATCTCAGCGGCCGACCCGGCGAACGGGCAGGGCTTCGCACAATGGCTGGGCGAAGGACTCGGCGTGTCGGCGCCCTCCAGGAGCAAGGTCGAGCAGCTGATCGCCCTGCCCGGTGAGACGCTGCGGACCACGACGGCCTTCAGCGTCGCCGCCCTCGCCGTGTTCGGCCTGTCGTTCGGGGCGGCGGTGCAGACCACCTACGAGAAGATCTGGGACCTGCCACCGGCCCGTTGGTGGGCCAGGTGGCGGCACGTCGTGTGGCTCGCCGCCCTCATCGGGCTCCTCCTCCTGTCCGCCACCACCACCCTGTGGCGACAGACCCCGGCCGGTGGCGTCGCCGCGGTGCTGAGCGCCGTCCTGTTCCTCTGGTGGTCGCAGCGGATGCTGCTCGGCGGACGGGTCCAGTGGAGCGCCCTGCTGCCGGGAGCCGTGGCCACGACGGCCGGGCTGCTCGGCCTGAGGGTCTTCTCCCGGCTCGTCTTCTCGCCGCTGATCGCCACCAACACTCTCGCCTACGGACCGATCGGGACCGTCCTGGTCATCCAGTCCTGGCTGGTCGGCGTCGGCGCAGTCGTGTACGGCGGCGCACTGGCCGGCCGCCTGGTCCACGACGAATATCCCCGCGTGCCAGGTGCGCTGAGACGACGACGGTGAGGCCTGGACCGGTCCCGGATCACACCACCTTACCGAAGCAGGCACCGTGACCGCCGCTCAGCACAACGCACCGGCGTCCGCTGCGCCCGGATCAGACGGTCGGGGTACTCGAAGGTCTTCTGATTTCCCACGGCCTGACAGATGACCGGAAGTGCACTCGGCTGCTGTCCTGCCGCGCTGTCCCGCCGTGTGGGTGGCTCCTGTCACGCGGGTACCCGGACGGCTGCCTGGTGGCCGACTGCCGGGCTGTGCTGTGGTGCGTCCGGGGCGGTCGGTGCGTGCCGGTGGCCAGTCGGGCCGGAGCTGTTCCACGTGGGGGCTCGTGCTGGTTGTTTCGGTGGGATGGTCGGAGGGTCCGCGGGCGTGGGGAAGGACTGCGGGGGCCAGGGCTGGTGGGCCAGGTCGTGGCGGAGGGCGTCGAGTCTGGCCAGGCAGGTGTCGATGGTGGCGATGGCGGCGCTGCTTTGCTCGCGGATACGGCGTTCGATGGCGGCGAGCCGGTCTTCGATGTGCTGCCAGCGGTCCTCGGCGGTGGCGGGGGGTTCAGGTGCGTCGTTGGTCACTGTCATGGCGGAGGCGTTCGGTGCGGCGGGTGAGGTCGTCGAGGCGGGCTGTGAGGTCCGGGTGGGCGGGGGCGAGGTGGGGTCGCATGCCGGCGAGGGGCGATATCAGGGCGGCCGGGTCGGGGGCGCCGAGGGCGGTGGTGAGCGCGGTGAGGGCAGGGCGGGCCCGGAGGGTTAGGCCGGGTGCGGCGGTGATCTGTGCGGCGAGGACGCGTAGATCAGCGGCGTTGTCGCGGGCCCAGGCGGTGACGGCGCGTTCCGCGGCCCGGTGGTCGCGCACCGCCTTGACGCGCTCTGCCCCGGTCGCGGCCTCTTCGGGTCGGCTGGTGGCGGGCCGCAGGCGCAGGTAGCGGTTCTCGGCGGCCTGTCGGCTGGCGACTCCCATGGGTTGGGCGAGGTCGGCCCAGGTGGCGCCGCCGGCGCGGGCGGTCTCCACCAGGCCCGCCTCCCAGCCGGCGAGCTCGGTGCGCAGCTCGCGCAGCAGCACCAGAGCGGCCAGGGCCGGCTCCGGCCCTTCGTCCGGCGCACCGGTATCGGGCGGGGCGATGGGTTCGCCGGTGATCTGTGCGGTGCGGACGGCGTCGTCGATGGCGGCGAGCGCGGCGGCGGCGGCGAGGAAGGACGCCGGCCCCGTCGGTGGGCCGCCGGTGGCGGGCGCGTCGGACCGCTCTCCCATGGTGTCACTCCTTCAGCGACTCGGGTGTTTGTCATTGGATGGATGACATGTTAGAACGGATTCAGGTGAAGCGCACTGGCTCCCACAGCCCGACCACCTGGAGGTGTTTTCCATGCTGATGCGCACCGACCCGTTCCGTGAGCTGGACCGTCTGGCCCAGCAGTTCCTGAGCACGACCGGCACCTGGTCGCGCCCGACCCCGATGCCGCTGGACGCCTACCGCACCGGCGACGAGTACGTGATCTGCTTCGACCTGCCGGGGGTGGAACCGGAGGCGATCGACATCGACGTCGAGCGGAACATGCTGACCGTCAAGGCCGAACGCCGTCCGCGCCGCGAGGGCGAGGGCGTGAAGTGGGAGCTGTCGGAGCGCCCGCTCGGCGTGTTCTCACGCCAGGTCATGCTCTCCGACACCCTCGACCCCGAGGGGATCACCGCCGACTACGACGCCGGCGTGCTGACACTGAAGATCCCGGTCGCGGAGAAGGCCAAGCCCCGCAAGATCGAGATCAGTCAGAGCGGCGGCCGCAGGCAGATCCAGGCCTGACCGGATCCCCGGACCGCTGTCCCGCACCGCCAACCCCCGGGCCGTGCAGGACGGCCACCCGGCCGGCCGGCCCCACAGTCCCCGCCACACCACGCTGCGCGGGCCGGGCTGGCAGCGAGGGACGCCACGCGCGACCTGGGCCAGGCGCCCGCCGTGGTCCTGTCGCAGGTGACGTTCATGGACTGTGTGGGCCCGAGCGCTCTCGTCCACGCCCGCAACCGGGCCGACCGGTGCGGCAGGCGCCCGGTCCTTCGCTCACCCGCCTGAACCGGCGTCTGACCGGTAGGCCCTGACCGGGCGCCGGCGGTTCGCGCCGGCGCCCTGGACGTGGGGAGACCCGCTGTGACTCTGCGATGGGAGGCGTTCCTGGAGGAGGTCCGGGAGCGCGGTGAGTACGACACACCCCGGGAGGCCGAGCGGGCGACGCGCGTCGTCCTGGCCCTGCTCGGCGCCCACCTGGTCGGCAACGTGCGCGCCGGACTGGCCGCCCGTCTGCCGGAGACCCTTGCCCTGATCCTGCTCAACCCGTTGCCCGCTGCCGAGCCGCTCAGCCCGGACAGGTTCGTGCGCGCGACCGCGGCCTGGATCGAGGGCGCCACCGAGCAGACCGCCCTGTGGGACATCGGCGCGGTCCTCAGCACGACGGCCGACGCCGCCGGCGACGACCTCACCGAGCGCATCCTGCTCCAGCTGCCCCCGGGCTACCACCTCCTGTTCGGCCGTCCCCAGCCCGGCCACCGCCCCTGAACCTGTCCGCGCCGCCACCCGGCCGGCCCGCCCCGTAAGGCCACCGTCATGACCCAGTACCGCCTCCTTCTCCAGCAGGTCCGCACCCTCGGCCGCTACACCGACGACGAGGAAGCCGAACGCGTCCTCCACGCCGTCCTGGCCGCTCTCGGCAGCCAGCTCACCGGCGAGGAGCGCTGCGACCTCGCCGCAGCCCTGCCGGAGCGGGCCCGCGCCACCTTCGCCCTTCAGGCCCAACTGCCCGAAACCGTCGCCGCACCCGCCTTCGTCGAAGCCGTCGCCCGGACCCTGAAAACCAGCCTCACCGCAGCCCGCTGGGACGCCTCCTCCGTCCTGGCCGCGCTCACCAACCTCGTCGGCGACCGACTCACCGACCGCCTCCTCGCTCACCTGCCTCGCGGCTACGCGCTCCTGTTCGGCCGCGCCGACCTCACCGTCGCGGCTTGACCAGGGCGGGCACGACCGGCGCCGGGCCGTTCTATCCGTGCTGTCCGGCCGACGTCGCCGCCGTGCCGACCGACGACGAGGGACCGCTACCGCCCCCACCGGTACCCGGTCCGAGCTCGGCCGCCACGGTGGTGCGCCGCGACATCCACGCGGGCAAGGTGCGGCCGGCCCAGCCCTGCCGGGCGCGCGCAGACACCGGCACCGTGCCGGCGCTCGCCTGCCGACCGGGCATCGGCCCCCTCGCCCCTGCCGACCAGGGCGAGCGCGCTGCGCACCGGTCACAACGCCAGGCACAGGATCGACCTGAACGCCTGGTCGGGCTCCCTGCGCGGTTTCGCTCGGTCATCGGCCGCGCGCGGCGGCGGCTCCGGAGCCGCCGCCGCGCAGCGGAGAGTACCTCACATGCGGCAGCCCCAAAATCTATACTCGCTGGAGTAGACATTGCTCGTGGGCGGGTCTACTGTTTCCCTCGTAGGCAGCAGTCGGCGATACCGGCCAGACACGAACTGGCCGGGGTACATGCACGGAAGTTCACAGGTCGGTGCGGCAGTCGAGTTCCGAATCCAGGCAGTGCAGGACGGGACTGACGTCCGGACCGGGCAGTCCGCAGGTACCAGGGGCCGCCACCAGCGGTGTCCAGGTCAGCAGGTGCAGTACCAGCAGTACGAACAGTGATCAGGTCAGTACAGAGGATGAATGGAGGGCGCAAGCGCCATCAGGATCGCCCGGCCGGTGAACACTCGCCCGGGCGGACACCGCAGACCCCAAGGCAAGGACGGTGGTTTCCGGTCACGCATACGCGATCCCCGCACGCCCCCACCCCCGGGGCAGTGCGGAAGTAACAGGACCGGCCCAGGCCGGTAGATGGTGTTGTTCCCCTTCGGGGCCCCGGAGCCGACACGGCGCCGGGGCCCCTCAACGCGTTCTCCCCAGAACCAGAGAGGTGCAGTGACTACAACGACCAGCCCCGACACACCCGACAAACTCGACGACGACGACTACCCCGCCTACACCATGGGCCGCGCCGCCGAGATGACCGGCACCACCGCCGGCTTCCTACGCGCCCTCGGCAAACAGGGCCTCATCACCCCACTGCGCTCCGACGGCGGACACCGCCGTTTCTCCCGCTACCAGCTGCGCATTGCCATGCGTGCCCGCGACCTCGTCGACCAGGGCACTCCCGTCGAGGCAGCCTGCCGCATCGTCATCCTCGAGGACCAACTCGACGAAGCCCTGCGCCTCAACGAACAACTCCGCCGCTCCCGACACAGCCAGGAGCCCCCCGCGGACACCTGACCCGTCGGCGTCCGATCCGCGGCGCAGCCCTCCGCCCGGCGCCGGCCATCACGGCCGAGCGGGTGCCGGGCTGCTGCCGCGGGACCGCGCCGCGCTGTGCCCGGGAGGGGTGACTGGTGCGGGCGCTGCAGGCGGTTGGGTCGGTGGAAGGATGGGGGGCATGGATGTCATGCGCAGGAACAACGTGGTGGTCACCGGGCGGGTGGACGGGCCGGTGGTGCTGCTGGCGCACGGCTTCGGCTGTGACCAGAACATGTGGCGGCTGGTCGTCCCGGCACTGGCGAGGGACTACCGGGTGGTGCTGTTCGACTACGTGGGTTCGGGCCGCTCGGACGCGTCGGCGTGGATCGAGGAGCGCTACAGCTCGTTGGACGGGTATGCCCGCGACGTGGTGGAGGTCTGCGAGGCGCTGGAGCTGCGGGATGTGGCGTTCGTGGGGCATTCGGTGAGTGCCATGGTGGGGGTGCTGGCGGCGGCGGCCGCCCCGGAGCGGTTGTCCCGGCTGGTGATGGTGGCCCCTTCCCCGCGTTACATCGACGAGGACGGCTACCGTGGCGGGTTCAGTGCCGAGGACATCGACGAGCTGCTGGAGTCGCTGGATTCCAACTATCTGGGCTGGTCAGCGGCGATGGCCCCGGTGATCATGGGCAATGAGGACCGGCCGGAACTCGGTGAGGAGCTGACCGCCTCGTTCTGCGCGACCGACCCGGACATGGCCCGGGTCTTCGCCCGCACCACGTTCCTGTCCGACAGCCGCACGGATCTGAAGGCCGTGGCGGTGCCGACGCTGGTGCTGGAGTGCGCGCAGGACGTGATCGCCCCGCGTGAAGTGGGCGCCTACGTCCACGCCGCGATCCCCGGCAGCCACCTCGTGACCCTGGACGCGACCGGGCACTGCCCGCAACTGAGCGCGCCGGAAGCCACAGCCGAGGCGATCCTCGGCTTCGTCGGTGCGGCCCGGTGATGTGCCGCACCGGTCAGGAGTCCCAGAAGCCGGACGGGGACGAGGATGTGGACGCTACCGACGCGGCGTTCAGCGCCCTGCTGGAGGACAGCGCCGAGGAACTGTACGAACGGGCGCCGTGCGGCTACCTGTCCACCCTGATGGACGGCACCATCGTGAAGATCAACGCCACGCTGCTGGACTGGCTCGGCCTGTCCCGCCGCCTGGTCGTGGGCCGGATGCGGTTCACCGACCTGCTCACCGTGGGCGGCAAGCTCTACCATGAGACCCACTTCGCGCCACTGCTGCGCATGAGCGGTGAGGTCAACGGGATCGCCCTGGACATCAAGGCCGGCGACGGCCGGCGGCTGCCGGTGCTGGTCACTTCCAGGGTCAAGTCCAGCGCGGATGGCGAGCCGATGCTGATCCGCACCACTGTCTTCGACGCCCGCGACCGTCGCGCCTACGAGGCGGAGTTGCTGCACGCCCGTCAGGCGGCTGAGGAAGCCCGTCGGCAGGCGGAAGCGGACCGTGAGCGCCTGCAGGAGGCTCTGGCGGTACTCCAGCGGAGCCTCCTGCCTTCCGAACTGCCCGACGTGCCGGGGCTGGAGGCCGCCTCGCACTACCACACTGCCTCTCCGGACCTGCTGGGCGGAGACTTCTACGACCTGTTCCCCCTGGACGGGACGCGGTGGGCGTTCTTCCTCGGCGACGTGTGCGGCAAGGGGCCCGAGGCAGCTGCCGTGACGTCCCTGACCCGCTACACCCTGCGCGCCGCCGTCCTGCACGACCCCGACCCCGTCACCGTGCTCACCACGCTCAACACCGTGCTGAACGAGCGGTACACAAGCGGCGACACCCGCTACTGCACCGCCGTGTTCGGCGTTCTGCACCCCCGGGGCGACACTTGCACGGTGCGGGTCGCCTCCGGCGGCCATCCTTCGGCGCTGATCCAGCGCGCCAACGGCACCACGGAGTTTCTGCCGACCCCGGGCGGCATGCTCATCGGCGTCCTGCCCGAGGCCCAGTTCGCGCCGGCCCACACCGAACTCCTCCCCGGTGACACCCTGCTGCTTTACACGGACGGTCTGACCGAGGCCCGGACCGGCCCGAAGCGCGAGCTGTTCGGCGAGGACGCCCTGTGTGCCTTCGCCGCCGCCCACGCCCCGGCCGGGCCGAAGGCTCTGGTCACCGCCCTGACAGCACTGATCGCCGGTTTCGGCGACGGCCTCGACGACGACACCGCCCTGCTCGCCCTCGGCATCCCCGCTTCCTCGACCGTCGCTGCGAGTGACGACCTGACATGAGTGCGCTGACCATCATCGCCCGACCGTGCCGCACGACCGCAGCGCCAGCCAGCGCCGCCCGGTGACCTCGCGCCTTCCCGGCAGCGGCGCCGGATCGGCGGGGACGGGACTGTCCGGGAGCATGGCATGGCACCACGTCCCCGACGACGCCCCGACGACCAGTACGACGAAGCGTCCGTCCGCTGGGAAGACCTCGCCCGCCACCTCACCCACCCCGCCGAGGGGCCGCGTAGCCCTGTTCCAGGTGGGCTCTTTCTCCCGGGACTCCCGGCCGGCGTCGGCGCTTGGCCCCGGGTGCGGCCCGGGTGTCTTCGTGCACAGCTGCCTCGGTCCGCTGCTGCGAGCCGAGCTCCTGCATGCTGCGTGCGAGGGTGTCGGTCAGTTCCGCGTATGTGCTTTGGCCTGGCTCTTGAGGTCACGGGCTCGGCGCTCGGCGGCGTGAAAACGCGGAGAGTCGCTTGGGGAGAGAGCCCGGGTGCTGCGGCTTCGGCGAGGCGGCGGCTCAGAGGCGGTCAGGCCGGGACGGAGCAGGCGCTGCGCGGATACCCAGGGCCTCGGTGGCGGCGGCGTGGACGGTGAACAGGGACGTGGCCTGTGGCGGGGCCCGGGACGCTGCTGCCGGTGTCCGCCGGACCCGGTCCGGGCCGTCACCGGCGGTACCGCGCCGCCGGCCGGGGGCAGGGTTGAGACACTCCCTGTCCCGGTACCATCCGACCGGTCGTCATGCGGGGTTACCTCCAGTCTCGCCAGGGCGCGGCTGGGCGGCACGGCAGGCCTCCGGTGATATGGCGCCCGCCTGTTCTCCCCGTGGCGGACGGGTCTCCTCGGCGAGGGCGGGGTCACAGGCCGTTGGTGGCGACCAGGGCGAGGACGGCGGCCAGGTCGTCGGCGGGGCGGCGGGCGGCGATGTAGCCGTCGGGGCGGATGAGGACGAGTTCGTCCCCTGTGATGCCGTAGCTGTGGTGGGCGTGGCCGTCGGGGTCGATGACCGTGCCGGGGCCGGCGGTGGCCGGGTCGGTGGTCACGCGGAAGGCCCGCAGGCCGGAGGGGGTCTGCTGGACTTCCGCGGCACCGAAGGCGAGCAGGGTCCAGTGCGGGCCTCGCAGCAGGTCGAACACGCGCAGGGGACGGCCGGTCGCGGCGTCGCTGCAGGGCGCGTCGGGGGCGCGGCCGCCCGCGCCGGGGCTCTGGGTGAGCGCGCTGTCCGGGTAGGCGATGCCCAGGCCGGTGGTGTGCTCGTCGGTCAGTCCCCGCTGTGCGGAGGGCCCGTCGCTGTGCTGTATCGCGCGCATCACCGCACCCAGCCGGGCGGTGCTGTCGTCCAGGACGGTCCGGGCCACGGGGCGGCGCTCGTCCTCGTAGGTGTCGAGCAGAACCGGGTCGGCCCCGCCCAGGACGGCGGCGAGCTTCCAGCCGAGGTTGTAGGCGTCCTGGGCGCCGGTGTTCATGCCCTGGCCGCCGGCGGGTGAGTGGATGTGTGCCGCGTCTCCGGCCAGGAAGATCCGGCCTGTGCGGTAGCGGTCGGCCAGCACCACGTTGATCTTGTAGAGGGACAGCCATTCGACGTCCTGGATCTGCGCCCCGGGCACGCCGGCCCGGGTGGCGAAGATGCGCCGGAACAGGTCCAGGGACGGTGCTTCGGGCTCGGCCCGGTCGGCGGGGATGGACGCCTGGAACTGCCACAGGTCGGTGCCGGGCAGCGGGAACAGCGACAGCAGGCCGCCCTCCGCGCTGGCCCACAGGTGCTGGCAGTGCCGGGAGAGGCCGGTCACGCGCACGTCACCCAGGTGCCAGCGCTGGTCCGGGTGCGAGGTGCCGTGCAGTTCGATGCCGGCCAGCGAGCGGACGGCGCTGCGTCCGCCGTCCGCGCCGACCACGTACCGGGCGCGCAACGTACTCTGCCCGGCCGGTGTCCCGACGGTGGCGTTGACACCGTCCCCGTCCTGCTGGAGGCCGGTCACCTCGGTGGCCCAGTGGATGGTTGCGCCGAGTTCGGCCAGGCGGTCGCGCAGGATCTGCTCGAACCTCGGCTGGGAGAGCCAGACCGGCGGGTAGGGGGCGTCGGGGGCGGACGTTCCACCGGCGAGCTCCACGGCCTCGGAGACCACCCGGGCGCGGTCGTAGCGGCGGGTGGGGATGTTCGTCGTGCCCTGTGCGAGGACGCGGTCGATGATGCCGAGGTCGTCGGCGATCTCAAGGGTGCGGGGCTGGATGGTCTTGGCACGTGAGGCGGTGCTCGGGCTCGTGGACCGCTCCACGAGGCGGAAGCTGACACCGCTCCGGGCCAGGTCGCAGGCCAGGACCATGCCGACGGGGCCTGCGCCGACGATCAGGACGTCGGTGGTGGTCGCGTGCGCGGCGCTGGGAGTGGGCTCGCTCATGGCGCTCATTACCTACCTTAGGTATCATATCTGACGGCGGCCCGATCTCGGTCGAGGTCGGCTTCGAGGGCGACAATATACCTACGTTAGGTATCTATCAAGGGAGTGCGGGACATGGATCCCCTCAGCGACGCGACTGCCGGACTGACTACCGGACTGTTGCCGCGCATGCTCCAGCTGCGGACCCTGCTCAACCGCGGACAGCTGTACGAACAGGCCACCGAGGCCGCAGGGATCGCCCTGGACCGGCCTGCCATGACGATCCTCGTCATCCTCGACGCCGCCGGACACCCGCTGCGCGTCGGCGAGATCGCCACCCGCATGCAGGTCGTCGGGCCCCACGTCACCCGCCACCTCAACAGCCTGGAAAAGCGGGCGATCATCAAGCGCGTTCCCGACCCGGACGACCAGCGGGCCCGGCTGATCACCCTGACATCCTCCGGCCAGCGACTCGTCGACCGCTACACCACCGTCGTCGACGGCTGGTTCGAGGCGGCGCTCGCCCAGTGGCCCGACCGCGACCGCACCGAACTCATGCGCCTGCTCGCCCGCCTGACCGCCGACCTGACCACCCAGTTCGACGCCGTCGCCTCAGGCGCCGTTCCGGCCGAGGACGACAACTGACGGCGATGATGACCGTGGTGACGCCGCGGGCCCGTGCCGACCGACACCCTGGACGGTACGGCTGCAGACCGAGCGACCGGGTCCGATCCGACAGGTCGGGAGCTTGTCGCAGTAGCCCCGTCACTTGTCTTGTCCACCCGCCCGACCGGCGCGTGCCGCCCTCGGCTCCGGTACCGGCACGTCGTGGCGCGGTCGGCCCACGCCGCGACCTGGCGCACCGACGGCCGCCTCGCCTACGCACTCCGCGCGGACCAGGCCAGCCGCGAACCGCAGATCACCGTCGCCCAGAACCTCACCGCACGCCGAGGCCTCACCCCAAGGCCCGCCTGCGGCGCCCACACCGACCGCGGCACCGACCGCCCCGCCGCCCACGGCCCACCACCCCGCACGCCGCCGTGTGCACGCCGCTCCGACGCCGGAGGCAACCGCCGCGGCGCGCACCCCTGATGAGGATCCGCGAAAACGGTCAGTACTGCAACGGTTCCTACCGTGACGAGCCTTCAGTTCCCGGGCTGTGGCCTCGTCTCTTGTAGTGGCTGGTCCGGGCCTGTCGTTGGCGTCTGCGGCGCCATCGGGACCAGCTGAATCTGCTCGGCCGCCACAGCTTCACCGCCTCCACCCCGGACATCGGCGCCCTGCGCCCGCTGCGGGGCCCGGATGTGTGCTGGAGTTGGACGGACGACGACGGGGCCGGACAGGACTACGGGTGGCCGACCCGGGCGCTGATCCGGGGCCGCCTCCGCCTTCTCGGCACTGGCCCGGCGACCTGTCCGTTTCACCTGGGCGGCCGGCTCTGCGTCCTGGTCGTGACGGCCGGATTCCTGCTGCTCCTGCGGCTTTCACGCGGCGCTGATCGGTGCCGGATCGGCGGGGAGCGCCGCCAGTCGCCGCCGCGGCCTTCCCTGGAGAGGCGTGCGGTGAGTTCCCAGGCCGGCCCGCCTCGCCACTGCCGCTGGGAACGCCCGCGCCCTGCCCGTCCGGACACCGCGGCCCCTGGGCAGAGCCGGTTCCTGAACGGGGAGGGCGAGCGGCTCGCCGGGTTGCAGGCGGTCTGCCCAGGCGTCAGACGATGACCTGGCGGCCAATCCTCATGCATTTGCGGGTAGTTCTGCTCATGTGGGCTGGCCGGCAGCCATGCCCGGGGGGATCATCCATGGAACCCGTACGGTGGCCGTACCAGTTCACCGACAACCTGACGAGCAGGGCCGGGACGAAAGAGACAGACAGATGACTGAGATGCCCAGCTCGCCTCCGCCGGCGCGGCGCTTCCTCATGGTGCACGGCGTGCAGCACCGTCGGCCGTAGCAGCACTGGCTGTGGTGGTTGACCGAGGCCCTGCGCCAGCGGGGTGAGCAGGTGCTCTATCCGCAGTTCCCCGCGCCCGAGCAGCCGTCGGTGAGCGAATGGACCGATCTCCTGCACGCCGAGCTGGCCCAACTCGGCGACCAGGAACGCGTCGTGGTGTGTCACTCCCTCGGCTGCGCCCTGTGGCTGCGCGCCGCCCGGACCCTGCCTGCCGACCTGCGCGTCAGCCGGGTGCTGCTGGTGTCCCCGCTCGGTGACCAGGCGTTCACCGTGGCCAACAGTAATGAAGAGTTCAAGCTCGACCGCATCGACCGTGAGCACCTCGCCGCGGCGTCGGCCAAGCCGCCGCATGTGGTCGTCTCGGCGACCGATCCATACGCGCCCGCCAACGCACGCGAGTGGAGTGCCGCGCTCGGCCTGGACTGCGATATCCTCCCCGCCGCCGGCCACATCACCCCCGCGGACGGATACGGCCCATGGCCGGCCGCACTCGCCTGGTGCCTACGCGAACAGACCCCCGTGTCAGCCGTCACCGGACCCTGAGCGCGGAAGAGTCCGTGGCCGGTGATCGTATGCGGATCGAACACGGACCTGGCGACGCCCGGCGCGCACAGCCGGGGCAGGGCCTGACGGCGACGCGTACCAGCACCACCGCCGTGATCGGCGCGCTGCTTACCGCGACGCTGTTCTGGGCCGGGACTACGTCGTCGGCGGTGCCGCCGTGTCCGCGATCCCACCGCTTGACCTCCTGGCGCTTCGACGAGCGATCGCCGTGGTACCGCCTTTCGTTCTCGCGCAGCTGGTCGAACGCCCCCCACCTCGTTGCTGTCCAACGGGTTCGGCCTCGGCGACGTGTTCATGCTCGGCGCAATCGTCGGATGGACCGCGTACACCCTTGCCGGCCGCCTGAGCACCGGCATGCCGCCGGTCACGAGTACGGCCCTCCAAGCGCCAGGCGCACGTAGACGGCGCCGCTGACCCAGCCGGAGGCGGGGTGGCGTGCGCCGGTCAGCAGTGACGGCCGCGGCCCGGTCCGCGGGCCAGTGCGGTCGGCGTCGCGCAGGATCGCCTTACGGTTGGGATCGTCCACGCGGGCAGCGGGACGAAGGTGATGGGGGAGGCGGAGCCGGTCATCGTCCGGATCTCGTTGGCGAGCTGCAGCATGTCGAGCTGCAGCATGATGATCTCGTGCGGGTTGCCCAGGTTCACCGGGTGAACCCGTTGCCGCTGCACTGGTTCCAGAAGGACGCGGTGGCTGTCGCGGTGAAGGCCGTCAAGACGGGCGGCCGGGCCACGGTCGCTGCGGCCGCGCTGCGCCCGGCGGGGCACCGCCGACCCGGACGCCGCACTCAGTACTCGGAACCGCTTCGGCGGTAGGCGCCCGCGACCTGAAGCCACGCCCCGGCCGCGAAGAACCCCTCGACGACATGGGGACCGTTTTCCGAGACGCGCAGGATCCGCAGGGCCCCACTCGGGTGCAGGTCGTACTCGTAGGTGACACTCACGGGCTTGTCCTCGTACTGCATGTCCAGCGGCCCGCTGGACGATTCGGCGGGCGACCTGGCCTCACGCGCAAGTTTGACGTAGACAGACATGCTTCCACGGTATTCCCGGCCGCTTGGCGAAGCACCGGCACGGCCGTCTCCGCATCTCTGCGGAGACGGCCTACGGCCTGCGTGAACGCCGGCCGGTACAACAGGATTCGAGCCTGCGGCCCCCACCCCGGGATGACCTCGATCACCCTCCCGCCGAGGAGGCGGGGAAGAATTCTTCGATCACGAGTCGCAGCGTCAGGGCTCCTGCCTCATTGATCTGCACGTTTTACCTCCTCGCAATCGGCGGTGCCGGTATTTTTAAGCTTTCCCGGCAAACTCCAGCATACTCCGCACGGTGCGCATTCAGGAAATTCATCCGCTCATTTCCATGCCGGGTGCCCGGACCGCGGAATTCAATCTCCGGTCTGCCTCCGGTCTGCGGCTCGTTCCGCTTCCGGGCAGGGGGCTCGGCGTCGGCGATCCGTTACCCGTCGACGACTCCCGGGCCGGCGCGGTGTTCCTCCGGGCGACCCCGTCCGAGCACCCGACGGCCGACGGCATTCGGATGTTCCTGCCGCTGTTGGACGGCGGCGACGAGGTTGGGGTGTTGACCTTGGCCCTCGGCAGCGTCGACGACGACCGTCGGATGCTGCGGCGTCTCGCCGGACTGGTCGCCGACATGCTGGTCACCAAGAACGGCTACACGGACCGGTTCTTCCGGGCACGACGGTGCGAGCCGATGAGCGTGGCCGCGGAGATCCAGTGGTCCCTGCTGCCCCCGCTGTCGATGAACACGCCACAGGTCGCGGTGGGTGCCTGCCGGCACGCCAGACGGGGCCGATGTCGGGCTCGCCGAACTGTACGCGTTCATGGATGCCGCCATCGACGAGCAGTTCGGCCCCGACCAGTTCGTCACGGCCCAGATGATGCGTGTTCAAGGTCGTGGCCGCGATCCCGGCTGGGGATCCGCGCGGTCCTCGGACTCGCGCGGGTCCTCCGTCGGGGACTCCAGGACGTCCCCGGCCAGGGGTCGGACAGCACCCTGGTGAGCCGGTTATCGGGTCCGCGCGAATGGCTCACAAGCCGCGGATCCGTCACCTCCACACTACCGCCGCCGAACCGGCGCCGTTCCCGTGACCGCCCGGATCATCGTGTCGGACTCGTGGGCGCGGACTGAGTCAGCGCTGATCATTCCGACGTCCGACGTCCGACGTCCGACGTCCGACGTCCGACGTCCGACGTCCGGCGAACGGTGCCGGGTGTGGGGACGGGGTGTTCTGCCTGGTGGGCCGGTGCCAGCCGCCGGCTCGGCCCCGGCTGCCTCGCCGCTGCTCCGGCGCCGGACGACCGGTCCTGACCGCAGCGCCGCCGGCCCGCCCGGGGCCGGCTACGTCCTGACGGAGGCCAGTGCCCCGTCGATGACCGCGCACAGCGCCGGCAGGTCGCGTTCGACGTTGCCCAGGACGGTGCTCGGCGCGGTGGTGGCGATAGCGCCGACGGCGACCAGGGCGAGCTGCTCGGCCCAGGTCAGGTCCGGGGCGGTCTCGGCGCCGGCGGCGCCCAGCAGCACGTACGCGTCCAGCCGGCAGCGCAGATCGCTGCTCACCTCGCCGTCCCCGTCCGGGACGATCTCATGGCCCATCACCTGCCGCACCGCCTCGGCGAACAATGCCAGCCCCCGCCGGTGCGCCTGATCGCCCTGCCTTGCCGCCAGCACCTCGACCCACCCGGCGGCCCGCTCTCCGGCGGCGGCGGCCTCGGCGAGCGCCTCCCGCACGGCGCCGGTCACCACCTCCTGGTCGTCGTCCTGGTCGATCGGCAGCGGGACGGGCAGGAAGGAGAGCGAGTTCGTCATGGCCGGTGAACCGCTCCCGGCCCCGGACGGTTACGGCCCGAGCCGGTTGGTTCGACGTCGGCGGGCCGGTTGGGTCCGCAACTGGAACCTTCCACCGCAGCGGAGGTCACGCCTTCGGCGACCTCCTCCAGGACGTACCTGCCGGGCCGCCCGTGACCGAGCCCGTGGCGCGCCTCGCCGAGCGATGCCCTGGTCGGGCCGCCCGCCGCCCGCCGCCCGCCGCACTCGGCCACCGTGCCGGTGCCGCCGTCCCCGAGAGTCTTTGGCAAGTCACCACGAAGATTCGTCAGGGTGTGCATCTCCGGCCGACGGCACGAACGGCAAAAACGATGCGGCAGTTCCGCGGCTCGGACGTGCCCAGCGCTTCGTCGGTATTCCGTCGTGGGCCTCCACGGTGCTATCACCCGTGGCCCGCAGGTGGCTGGCGACACGCCAGGAGCACCGGGTGGTCGTGGAGCCCGCCTCTGCCTATTCGTACATCAAGGACGGCTCGTTCAACCTTCCCGGCGTCACCACAGGCTATGTGGGCGTCGGCTTCGACAACTTCGGGAACTTCGCCGCCCTCTCCAGCGGTCCAGGCGCTCCCGGCCGCAGCCCCGACACCCTGGGCGTGCGCGGCTCCGGGGACCTGCCCGCCGCTGCGCGATGCCGGCCCGGCACCCGGGTCGCGGTGGATCGTTGACAGGTCATGGGTGAGGAGGCAGGTGCGTAGGCGCACAGGACGAGGTTGCCGTCGGCCTGCATGATCAGCCGGGCGTTGTCGGACGCGAGGACCGCACCGGTGGGCCAGGGCGGCCCCGTCAGGCGTTGCGCCGCCCGCGATCTTCCGGCGGTGATGCCGGGGCGCGAACCGGAAACGCGCTCGGAGGACGGTCGCCACCTACGAGTACTCGTGCCTCTCACCGGTCCAGGGGTCGATACCCGAGTCGAACAGCCGATTGTATTCCTGCCAGTGGAGGAAACGGGCATCGGGGCCCATGCGAAGGCCCTGGAGCGGGCCTGTCAGGAGATCCCCGCACGCCCTCCGCAGGTAGTCGACCATTCCGACGTCGCAGACCACGGGGGCCAGACCGTGCAGGGCGATGACGACGGGCCACTTGTCAGGGTCCGGCCCGCTGGCATGCCAGAGGTAGTTGTTGGCTCCGTCGTCACCGCCCCACTGGATCAAGTCATTCACAGGAAGGCGGTCCGAAGGCCAGAAGTCGTCGCCCGCGGCCGAGTTTCGGAAAGCGTTGGTCGCGCTTCTGACGCTCGGGGGAGCTCCCCTCCTTCCGGCGGGAGTGGAGGGGCAGGCGATCCAGGCGAAGTTGCTGATGCTTCCCGCCCCGTAGGTCGAGATGAAGGCCCCGTAGTCCCCGGGGAGTGTCATGCCCGAGCCGGATCGGAGGTCGGTCAGTCCTGCGGCATCGGCGGGGGCGCCCGCCGGACTTCCGGCACAGGTTCGAAGAACCCGCCGAAGATCATCAATGGACGTGAACGTCACAGAATCCCCCTTCGGGATCAATCAGCTCATTGTGCCCGTCGGGACCGGCGAGCCATTCTCGTTGGCCCTGCCCAGATTGAACCATCCGCCGGAATTGACGCCGAAGACCTTGTTTTCGATCGTGAGATCACGAATGGTGATCCCCGGGCTTCCGTCGGGGCAGGTTCCGACCGCCGTGATAGCAAACTCATAGGGGACCGTACGCGCCCCATCGTAGCGCGGTTCGACCATGTATCGAACGACTTGATGATCCACCATGACGGCCTTCCTCACCTGGGCTTCGATGGACGCCATATTGGGATTCATGCCGGGATCGTCGGCGGCTTGCCTGCTGGCGTTCGCGGCACGGGAACAGGTGGCGAGGTTGCCGAGGTCGGTGCCGCTTCCGGACAGGCTGGCCGCAAGCAGGTGGCAGTTGTTGATCCAGAGAGCGGGCGGACGGCTTCCCAGCCACGCGCCGTATCGGCCGGCCCAGTCGTAGCCGGGCGGTCGTATGCCGCGCGTGGTTGATGAACCCTCGTGCGTACTGAGCCATGCCTCATCGAGGCACGCCTCCGCGCCTTGGGCGCGACCGTACTGATCGACCGGCAGGTACGTACGCCAGCCGCCGCCGAAGCCCTTTCGGCAGTCGTCCGGCTCGGGATCCGGGTCGGGGAGCGGCGGACTCCCGGGGCCCGGCAGCGAGGAGTTCGGCACCTCCTGGACCGACTTGATCTCGTCGATGACGCGCTTCTCGCCGGCCTGGTACACAACGAGCCCGGCGGAGTCGAAGGCCTCCGGCGCCGGGGCCGGAACCGCGGCGGCCCCCGGCGTCTGCACCCGCAGTGCCGTGAAGTGCCCGTTGGGCTTGCGGACCAGCCCGTCGTAGGTGATGGAAGGGCTGCCGAGCACGGCCGCCTGCGCGGCGGGGAGCTGCCTGACGGCCTCGGGTGTCAGGTACGCCGTGCCCGGACGCATGTCGACGGCGGTGCCGCTCTGCTGCTCGTACTGCTTCAGGGCGGAGGCCTGCGGCTGCCTGTCGGGGCTGTCGGCAGTGTCCGTGTCCTGACTCTGCGACCGGTCGCTTTGCTGCGGCGGGGCGGGCGAGTCACCGCCACGGTCCATCGAGGCCGCCGGGTCGGGCGGATCGTCGGCGAGGCTCTGGACGGCTTGCGCCATCTGCTGAAGCAGTTGCTGGTTCCGGGTCTGGAGCTGCTGCGCCGTGTTCTTGAGCGTGGCGGCCGTCGCGTCGTTCGCCCTGGAGGCGGTAGCGAGCTCGGACTTCCTGGAGGTGAGCCGGGCCTGTTCCTGCTCGAGCTGGCTCTGCTCGTTCTTGATGCCGCTCGCCTCGGCCTGGAGCTGGGCCTGCTCACCCTCCAGCTCGCGCACCTCGGCGTCGTACGCGTTGGCCGCGGCGGCCTGAGCGGGCAGTTGGAACGTGTTCGGCTTGGCGTTGTGGGCGTCGATCTTGGCGTTCAGGGCCTTCGACCGCGTGTCGAGGCTGCCGGTCTTCTGGTTGAGGGCAGTGGTCTTCGTGTTGTTCGCCTCGGTGTCGCTGTCGAGGGCGGCGGCCGCCTTGGTGATCCGTTCCGCCTCGGCAACCACCGTCTTCTCCTGTTGCGCCAGCTCCGCCACTCGCCGGTTCTCCTCTTCGACCTCCTGGATGAGGGTCGCCAGGGCGGCCTCGAAGCCCCCGGGCGGGACAAGGCGGGCGGGGACGGCCGTGCCAGGCTGCGCCGTGACGGCCGCGGCGCCGGTGGCCGCGATCGTCTGCGCTCCCGCGCCGACGATCGGCACCAGGACTGCCAGCAGCACCAGGAGGACGACGCGCCGCAGCGTGCGCCGGCGGCGCTCGGCCGCCTTGTGCCGGGACGCGGTCATCCGGTCACCTTCCCGGCGAGCTCGTCGGCGATCCTCGAGGTGGTCGGTGCGCCGTCGCCCGCCTGGCAGACGGCGACCTGCACCAGGCTCGTGCCCGTCACCCGTGCCTGGTGGTAGCAGGCCCAGTTCGCGGCGCTGTCCTGCGCCGCCTTCCACGCCACGACGACCGTGAAGGGAGCGCGGGCCGTGTAGGCCCACTTCGCGGTGCGACCGGCCTGGTCGGTGACCGTCGAGGACGGGCACTTGGTGAGACCGTCGGTGAGCGTCCGGAAGGCCGCAGCCGCCTTCTCACCGTCCGGGAACACACCGATCACCTGGTTCACGGTGTAGGCGCCCGAGCCCCCGGCGTCCTGGTAGGTCGCCGACAGGAACGCCTTCCACGCCTGCCCGTAGACCGACTGCGTCGTCGGCCCGGCGGCGACGGCGCACTCCGACGGCGCCACGGTGAGCGGGGCGTGCGGCCGGTTCGACTGTGGGCCGGGGACCAGCGTCGTCCCGGCCAGCCGGCTGACGCTGTCGGGGCCGAGGAGATCTGCCTGGACGGTCCCCTCGGCTATGTGCGGCGGAAGACCTGTGGGCTGCTGCGGCCACACCCACCACCCGATGCCGGCCAGCACGAGGCAGGGCACCACCGCGGCCAGCAGTAGCCGCCAGTGACGCAGTGCCCGAACGCGTCGGCGCACCCGAGGACCCTGTGGACGTGAGGGGTGCGGGACCGGTGCCTGCCGCTGCGGCGCGGACGGCGTGGCCGGGACGGGGGCGGGTGGCGTCGAGCTGCCGGGCGACCCGCTTCGCGCGGGCGGGGCCGAGGAGCCGGGTCGGCCGAACTGCGGCGGCACCGCCCTGGGGGTCTGCTGCCAGGTGGGGGGCGCCGGCGTCGCCGGATCCGGATTCCAGTAGTGCTCTGTCATGCCGTCATCCCTTGTCGTGGTGTTCCTGCCGGCGCCCTTCGAGGCCCCGGATCCGGCTCGGCACGGTGTGCCGAAGGCTGGGTGGTCGGCGGATTGCGAGGAGGAGCCGTCATGCCGCGGCCGTCGACGAACGGATTCGCGGGTCCGACGGCCGGTCAGCGTTGCCGTACGGTGGTGAAGTCGCAGCCGGGGGCGGCAGAGTGTGACGACGCCGCTCCAGCTGCTGTGAACGCGGCTGCGCGTCTCGGAGTGGGTCAGCGGCTTCTCGCGCGGATTCGGCTGCCGGCACCGTGGGCGGTTCCCTGGCCGGGCCGTCCCCCCGCGGCTTCGCCGGGTCCAGGGCGCGGAGCGATGGGGCGAACAGGAGCACGGCGATCGCCAGGGCGATGATTCCGGCGACGAGCGCAGTGGTGCTGTGCGGTTGGGCGGTGCCGGACGTGTGTCAGCGGTGACAGGAGGCGGCGAGGAGGAGCAGCAGGATCGCGACGGCCACGAAGGTGAGGCAGCTGTTGCCGCCGTCCGGGTTCTTGGTGTTGGTTTCGACCAGGCCGCCGGGGACGAGGCCGGTGTGGCGGTCGGCGTAGTGCGCGCTCTGCTGCCGCTCACCCTGGGACTCGGTGCCCCAGGACGTCTTGAAGCCGCACTCGCCGCACCGGTAGCGGTATGCCATGTCAGTTCCTTGAAGCTTGTGATCCGATGATGGGTTGTCCGCTGCGGGCGCCCGGAACATCAGCGCCAGCGCCAGCAGACGGTGTAGCCGAAGGCCGGGTAGTCGCCGGATCGCCAGTAGGTGGAGCCGCTGGTGCCGCAGAACGCGGTGTCGTAGGCGGTGCTGGTGCGTCCGGTGACGTAGACGTTGGATTTGCCGCAGCTGCCGACGTTGGTGAAGGTGGAGCCCGACTTGAGCAGGCATTCGTTGACGGTGGCGTAGCCGGCGTCGTCCGGGTAGTTCATGGACAGGCACAGCAGGACGTCGAGGCCGGAGTGCCCGGCCGTCGGCATGGAACGCCAGTAGTTGTAGTGCGGCCAGTTGTCGCACTTGGTGTGGTCGGAGGTGCCGCGGTAGACCGCCAGGACCTTGAAGTTGCCCGTCTGGCAGGACTGCGTCGACCAGGCGTCGGCACCGGCGGCCCCGAAGACGCAGTCGCCTTGGCGGGCGTGGTAGGCGGTGCCGCCGGAACTCTGGTAGCTGAGGCACAGGACGCGGTCGTACAGGCTGGACGAGACGCTCTCGTCGCTGTTGGTGACGTTGTCGCAGCTGTTCAGGTCGGTGCTGCCGGCGTTGAGCCGCACGACCTTGAACGCCCCGGAGACGCAGTCGGTGGCGGACAGGTCGGCGTGGCCGCTGGTGCCGGAGTCGTAGAAGCAGTCGCCGACCTGCGCGGTGGCGATGGGACTGGTCGGAGTCGGCGTTGGAGTCGGCGTTGGCGTTGGGGGTGGGGACGGAGCCGGAGTCGGTGTCGGGGTGGACGGGGCGGAGGTGGTCCCCGCCGGTTGGGTGGCGGGCGTCCACGCGGGGACGTGGGAGGCGTACGGGGTGTGGGAGCTCGCCGTCCGGGCGCTGTCGGCCGCTCCGGAGGCGTCGGCCTCCGAGGAGTGCCGGTTGCCGACGATCACCAGCAGGAGGGCCAGGCCGGCGGCGAGGGCACCGACCGCGCTGCCGACCTTGGCTGCCGCGGAGGGCGGCTTCGGCGCCCCGGTGACGGTGGGCGGTCGACCGGTGACCGGTCGGCCGGGAGGCCACCTGGAGTGCCGGGGCGCCCTCGGTGTGGTGCCGGTGGACGCGTCGATCGCGGCCGAGGCAAGCCGCTCGGCCCACACGTCGGGGGTCGGTCGTCGCGCCGGGTCGGGGTCGAGCGAGGCGCGGGCCAGGTCGCCGAGCGCGGGACTGATCGCGCCGAGGGCGGTGAACCCGGTCGCGGTCTGGTCGCGGGCGAAGATACGGACGGCGAGCAGGGCGAGCTTGTACACGTCGCTCGCCCGGGTGGCCCGCTCCTCGCCTGCGGGGACCTGCCAGTCGGGGGTCTCGGCCTGCGGCAGTACGCTCGCACCGTGCAGGCGCATGGCGTCGCAGTCGATCAGGAAGCATCCGGGCTCGGGCGCCAGGCTGAAGAGCAGATTCTTCGGGGAGACGTCGCCGATGGTGACGCCGAGCCGGTGCAGTCGGTCCATGGTGGCCGCCAGGTCGGCGAGCAGGAGCAGTCGGTGCCGGTCGCTGACCGCCAGTCCGATCCCGGCGACGTAGGCGTCGTCGTTGAGGAGGTACTCCATGCTGGCCAGCCGCCGCGACCTGGTGTTCGCGCCGGTCAGTGTCCGGAGCATGAAGTGGAAGCGGTCGGGCACGGCGCGCATCAGGAACCCGCAGGCCCGTCCCTCGCGTTGGACCACCGCGGCCGGCCACGCGGTCTTCTCGCAGAGCCAGCGCCCCTGTGCTCCGGTGAGCCGGCCGAGCAGGGCAGCTGCGGCGTCGAGCGCGGCGGCGTCGAGCCGGGGCAGGACGGAGGGGTTGTACTCCTTGTAGACGATCTCCCAACCGCCTTCGGCAGCACCCTCGTTGATGCGCTTGTTGAGCACCTGGTGGACGGAGCCCTGGCCGCCCTGCCCGAGTTGGTGACCCAGGGCCAGGGTGGCGACGTCGACCTTGGCTGCGGGGTCGGTGCTCACCGCGGCTGCGCCTCGTTCCGGGGCCAGAGGGCCAGCAGGGTGCGGTCGTCGTCGAAGGTTTCCCGGGTGAAGTCCAGTACGTGCCCGAGCCACAGCGGTGGCGGTGGCGTGCTGAGGTGCCGGGCGAAGTGCGCGCCGACCCGGCCGTCGCCCTCGCCGAGCGGGTCGCCGAAGCCGTCCGTGCCGACCAGCAGCGTCCAGGGCGCCTCCAGCCGGCCGGTGGCCGTTTCGATCCGGTCGGGGATCAGGGGCAGCGGGGACACCTCGTTGGCGACCAGCAGGGCGTCCGATCCGGTCTTCGAACCGAACAGGGGCCGGTAGCGGCCTTCGGCCCGATCGAGGATCCAGGCTCCGGAGTCGCCGATCCGGAAGAGCTCGACGCTCGGGCCCCCGGTGGTGGGGCGGACCGCGCCGGCGACCAGGGTGGTCGCGTACAGGCGTGCCACCTCGGCGGAGCCCGGCTCGGTGACGCCCAGCCGCCACTGGGCGAGCTGCCGCAGCCGTTCGGCGGCGTGCGCGGCGACGTCGGTGGGGTCGAGCGGCCCCGGTGTCCGGTCGAGCAGGTGCAGGATCCGCTCGACAGCGGCCCGGCAGGCCTCGACGGCGCCCAGGTGCGACTCGGAGGCGCTGGAGACGCCGTCGGCGACGGCGAACACGATGCTGTCGGTGGCCTCGTGCACAGCCGCTCGGGCCGCGTCCTGGCGCGGCTGGCGGTAGTAGCGGTGCTTGGCGCCGCGTACCGAGGCGAACCGCAGGGTGAGAGCGTCCGTGGACCAGCCCTCGCACTCGCTGTCGGGGAAGTCGAAGGCGTACTGGCTGGGCGGGCGGGCCTCGAACTCCATGCCCGCGACGCCCACCGTGATCCGCTGCCACGGCGCCGGACCCGGTTCGGACGACGCGGAGGACGGCGCCGAGGGCGGGGCTGGGGGAGTCGGTGGCGGCCCGAGCGGGTGGCCGGGCGCGGGTGCCGGGTGGGCCGGGTCCTCCCGGCGGACCGGTGTCACAGGCCGACCTCGTCGATGGCCATGGTGAACTGGTCCGGGCGGTTCACGACCAACTGCGGGTTGGACGAGTTCAGCGCGTGCCCCGAGGCCACCAGGCTCGCGGTGAGGGAGTGGAAGAACTCCGAGATCGCCCGTCCGACGTCCGCACCGGACTTGGCGATGAAGGCGAACTCGGGCCGGGTGGCGACCTCGACCATGGTCTGCGCCTGCGCGTCGCCGATACCGCAGGCGATGATGTTCGGGGCTGCCGGGGTCCGGCCCCGGTCGGTCAGGGCGGCGTGCGGCCGGTGCCAGGCGGTTCCGTCGGTGGGCAGGCCGTCGCTGAGGAAGAAGACCACCGGGCGGTGCACCTTGTAGCCCTCCCCGCGGAGCCACTGCACATCCGAGGGGATCCGCTGCAGCAGGTCGTCGAAGACGGCCCGGTAGTTGGTCACCCCGCGGATCTCCACCCGGGGCACGGTGGTCTCGGTACGCATGTCGGCCACCGCGAGCCGGACCTGCACATCGTCGGAGAAGCCCAGCACCGCCAGCCGGAGCTTGGCCGCGATCATCGGCTCCGCGCGCAACCCCTCGCACAGGGACACCACGCCGCCCCCCAGTTCGCTCTGGTACGGCGCCATCGAGCCCGACTCGTCGGCCACCACGTAGGCCGGCAGCAGGACGCCCTTCGTCTCCGCCATCAGTAATCCGCCTCCTTCACTTCCACGCACGGATGTCGCGGGCGTGTCCGCCGGGGCCGCAGGCAGGTCCGCCGGGGCCGCAGGACCGGTGGCCCGCACCGCTGATGCTGGCGTTTGACCGGGGAAGTGCACAGGTCAAGGCACTGGTCATAGATGACCAGTTGTCAGGGTAGGCTCAACGCCTGTTCCGGATCGTGGGGAGAAGGGCCAGGCTGTGGCGGAAACGCTCGGAGCGTTGGTGCGCCGCCTGCGCAAGCAGGCCGGCATGACGCAGTTTCAGCTCGCGGAGCTTGCCCAGTTGGGCGAACGTACGATCGGCAGGATCGAGAACGACAAGCCCTTCGACCACCGGCTGGGGACCGTCGCACGACTGGCGGACGCGCTGGAGGCCGGCCCCGAGGACCGCCGGCGGCTGACGGCGGCGCTCGGCGGCGCCGAGGAGATACCGGCGCAGGAGCTGCCCGACCCCCCGTCCGCACCGCCGCGGGCGCACGGCCCGCTCGCCGACGCCGCCGACGAGTTGGCCAGGGAGAGCAAGCGGCGCTGGCGGCGCGAGGAGGCCCAGCACCGGGTGCACCACCCTTTCGCGCTGCCGGTGCGGTGGCGGCAGGTACCCGCGGGAATGTCCGACCGGTCGGAGAACACCCAGCGCCTGGCCCCGGGTGACACCTCGTCCGAGGTGGACCTGAGCGGCGACCTGCGCCGGGTGGCCGAGGTCTACCGGCGGATCCGGTCCGGGCGGCTGGTGGTCCTGGGCCGTGCCGGCTCGGGCAAGTCGATCCTGGCGATCCGGTTCGCCCTGGACCTGCTGGACGCCCGGGCACGGTCCGAGCGGGTGCCGGTGATCTTCAGCCTCGGCTCCTGGGACCCGACCGCCGTCGCCCTGCGCGACTGGCTGATCGAACGGCTGCTGCGCGACTACCCGCATCTGGCCCGCCGGGTCCCGAGCGGGAAGTCGCTCGCCGCGGACCTCCTCGACGACGATCTCATCCTGCCGGTCCTCGACGGATTCGACGAGATCGCGAAAGGCTTACGCGGCGAGGCACTCGATGCGCTCAACCTCTCCCCGCTGCCGCTCGTCCTGACCAGCCGTCACGGCGAGTTCGCCGACGCGGTCCGCTCGGAACACGCACCGCTCGCCTCGGCCGTCGTCCTCGAGCTGTGCGACCTGACCCTCGACGACCTGCGCGACTACCTGCCCCGGACGGATCCTGCGTTCCCGGACCCGCCCGGCCCCGACCAGCCCGGCGCGACCTGGGACACCGTCCTGGACGAAGTGCGGCGCACGGAGAGCGCAGGGGGCGCGAACCTCGCCACCGCCCTGAGCACCCCGCTGATGATCGCCCTCGCCCGGACGATGTACAGCGACACCCCCGACCGCCAACCGGGCGAACTGCTGGACACCACCCGGTTCCCCGACCCGCAGGCCATCGAGGAACACCTCCTCGCGGGCTTCGTCCCCGCCGTCTACCGGCGCCGCGCCCCCGAACGGCTCGACAACGGCCGTCCCCACCGCGGGCAGTGGGACCCGGAGCGCGCCCAGCGATGGCTCGGCTACCTCGCCCATCACCTGGTCCGGCTCGACCGCGAGCGCCAGGACCTCGCCTGGTGGGAACTGGGCACCAGCATGCGCCGCTCCTCACGCACGCTCATCATCGGATTCCTGGCGGGACTGGCCTTCGGCGTCACCACCGCCGTCGGCAACCTGCCGGTGGACCTGGTCGCGACCTCGCACGGGCTCAGGTTCGCGATCGTGCGCGGACTGGTGGTCGGGGTCCTGCACGGGCTCGCGGCCGGACTGCTCTTCGGGCTCGTGTACTGGTACGCCTCCGAACGCGAGGCCTTCAAGCCGTCCCCCGTACGCATCAGGCTCTCGGGCGGGACCAGGAAGACACGCGGGAACGCCCGCGCCAGGTTCCTGGTCGGGCTGGGCTGCGGGCTGGCTGCCATGGCCATGTTGGTCCTCATCGACGAGGGGGTCGTCGCACCGCTCGGGCTCGGGGACGGCCAGCGAGGCGACGGACTCCTGACCGGGCTCGTGTTCATACCCGCGATCGCTCTCGCGACCGGACTCGTGTTCGCCCTGATAGCCGTGCTCGAAGCTCCCGTCAGAACCGAATCCGTCGTCAGCCCGGCCGGCCTGCTGGACATGGACCGCCGCAATGTCGCCTTCCACCTTGTCACCTGGGCACTCGTGATCGGACTCCTGGTCGGGTTCCTCAACGGGATCGTGTACGGGCCCGTGCGCGGACTCGAGGTCGGCACCGTGTTCGGACTCGAAGCCGCCTTCGGGGCCGGGCTCGGGTACGGGCTCAGCCTGACCGCGTGGGGTCAGTGGGTGGCCCTGTCCCGCATCTGGCTCCCGCTGACCGGGCGACTGCCCTGGGCCCTGCTCGCCTTCCTGGACGACGCCCACCAAAGAGGTGTGCTCCGCCAGGTCGGCGCGGTGTACCAGTTCCGCCACGCCCGGATCCAGAGCCACCTGGGCCGGGCCTTCCAGGAGCGTCACGAGCCCCGCCGACGGGGACCGTCGGGCAGCGGGGGCCCGGCCCGGGCCACCTGACCTGGACGCAAGCCCGGTCCCCGGGATCCGCACAAATCGTTCGAGCACCGGTGCAGACGTGCAGTGGAGGGTGAGGGTGACCATGAGAGCCGAGGACGGTGCGCGAAGCACCTGGATGAGGACCGTCGTTGCGGTGGCGACGGCCTGGGGAGCCGCGGGCGTCGTGGGCGTCCTCGGGACCGGAACCGCAGCCGCCCAGCCGGCCTCACCCACACTGCGGTACAGCTGCACCTTCCCGACGATCGGCGCCCAGCCCATCACCGCGAGGATCTCCACGGACATCCCCAGGTCGCTCGCGGCCGGCGAGCCCAGTCCGCCGTTCGCCATCAACGCGGCCGCCACGGTGGACGCGTCCTTCACCTTCGGACTCCGCTACATCCTCGGCGTGAGGATCATCGAAGGCTCCCTGGACGCCCAGACCACCGTCACCGCGCCCCAGGGCGGGATCGGTGTCCCCGTGCACCTCACCATCACCAAGGCCACCATCCCGGCATCCGGTTCCTTCGACATCCCGGCGACCGGCACCGCACCCACGCTCACCTTCACCGAACCGGGCAGCGCAAAGATCACCGCCGGCAACTTCACCCTGCACCTCGTACCGGAGGACGCGAACGGCAACGTCACCGGCCCGGGCAGGACCAACGTGCCGTGCACCCTGAACGCCGGACAGGACAACGTCGTGGCGACGCTCGACATCACGGCGCCGAGGACGACGACCGGCACGACCGCCCCGGGAACGCCCGGCACCCCCGGCGCCGCCGGCGGGCCAACAGCAGCCCCGGACACCGCCACACCGACCGGTCCCACCGCTTCCCCTCTGCTCGACGGCTCCGCCACCGCGACCGCCGTGCCCACCAGCCCCACTGGCGCACCCGCGTCCGACGGCTCCGGCACCGCGCCCGCCGGTGCCGCGCCGCCGGACTCGACGAGATCCACGATCAACGCTGCGGCGACGACCACCGCCACGACCGGCGGCCGGGGCACCGGCGGCGTGGTCGTCCTGCTGGCGGGCGTCCTTGCCGCAGCCACGGCGACAGCCGCAGCCGCGTTCCGCTTCGGCCCGCGGCTGAAGCGCCGACGCGCGTCTCAAGGGGATTGAGTCATGGCACGTTCCTCCCCGTACCCGCTGAGCTGCGGCGTCGCGCGGTGCACAGGATCGCCGCGGCCCGCCCCGACCACGACACCGTCCGACCCTCAAGCCCCAGGATCGCTTTGATCACGGCTTCTCAATCCAGCCGGTCCGGGCGAGGCGGCTGGCACACTGCTCGGCATGAGTGACTGGTATGAGCAGTTAGAGCTGGGCAGCAGAAGACCCCCTCCGGCCTGCGGGCCTTCCGCGTGACCACCGACCCGGCCGCCGCCGGCCACGGCACGGTCATCGACACCGACGGCCACGCCCACCACACCTACGGCATCACGGGGGACGAACTCGTCCTCATCCGCCCCGGCGGCTACATCGCCGCCCGCCGCCCCGCCGACGACCTGGCCGCCGTCCTCGCCCTGGTCGCCACCGACGGCCTGTGACCCCGCCCTCGCCGAGAAGACCCGTCCGCCCCGGTGGGAGCAGGCGGGCGCTGAACACCGGAGGCCGGCCGTGCTGCCCAGTCGCGCCCTGGCAGGACTGGCGGGACTGGCGGCCACCCGGCATGCCGACCGGTCGGGCGGTACCGCCGGTGACGGCCCGGACTGTGCGTCCAGTGTCCGGCGGATACCGGCAGCAGCGCCACGGCGCCCCGGTGCATCCTGGCGCTGTCCTGCCGAGCGGTCGCAGCCGGGCGTCATCGGTTCATTCCGCGGAGCCCGTGTGTCTGATGAGGATGTGCTGCAGCTCCTCGACGACTGCGGGAACGGTGCCGCTGCGCCGCACGAACGATGTCCGCCGCATGCCCAGCTCCTGGACGGTGGCCCGCAACTCGACCGGGAAGCGGGTGTCCACCGCGACGGCCGTGGTGAGTGTGGCCCCCAGCCCTTCGGCGACGAGACCGTGGATCATGTTCAGATCGTCGGTGCGCATCAGCACCCGCGGATCGAACCCCACCGACCGGCACACGCGGCGCAGCACCCGGTCCGATGCCTCGCCCTCGTCTCGGCTGCAAACCCAGTCCACGTCCGCCAGCTCCGAGAAATCCAGCTCGGGCAGCCTCGCGAGAGCGCTGTGTCGGGCGACCAGCACTTGATAGGGCTCATCCAGCAGCACGGTCAGCGCCAGGTCGGGGGAGATGAATGCGGGATCGTCCGCGAAGTCGTAGATGAGGCCGGCGTGCACCTCTCCTCCGCGTAGCAGGCGCACGATCTCGATCGGTTCGGCTTCGACCACTTCGACCTGGACCCGGGCACGTCCTCGGAGCTCTCGGATCGCGGCCGGCAGCAGCCGCGATCCGATCGATGCGAACGTACCGACCCTCAGGGTCGCCAGGCCTGCATCCCGGTGCGCCGTGACGAGGCGTTCGGCCTGCTCGATGCGTTCCAGGATCTGTTCCGCCTCGGTGGCGAACGCCGTGCCGAGCGGGGTGAGCCGGGTGCCGCGGCGGTCCCGGTCGACCAGCTTCACCCCGAAGTGCCGCTCCAGCGCCCCGAGATGATGCGAGATGGTCGGAACCCCGTACCCCAGTGTCTCCGCCGCACGGCTGAGTGAACCGCTGTCGCGGATGGCGAGGAGAACGCGGAGCTGCTGTGGCTGAATCACGGCATAGATTGTATGACCAAGAGTGCTATTTCTTGATATTCCGCCGATGGCCGGATCTGATTACTCTCCTGCGCATGACGACCGTGGACACCCGCACACATCACGTGAAGCACGCAGACGCCCCCTACGCCGACGCGCTCCGCTCGCTCGCCCGGATCGACTGGCAGCGGCTGCATGTGCCTGCTCATCAAGGGCGCGAGGACAATGCCCCGGGCGTTGCGGCCCTGCTGGGTGCGGGCGCTCTGTCGCTGGACTTCCCGATGAGTGTGGCCGGCATCGACCAGCAGAGCTGGCGAGTCGCCGAGCCCGGACGCCCCACGCCGCTCGGGCGGGCGCAAGGCCTCGCCGCGGATGCCTGGGGAGCACGCCGGGCATGGTTCCTGACCAACGGGGCATCCGGTGGCAACCACATCGCCACCACCGTCGCACGTGCGCTCGGCGTCGAGGCCATCGTCCAACGCAGCGTCCATTCGAGTGTCGTCGACGGCATAGCCCACGTCGGGCTTGTGCCGCACTTCGTCCAAGGGGCCGTCGACAGCGGTCTCGGCGCCGCCCACGGCGTCACCGCGGCACAGATCGATCAGGCGCTGCGCGAGCACCCGGACGCCGCCGCCGTCTTCGTCGTGAGCCCCAGCTACTTCGGCGCGGTCGCCGACATCGCGGCGCTGTCCAAGACCGCCCACGCACACGGTGTGCCGCTCATCGTCGACGAGGCGTGGGGTGCCCACTTCGGGCTGCACCCAGACCTCCCGGCGAACGCCGTCCGTATGGGCGCCGACCTCGTGATCTCGAGTACGCACAAGGGGGCGGGCTCCCTCACCCAGTCGGCGATGCTCCACCTGGGCCACAGCGAGCACGCGCAGAGGATCGAGCAACTCGTCGACCGCGTCGTCCGGTCGTACCAGTCCACCAGCTGCAGCCCGCTCCTGCTCGCATCTCTGGACGAGACCCGGCGGCACCTCGTCGTCGACGGCTCCCGGGCGATCGGTGCCGCGCTCGCTTCGGCGGAGGCGATCCGTACCGGGATACGGGCGAGTGCACGGTTCCGTGATGCCACGGGCGACATCGCGGCAAGTCCCGGTACGGCCGGCTTCGACCCGTTCAAGATCGCCATCGACCTGCGCGGGGCGGGAATCACCGGGCAGCAGGCGCAGCATCGTCTCATCACGGACCACCGGATCTACAGCGAGCTGGCCACCCCGGCGACGCTGCTCCTGCTTGTGGGTGCGACCTCGCCCACCGATCCGAAACGATTCCTGAAGGCGCTGGACGACCTCCCGTTTCTCGGCACGGCACGCGAGAACGCCGCCTGCCTGCCCTCGCCGGGGGACCGGGTGATGGGAGTGCAGGAGGCGTTCTTCGCCGACACGGCCGTCGTCCCGTTCGCCGAAGCGGCGGGCCGTGTCTCGGCTGACTCACTGGCCGCCTACCCACCCGGAATTCCGAACGTCCTCCCGGGCGAGGTCCTGACCGCAGAGGTCATCGACTACCTGCGCACCATGGCCGCCGAACCGTCCGGCTACGTCCGCGGCGCCTACGACCCGCTGCTCGATCGGTTCCGGGTCGTCGCCCAGACCTGACGGCGCCTTGCGGCGCGCGCCGAGGCGGATGGCGGGCCCGCCCGGGGGCCGGGGTCTGCTCCGGTTCCACAGATCCTGGTCGTGCAGGGCGAGCAGGGCCCGCTTCACCCGGGACGGCGGCGACTCGTCGTTGCCCCGCCATCCAGGGTGCCGGCGCTCGAGCGGGCGATTCGGGTGACTACCTGGAACACCCCGGCCCGCACCACCGCGATCGCCTGCCGCTGGCTCGAGGACGGCACAGTGGACCACTTGGAAGCGCAGAAACGAAGTGACGCCAAGGCCCGCCGAGCACTCGCCGGACAAGAACCGGAAGGTCTACCGTTCATCAGTCACCCCTCGTCCTGCTTCACATGGCTGGCGCTGCCCGCCGACGCCCGCGCCGATCGCCTGACCGCCACCCTCGCGCGTCAGCACATCTCGGTGAGTACGGCGGGGCCCTTCGCCACCTCGAACCACATACCGCAGGCGCTCCGCCTGGCTCTCGGCTCGTACCGATCTGGACAGTCCCAGTCGGCGCTGCGCACAGTGCGACGAGTCGCCATCAAGGACGCCTACGCCTGAACTCCACGCGACCAGCCGATTCCCGACAACCCGGGCCAAGGCCGCCAAGGGCTCGCAGAAAATCGACCCGGTGATTGATTCTCTGTGAGTGGCGGCCTGACGGACAGTCAGCCCGCCGGGCCCGCACCGGGCGGCCGGCTTCCGACCAGCCGGGCAGCGGCCGGTGGGCGATCGGGCAGCGGCGGCCCCGGGGGCCGTCCGACCGCCCCCGGCGGGCCTAGCCTCCACGGAGTGATGGCACCACCACCCGCAGGAGCGTTGACCCCCAAGGGCTGGGCGAGCCGCCCGCCGGGGGACAGCGGCAGAGTGCGCGGTCAGGGGCGGCGGGTACGGGCGGCGACGTAGCCGGTCAGTCCGCCGAGGGCCACGCACAGCGGGGAGTGCAGGGCCAGGTCCCAGTGCACGAATTCCTCGGGCCGTTCGCCCGGGGCCAGGCCGGAGGAGGCCAGGCCGCCGACCCCGCGCAGCGCCAGTACCCCGGCCACCGTCCACATGCCCGACCGGACCAGGCGCGAGGACCCGAGCGGCCGCTCCGGTCGGGCGCCGGTGACGACCAGCCAGGCGGCGGCCCCCAGCAGTCCCGTGACCGCAAGCGTGAGCGGCGCCGACGGTAGCTGCGACTCGTCCACCCCGACCACCACCGCGGCGAACTCCTCGCGGGAGCCCAGCGGCCACGGCGAGACGGCCCACACCACGTGCAGCGCGCCGATCCCCGCCAACGCAGTCCCCGCCACCGCCGAGGCCGCCCGGACCGCCGGGCCCGCCTCGGGAACCCCGGCCGTCCCCTCGGCGGTACCCGCGGACCGGCCCGCCCGCGCGGAACCGAGCAACCACTCCACGACCTTCATGTCGCCACCCCTTCGCCGACACTTCCGTACAGTGCTGTACGGATAATCCATACAGTACTGTACGGACCATGGCGAAGGGCAAGGTCTGCAGGGACGACTGGACGATGGCGGCGCTGCGCGCCCTGGCTCGCGGCGGGGTCGCCGCCGTGGCGGTGGACGGGCTGGCGAGGGAACTCGGTGTGACGCGCGGCAGCTTCTATTGGCACTTCGACAACCGGGAGGCCCTGCTGGTCGCCGCCCTGGAGGCCTGGGAACTGCACGCCACCACCGAGGTCGTGGCATCCGTCCGCACCCTGGAGGATCCCGTCGCCCGGGCCCGCGCCCTGTTCGGCGAGGCGCTCGGCAGCGAGGAGATCGCCGGACTGGAGCCGGCCCTCGCCGCCGAGACCGGCCAGCCGGCCGTCGCCGAGGTCGTCGCCCGGGTGATCGAGACCCGGATCGCCTTCCTCGCCGAGGTCTTCACCGACCTGGGCCTCGACCGGCCGACCGCCCGCCACCGGGCGCTCGCCGCCTACGCCGCCTACCTCGGCTGGCTCGAACTGCGCCGAACGGCACCCCAGCTCGCACCCGAGACCCTGCCCCAGGACCCGCGCTCACCGGCCGCCTTGGACCACCTTGTCGCCCTGCTCCTGGCCCCGGCCCAGCCCCCGGTCCAGCCGTCGACGCCCGCTGCCGAGCCGGCGCCGTTCCGAGCGGTCCCCGGGGCCGACTGAGGAGGCCCGCCGCATCCGCCGGCAGCGGCACGTGAACAGAGGCCGAAGCGACCCGGGACAGTGCCCGCGCTCACGCCCGTGGCACCCGGTTGCCCGTATGCTCCCTGGGATCTGGCGTTCCACGGCCTGCCCCCTCGCCGGGGCGGTCCACCGGCTCGGACGCGGCGTGGTGTGGGGCGCCGACTTCGGTATGGACCCGTTCAGTGCCGAGGTGCTCGCGGCCGCTCGGGCGGCGGAGGGCCTGGATGAGAGGCGGCCTTCCGTCTCCACCGTTTCCCGGTCAGGAGCGTGACCGGCGCCTTGTCCGGCCCGGCGTCTGTCAGCCTGGGCGCGGGCGAACCCGAAGAAGAAGCGCCGCCCGGCGACCGAGCGTGCCGATCCGGCCACGACCGCCCAGGCGAGAGCCGTACCGCGGGACCTGACTGCCCGTAGCACCAGGACCGACCATCGCCTAGGTGATCGATTCCAAGTGGTTCGGAGGAGTTGGGAATTGGGTCGCCGGAGCGTGGATGAGGCCATACCGTCACGCCCCATGACGCTGCTCTCCGTCAAGGTCGGCAGGCCCCGGCCCAGCCTGTGGAAGGGCTTGAGGGCGACAGGCATCGACAAGCGGCCCGGCCACGGCCCAGTCGCCGTCAGCTCCCCCGGCCCGAAGGGCACCGGCGATGTTGGTCTTGTCGGAGATCGGGTGTACGACGTGAAGCACCATGGCGGCGCTGACCAGGCCGTCCACGCCTACGCCGGACAGGATCTCGACGGCTGGGATGATGGGACTCCTTGAAAACGGCTGTGGCCGCAGTTCCGTGAGGGGCCGCTGCGGAGGTCGCTACCCGGCAGCCACGACCTGGCCGGCCGTGACCTGGGGAGGATTGGGGAGCAGTGACGCGAGGTTGTCCCGCACGAACTCCGTAGCCGTCTGGATTGATTCCTCGGCCCCGGCTTGGTCTTCAAAGACGCTGGTGGAGACCATCACTCCGTCCCCGGCGTCAACCCAGTAGTAGGCCACGAATCCGGGCACCTGGCGAAGGAGGGGCACGAATCCCTCGGCCACGCGGCGTCCTGCCTCCGCAGGATCGGTCACCCCTTCGTACCGCCGCACTGCTGCGTACACGCTGGTCTCCTCATGGGTCCCGGGTCATCTGGTGCGAGACGACATACCCCTCACCGGGCGTCTCTCGCTCACGAGATATCCGGAAGGCACCCGGATGGCCGCAGCCACGGCCGGCTCCGGGCCCGGGACGAAACGAGGCTTCACGGAACTGCGGGCAGAGCCTTGAAAACGGCCAGTGTCGCTCCAATTCCCCACTCTGTAGAAGGCTGAACGATGTGGGGAATGGGGTGAGCGGGAATCGGCTGGGCCGTGGGTGAGCGGGTCGGTAGGCTGCGGCCATGGTCGAATACCACGGCTGGATCAATGTAGGAGAGCGCCAACGCCGACGACGATGACGACGGCCGTCTGCGGGGGATCGTCGAGGGCATCGAGCAGCGCATCCGGGAGATCGGCAGCCCGTATCTGCTTGATCTGCGGTGGATGAACGGGCAGGTGTTCGTCCACTTCGGGGGGTTCTGCAACCACCGTGACGTGGAGATCGTGGAGTTCTTCAGGGAGGCCGGTGAGCGGGCGCCGGGTTCGTACGGCCTGCTGCATGTGCGCCACGACGAGGACGCCGCCCGGGAGAACGAGGTCCTCGTCATCAGGATGGTCCGCGGGCGGGTGACCGAGCACGCGGAGCCACTGCTGTCGCCCTGTATCCCTGCGCTGGAAGATCCGTTCGAGGGATAGGCCAGAGCCCCCCGGACCCGCCCCGGAGGGACGTCGGTGCTCGGCCGCGGGATGGTCGGCAGGGCGACGCCGGTGATCGGCCGGCCGCAGTGCGGGCGGTTGCGGACCGCGGTGGGCGCGCGCGTCGGTGGTTTTCAATCGTGGGGGCGGCGGCAGGACAGGCATCGCCGGTGCGGAGCCTGCGACGGCCGGGTGGGGGTCAGCCGGGTGTCAGTGCCGGGTCAGGTGTCCGGGGCATCCTGAGGGCACGTCAGGGAACGCCACCGGTTCCCTGGCCGGGAGAGGTGTCCGGAGCGGTTCATCGGGTGCCTGGCCGGCAACGGCCGAGCAGGGTCCGCAAGGGCCCGCGCAGGTTCGAATCCTGCCCTCTCCGCCGCACCGGCCCGGCCGCTGCCCACGGCGGTCCGGCCCGCCCGCCGTCGCTGGACCGGCCCGAGCTGCCGCGCTCGCATTCGTCGGCGGCGATCAGCCTGCCGTGACCGGCCACCTCGATGTCGTAGATCTCGTTGTCGCCGTCGGCGGTACCGGCCGGTGTGACGGTGAATCCGCCGGTCCCGAAGCCCGGGTCGGGAGTGCCGTTCTCCAGGTAGCGGCCGGCCGGGAAGTTGCTGTCCACGAGGAACTCGGAGGCGGCGACGCTGCCGCCGATCAGGATCCGGCCGTCCGCCAGCACCACGAGGTTCCCGGGCTCGTCGTCCCCCGGACCGATCGAGGTGTAGCCGGCGACCGCCGTCCCCGAAGGAAGGGCCGAGCGTACCGTCGGGCAGGTGACGGGCGAGTGCCCGGTCCTCGCCGCCGGTCGCCGGCACGGCATGCCCGGTGGCGACGATCCTGCCGTCGGGCTGGACGGCGATCCGCCAGATGTTCTCGTCACCGTCGCCGCCCGCGGCCGACCCCGGGGTCAGCACGTGCCGCCGGTGCCGAACCGCGGATCCAAGGCCCCCGCCCGCCCGGACGGATGCCCCGCCGGGCCCGGTGCCGCGTGTGCCGCCCCGCTGGGAAGAGCTGCGGCGAGCCCCGCGCAGAGCACCGCCGTGGCGGCGATCAGCCGCTGGCGGGGCGTAGGTGGAGTTCCGCATTCGTACGGATCATGGGGTTTCTCCCGCGTCCCGGTCAGGTCGCCAAGGATCCTGGCGGCGCGTCACCGCGAACCCGGTTCCGGCGAAAGGCCGATTGCGGGCGGCCCACCCCGGGCACCGGGCGCCCGAACTGCCCCACCCCGGAGCACACCTCGACACCGCCGAACGGGTGCGGGCATCTCCCGCGACGGCCGTAGGGCGCGCCGTCGGACCGCACGGCGTGGACTGGTGGACGATCGGCCTCGGGCCGATCCCGGCCGCCGAGGGGGGATCCGACGCTGCGCGACGTGCAGGTCTTCACGGAGGAGGAACCATGATGGCGGGCAAGCCAAGCATCGTCTTCGCCCACGGGCTCTGGGCCGACGGGTCGTGCTTCAGCAAGCTCATCCCGACGCTCCAGGCCGAGGGGCACGAGGTCTTCGCCTCGCAGCACGGCCTCAACTCCCTGGAGAGCGACGTCGCGTGCGTGAACTTCACGCTCAACCACGTGCCCGGGCCGATCGTGCTCGTCGGTCACTCGTACGGTGGCACGCTGATCACCAAGGCGGGCACCCACGACCGGGTCGGTGCGCTGGTCTACATCGCCGCGCTCGGCCCGGACGAGGACGAGACCTCGCAGCAGCACCAGGCGCAGTTCGCCGCCACGCCGGTCTTCCAGCACATCGAGGTCGCCGACGGGCGGCTGTGGCTGAAGGCCTCAGGGGTTCCGGATTTCTGCGGGGACCTCCCGGAGGCCGAGCAGAAGCTGGTGCTGGCGACGGGTGCGGTGCCGGTCGCGGACCTGTTCGACCAGCAGGTCCCGGGTACCGCCTGGCGCACGAAGCCCAGCTGGTACATCGTCGCCAACAACGATCGCACCGTGAACCCCGACCTGGAGCGCTTCGCAGCCGAGCGGATGGGCGCGAAGACCTACGACGTCGACAGCAGCCACGTCCCGATGCTGTCCCACCCGGACTTCGTCCTCGACGTGATCCGCCACGCGGCGAAGGCCCTGTAGCACGCGGCCCGGTCGCCCCGGTACGCGCGACGGCGCCCCGCCCGGCCCCAGAGGCTCGGAGCGGGGCGCCGTCGCGCCTACGGGGCCGTGCGGCCGGGAAGGTGCGACGGTACGACGGTACGACCACGGGGGAGGCCGGGCGGCGCGACGTACAGCCGCGGCCTGACCTGGTACGGCGCTCGGCACTGAGCCCTGCGCAACTGTGGCACCCAGGAGGCGTTGGTCTTCCGGCACGAGAACCAAGGAGCGGCTTCCTGGGGCGTACTCCTCGACAGCCTCCGGGACGACGATCCGGCGGTGTTCATCCGGGCGGACCTCGCCGACGAGTCGGCCGAACGCTGGGAGAGCTGGTTGGATCGCCACTCGCTCTGCTTCGTCGAGATCGTTCTGTCCGAGGCCGGACAGGCCGGAGGTGGGTCATGCGACTTCCTGGATGCCGATGACGACGCCATCGAGGAACTGGAGGAGATCTGCGTCCGGCTGCCGTTCCCGGCTCACCCCGTCAGCGAGGATGAGCCCGGCACCCGCTGGTTCCTCGGCCAACGCGGGGATCTGGGGCGAGTTCCCTGAACTCCGGTGGGAGATCCGCTCGATCGCCTCGACCTTGGGTGACGTGCGGCCCGTTCTGAGACGTGAGATCGAGAACTTCCAGGCTCGGTAGGTCGCTGCCGTCGGCTGCCGCAGCCGAACGCGCCCGTGGGCCGTCTCGTCCGCAGATCGGGCTGAAGGCGATCGGGACAGGAGCGCTGTGGAGGTCGGGGCCGTCGGTTCGGAGCTCGATTCTGATCTGTTCTGACCGCATGTCAGAAGCGGGGCGGGCGGCTCCGTCCTGCGCAGTACGATCAACCAACTCCCAGCGACCAGCGACCCGGAGATGGCCGTCTGCCCATGGTCTTCACGCTCACGGAACTCCCGGATCAACTCTTCGTCGATGGCCGAACCTGCGGTGGTGCGGCGAGCACGGGCGCGGTGACCTGCTGGGATCTGGAGATCCCCGGTCGGCCCTCGCTCGTCGTTCGCGACACGGCCTGGACCAACGGCGAGCGCGATGTGGTTCTGCACCGCACCGAGACGCTGCCCGAGATGCCGGCCCGTCTCACCCAGCTGTTCAACCGCGAGCGGGCCGGCATCCATCGGGTGACCGCCGACCGGCGCCGAATCCTGGCCTACCTCGCTGTCCCGGAGGACGGCCGGGAGCGGCCGCGCCGTCGGCGGTCCCTCACCGTCCAGGACCTCGCCATCGCTTGCAACGCAGCCTGGTTCGCGCAGCTTCTCGGTGCCTCGGGTGTCAGCCTGACCTCCCCGCCGGCTCCCCGCCCGGGCGAGCCCGGCCGGGGGGAGCACGAGATTCACTTCGATGCCGACGACACCTACACCCCCGTCTTCGCCTACGTCCTCACCCGGCTGGTGCCGACTCTGCGCAAGGTCGGCTGGCTCGCGGGGTACTGAGCGGCAGGAGGGGCCGGTCGGACGGATCGGACCGCTGCCGCAGCCCGACACCCGGGGGGCGGCTAGGGGTAGAGGAGTTCCGTACCGTCGGCCCGGCGTCTGTCGAAGACCAGCCGGACCGCCGCGGAGCCTTCACCCACGGCGGTCGCCACGCGCTTGACGCTTCCGCTCCGCACGTCGCCGACGCAGAACACGCCGGGGACGCTCGTCTCGAACGGCAGCGGTGCGCGACGGTCCGTCAGGTTGGCGTCCAGGTCGTGGCCGGTGAGCACGAAACCCTTGGCATCCGTGGCCAGTTGGCCGTCGAGCCAGTCGGTGCAGGGTGTCGCGCCGATGAACACGAAGACCGCGGCGACCGCCGGCGTGGAGAGCCGGCCCGTGGCACGGTCGACGACCTCCAGGCCGGTGATCGAGGAGTCCGCCGTGATGCCGACGGCCTCCGTGCGCAGCCGTACCCGGATCCTCGGGTTCGAGGCGATGGCGTCGATCAGGTACCGGGACATCGAGTGGCCGAGGTCCTCGCCACGGACCAGGAGATGCACAGGATCGGAGGTACGGGCCAGGAACACGGCTGCCTGGCCCGCTGAGTTCGCGCCGCCGATCACCGCGACCGGCCGCCCGGCCGCGTTCCCGGCCTCCGCGACCGTGGCGGCGTAGTGCACGCCGTTGCCTTCCCAGGCCTCGATGCGTGGGACGGCGAGCCGCCGGTAGCGGGCCCCGGTGGCGACGATGACATCACGCGCGCTGAACGACCGCCCGTCCTCGCAGGTGACGGTGTGCAGGCCGCAGTGGGTCGCGAAAGCGGTGGCTCGGGTGTTGCGGTGCAGCCGGACCCCGAACTTCGCCGCCTGGATCACCCCGCGGGCGGCCAGCTCGGCGCCGGAGAGCCCGGCCGGGAACCCGAGGTAGTTCTCGATCCGCGACGACGTACCGGCCTGTCCGCCGAACGCGGCCGCATCGAGGAGCACGGTCCGCAGCCCCTCCGACGCCCCGTACACCGCTGCTGCCAGTCCGGCCGGGCCGCCGCCGACCACCAGCAGGTCACAGGAGTCCTGGCCGTCGTCGTCACCCGCGCCGGCCGGTGGCTCCCCGAACTCGGCGGCGACATCGGCGGGCAGCGGATTGCGCAGCAGTGGCCGGCCGGGCACCAGGACGATCGGAAGGTCCGTCACGGGCACCCGCAGCTCCCGCAACAGCGCCTCGGCGTCGGGCTGCTCCTCCAGATCGATCCAGGTCACGCCCATCCGGTTGGCCGAGAACGCCTGCATGAGCGCCCGGCACCGCTCGTCGTACCGCGAACCGATCAGCGTCAGCCCGGCGCCTTTGCGCACCAGGTTCGCCCGACGCGCGAGGAACATCCGCAGAATGTGTTCGCTGAGATCGGCGTCCTGGGACACGAGCGTGCGGATCCGCTCCAGCGGGACCCGGAGCACTCGGCCGGGGCCGCTCGTCACACCGGTGAACCGCGCCCGCTCGCCCGTCAGCATGTCGAGCTCGCCCAGGAACTCCGCCGGCCCGTACGACGCGATCAGACGCTCGTCCGGCTCGCCGAACCGCTCCACGACGGCCGCGGACCCTTCGAGGACGACGAAGAAGTCGTAGGCCGAGTCGCCCGCCGCGAAGAGAATCTCCTCCGAGGTGGCGCGGTGTTCCGAGCCGTGCGCCGCGAGCCTCCTGAGCTGCTCCGCGGAGAGCGGAGACGCCGGCGTCCAGGCCGGATTCCCGTTCCGGCCGGCCTCGGTCCGGTGGAACCGGTGCATGCGGTGCCTTCTTTCACCCGGGCGGCGGCGCGAGGACGTGCGCCCCCTGGTCCCGAATCCTCCGCCGGATCGACCACCGATTCACTCACCAAGGAGGTGAGGAGCACTCCGGATCCCCCGAACGGGCGAGGGGCGGAGCCGCACCATCCCCTGAGCGGCCAACGCCTGGCCGGCCCCCGCGGTCAGATGCCCGGGTCGTAGTCGGTCAGCGCCTTGCGTGCGCGGGCCAATTGCTCTTCCGGCAGATCGCAGGAACGCCGGGTCTCCCGGTCGAGATGCACCCCGGTCAGCACCGTCACGGCCACGACCTCGCCGGTCTCCGCGTTCTCCATCCGGTGGACGAAACGGATCACCTTGCTGTGCACCTCCAGGACCGCCGAGCGGACCACGACGAGGTCGCCCGCCCGTACCTCCTGCCGGTACGAGATCCGCTGGTCCACCGCGACCATGCCGCGGTTGCGGTCGCGCAGGTAGCTGGGCGTGATGCCGAGGCCCGCGAGGAGGTGCCAGGTCGCCTCGTCGAACTTGCCGACGTACCACATGACGTTCATGTGTCCCATGTGGTCGCAGTGCCACGGGTACACGGTCCCCTGGTAGGTGACCTCAAGCTCGGCGGCCATGTGGCTTCCTCGTCTTCGCTGCCTCGGAGCGCGGCGCTCCCGGGCGGGGCGCGGGCCCATGTTAGCAAGCGTTAACGTAACCTCCGGTCGTCCATCCGGCGGCCTTTCGGTGGCCCGTCAGGTCGCACCGGGGCGCGGCAGGCGGGGAACCCAAGGCTCGTGGCCGGGCCGGCGACTTCGAGATCATCGAGTACATCCTGCGCGGCCGGCCCGGAGGCGTGCCCGGCACCTGGGGCCACCACCCCCACCCGGCCGCCGACCACGGCCCCTTCGACCTGGTCCTGGCCGGAGGCCTCTTCGACTGCCTCGAAGCACGCTTCGCCCGAGCCCTGCCGCCGCGCCGCCGGGAACCGTCGCCGGACTGGACATCACCGACGATGCCACTGGCCTGACGCTGTTCGCGACGGTGCGGCGCGCTGACGAGCCGGGGTGATCCCCGCAGTCGGCTTCGTGTTCGTCGCCGACGCAGCCTCGATCGTCAGTCGAGGCCTTCGATGATGCGGAAGTCGCGCTCGACGCCGTCAGCAAGTGCGGCCAGCGCCTCCTGGTAGGCCGCGCTCGCATGCGCGGCGATCGCCTGTTCGAAGCTGTCGAACTCGATCAGGACGGTGCGCTCGGCGATTCCGGCGTCGTGTGCGACGACCCGGCTGCCGCGGGCGAGCAGCCGCCCGCCCGCGGCCTCGACGGCTGGACCAGCCAGCTTGTTGTAGGCAGCCAGCTTCTCGGGGTCCGCAATGGTGCGGTAGGCGCTGACCCAATAGGCCTTGGCCACGGTACCTCCTGTGTTCGGAATTGATGCTCGGAAGCATGTTCGGATCCATGGCCGGCGCGCTGTGGGTCGGCGAGCCGACGGAGACGGCGTCGAAGTCGGACGGCTTCGATCCTCAGCTCCCGGGTCGACTCGACCGGCCCAGGCCCGGCACACCGACTGCGGCTGTGATCGGATCGGTCCCGGGTGAGCGCCGGCGGGCGAGGGCGAGGCCGGCCATCGTCGTGATCGCCATCGCGGCGACACCGACCAGCGCCGCGGTCGTATAGGCGTCGTCGTTCGGGAAGAGGCGGCCCGTGGGGGTGCCGGCGGCCAGGACCAGACCGCCGATGGCGCTGCCCAGGGAGTACCCGACGCTGCGGACGACGTAGTTGAAGCTCATGGCGCTCGACGTCTCGCTCCTGGGGGTGACGGCCAGGATGACGCCGGGCATGGCGGCCGAGAAGCTGCCGACGCCGAAGCCCAGCACGCCCATGGCCGCGAGCAGTTCGGCCAGGTTGGCTCGGGCGGTGGCGAACAGGACGAACCCGCCGCCGACGATGGCGGCGCTGCCGGCCAGGAGCAGGGGGCCGTCGATCCGTTCGCGGACCCGCGGCGTGAGCCTGCCGGCGACGAACCCCAGCACGGAGAACGGGATGAGGACCAGCCCCGCCACGAAGGTGGTCAGTCCGAAGCCGTAGCCGGCACTGTGCGGCGTCTGCGCGTAGCGGGTGACGAGCGTGAGCAGGAGGTACATGCCGCTCCCGCCGACGAACATGGCGATGTTCGCCCCGGCGACCGCCGGGTGCCGTACCGCCCGGACGTCGACCAGGGGCGTCTTGGTGCGCAGTTCGGAAACGGTCCAGACGCAGAGCAGGAGTACGGCGGCGACGGCAAGGGTCACCGCCACGGCGAGGTGTCGGCTCCACAGGCTCCTGTCGCCGGCCAGGAACAGGACGAGGAGCAGTCCACCCGCCAGGACGAGCGCACCGGCCACGTTCACGTGAGCGGAGCGGCCTTCGGGAGCTGCGGGCATGGAGCGCCATGCGGTCACGAAGGCGATGGCGGTGACGAGCAGGCCGAGGCCGTAGGCGGCCCGCAGTCCGCCGAACTCGGCGAGCAGCGCGGCCAGCGGGTAGCCGACGCCGGCTCCGATGATGGAGACCACTGAGATCAGGGCGATCGTGGCCGCGCTGCGCTCCTCGGGAAGATGGTCGCGGGCCACGCCCATCATCAGCGCCGTGAGACCGAGGCCGACGCCTTGGGCCGCTCTGCCCACGAGCAGCCAGGCGAACGGCAGCGGCAGCACGGTGAGCGCGCTGCCGACGACGACGATCGCCAGCGTGGTGAGAATCGTGGCCCGCCGGTGCGGACCGGCTCCGAGCCGGCCGAGGACGGGTGTGGCGACGGCGCCGCTGAGCAGGGCGATGGTCAGCGTCCACTGCGCGCTGTCGAGGGAGACGTGGAACGTGGTCGCCACGCTGGTGATGAGCGGCGTCCCGAGGCTGGCGACCGCCGCCACGACCAAGGCGATGAACACCAGGGCGGGGACCAGCAGACGTGCCTCGGAACGTATCAGGGCAGTGCTCATGGGCTGGTCATGAGCCTGGGCCGCGGTCACCGCTCCGACTCCTCTCGGGCGTTGCCTTCGAGCTCCGCCAGATGCAGCAGCGCCGGAAGGGCTGCTGCCAGGGCCTCGACCTCGTCACCGGTGAGTTCGTCGATCAACCGCGCGTACGCGTCGACGCCCGCCTGGCGTCGCGTCCGGACGTACGACGCGCCGGCCTCGGTCAGGCACACCAGCGTGACCCGCTTGTCGGACGGATCGCCCTTCCGCTCGACCAGCCCGGATTCCTCCATCACCCGGACCAGGACGGTCATCGCGGGCTGGGTGACGCCCTCGGCCACCGCCAGATCGGTGATCCGTCGCGGGCCGGTCTTGTCCAGGGTGGCCAAGGTGGCGGCGGACGTCAGGCTCATGTCGCGGGGAAGGCGTCTCACGGCCCTGGTGGCCAGACCGTAGAGGGCTGACCCGATGGCATCGGAAGCGCCGTGCGCGGCGTCTCGGCGGCTCATGCCTGAAGCATAGCAGCTTTATATGAATCCTTTATGCATCTCCCGATCAGGGTTCGGCGATACTTGACTGACAACGCGTTCGCGATTGCCCCGGTCGACCGGGCCCGGCCGGGCAGCAAGCATCACCTGATCGTCGACCGGCACGGCACCCCGATCGCCGTCTCCCCGACCACCGGCAACCGCCATGTCGTCACACAGCTCCTGCCGCTCCTGGGCGCGATACCACGCATCCGGGGCCTGCGAGGACGACCACGTCGCCAGCTGCGCAGGCTGTTCGCCGACCGGGGCTACGACTTCGACAGGTACCGCCGCCGGCTCTGGAGGCGTGGGATCCAGCCGGTCACGCCCGTCGTGGCGTCGCTCACGGCTCGGGCCTGGGCAAGACCCGCTGGGTCGTCGAGCGGACCTTCGCCTGGCTCCACCAGTTCAAACGCCTGCGCATCCGCTACGAGATACGCGCCGACCTCCACCTCGGACGGCTCCGACTCGCCTGCAGCATCACCTGCCTGAGACGACTTCGAACTTCATTCCGAAACGATCGGGTGGTCGAGGGGCTCGGTGGCGAAGGTGTGGCTGAGCGGTACGCCGGTGGGCCGGAAGTGCCGGGCGTGGCCGTCGATCGTGAGCGTGGTGGTGCGGCCCTGCTGCGGCGTGCAAGCCAGGAGGCGCCGCCGAGAGGAAGGCGATGGACGGGCCGCCGGCGATGTGCGGCAAGGTCTCGGCGAAGAGGCTCGCAGCCGGCCCCCCGCCGAGTCGGCGGTCGCCGGGGACCTGGTCGAGCGCGCCGTCGGGAAGCTGCCGGGTCGGCGAGAGGTCCGCAGGGTGCCGCCGCCGACCGGGGCTTCTCCAGCAGCAGGAGGCCCCGGGGTTGCGACACCGGGCCGACGTATTCTGCAGGCAGGCAGCCTCCGGAGCCTCAATTCGCATCCACCGCACAGGAGTTCGGGGAGAGACGTGATGAACAAGCTGTTCATGAGGCGGGCCGCAGCAGATACCCGGAGAAGGACGTGCCGCGCCCCCGAAGGCCGGTGGCCCAGCCGCCGAACGCTGTTGAGGCGGGCCGCGCTCGGCCTGGCGCACACGGCCGGGGGACTGCCGGTAACCCTGCTCGCACACTGGCTGACCCGCTAGCACGGCGCTGCCCTGCTCCCGTCAAGGAGCAGGGCAGCGGACGCTGGAAGGCGCTGATCAAGGTGATCCACGCGGACCTCCGCGAACTGGAGGGCTGTGGCCGTCCCCGACTCGGCTGGCTCGACGGCGAGGCCGAGACCTACGCCTACCTGACCACCTATGCCGACTTCACCGTCGGCGAGGGCGAGCGGATCGTTCCCTCATCGTCACTCAAGAGCCTCACTTGCGCCCCGTCGGCGGCATCGTCGCCGCCCCACCACCACCTCCCTGCCTGAGGAGGCCGGCGGCGAGCGCAACTGGGACTACCGCTACGCCTGGCTGCGCGACGCCGCGATCACCCTCTCCTCCCTTGATGAGGATCGTTGAGATCGGCTCTGACCGGATCTCGTGAATCCGCAGGTCAGGGCGCGATTGCAGGACGTTCGCTCGGGGCAGCTCTCGATCGCGGGGGTCTGCTCGATCGAAGATGTGCTGTTTTCCGGGATCGATGTGTGCCTGGAGGCCGTGAGAGTCACCGCCTCGGTGGTGTTCGTCGATGCGGCGGCGGCGGCGTGCGGCAGGCCTCCGGACTGTCCGAGCCGCCGGCGGCAGGGACGGAGGGTGCACTCGACCTGCCCGAAGCAAGATCACTTCCCGGCTTGCCGGACATGCTCGGATCACGCCGCCGAGGGCGCCTCGGCCACCGGCACCGCGGCCCCCGACGGGACTTGCGATTACCTGTCGACAGCGTCGGTCACGCGCTTCCAGCCGTCCAGGTCTGCGATGCGTGCCTCCAGCGCGGCGCGTATGTCCGTGGCGCCGGAAGTGCCGAGGGCCAGGCGCAGCGGAGGATTGTGGCTGTCGACCGCGGTCCGGATGCCTGCGGCGATCCGCGCCGTAGAGGAGAACGCGGATGCCGGCAACTCTCCGATGCCTTTCTGGACCTCGCGGACGGTCTGGTCGTAGTCGGCCAGGCCGGCCGCGACATCGAGGTTGGCCAGGAAGGGGGTCGCGGTCAGCCCGGGCTGGATGATCGTGACCTTGATGCCGAGCGGTGCGACCTCGGCCACCAGCGCGTCCGACAGCCCCTCGACCGCGTACTTGGTCGCGGCCAGCAGCCCCACGCCGGGATGGGCGGACTGCCCGTAGACGGACGAGCCCTGGAGGATGTGCCCGGACCGCTGGGCGCGGAGCACCGGCAATGTCGCGCGGAGCACGTTGAGCACTCCGAAGACGTTGGTGTCGAACACGGCGCGAATCTGCGCGTCGGAGGCCTCCTCGACGGCTCCGAACAGTCCGTAGCCGGCGTTGTTGGCCACCACGTCGATACGGCCGAACCGTGCGAGTGTGCGCTCCACCGCTTCCCGGACGGCCTGCTCGTCGCGCACGTCCGCCTGGATGGGGAGCAGGCGCTCGCCGTGCACTTCGGTCAGTTCGTCCAGGGAGGCGGTGTCGCGGGCGAGCGCCGAGACGGCGTCGCCGCTCTCGAGCGCCTGGAGTGTCAGTTCGCGGCCGATGCCGGACGTCGCGCCGGTGATCAGCCATGTGCGGGGGTGGGTCTGCTGGTTGGATGCTTCGTTCATGTTGCGACCGTAGTGAGTTAGGTCGCAACGAGTCAAGCGAGATGGCGTTCAAGGTTGCCCGTTAGACGGATTAGTGCCTCTTCCTGCTGATGTAGGGTGACGGTATGACCAGTGCGGCAGCCGGATCTCCCAAACTCAGCCCGCGCACCGTCACACCGGTGGTGGAGACCGTGCTCGCGTTCGTGAACACGCGCGCGGACGGGGCCGGCCGGCGGGAGATGTTCGGAGATGGGGACTCGTTCGCGGCGTGGCTGACGGAGTGGGACGAGTTCGGCGGCGAAACCGTGGCGACCGATGCTGATGCCGCGGCCGCGCGCGAGCTGCGCGACGCCCTGGTGACCGTGCTGCTCGCGCACTCGGGCGACGAGGAGAGCCTGGGTGAGCCGCTGCGGCGTGCCGAGCGGCACCTGCGGCGCGCGGGCTCGCTCTACCCGCTGGCGACGGTGGTCACGGCCGGTGGTGTCGAGCTGGCGTCACCACAGGCGGGGGTGGAGCGTGTGTTCGGAACCGTACTGGCTGCGGTGACGACCTTCGCCCAGAGCAGCGACTGGGGGCGCATCAAGGCGTGCCGGAACCCCCCATGCCATTTCGGTTTCCTCGACCGCACCCGCAATGGGGGAGGGCTGTACTGCAGTCCCGGCTGCGGCTCTCAGGTGTCCATGCGCAACTACCGCCAGCGGCAGCGCCAAGAGAGCCAGGCGCCGGACCAGGCATGAGGGGGTGCGCTGCCACCGTGGAGCTTTCCACGGTGGCAGGACCGAGGGCGGCGTCGACGAGCCCACGGGGCCTGGCGCCGGCCGGCCTACCCCTCGTTGCGGAGCTGCGCCACGAGAGCGGCGTTGGCGTTGGCGTTCGCCACCTCGGCCTGCGGCGGGAGCAGTGCTGCCCCGGCGTGGACCGCCCGGGGCGAGCGACGGCGGGCAGGCCCGGTGGAGCACTCGTGCCGCGCACCCGGCCCGAGGGTGATCGTGCCGCGGGTGTTGCGGTGCGCGGGCCGAGGTGCCTGGGCGCCGGCTGCTGCTACAGGGCGCGGACGTCGGCCGCCTGCGGTCCGCGCTGGCCCTGGGCGATGTCGAACTCGACCCGCTGGTTCTCCTCCAGGTTCCGGAAGCCGCTGCCCACGATCGCGGAGAAGTGGACGAACACGTCCGGCCCGCCCCCGTCGGGCGAGATGAACCCGAAGCCCTTCTCGCCGTTGAACCACTTCACAGTGCCCTGCGCCATCAGCCGGTCCCTCGATTCCACGAGTGCACACGCCGGCCACCACCTCGGTCCCGGCCCTTGACCACTGCCCGCCCGGGCCCGCCTCGAACCCGCGTTCCAGCCCGCCCGCGCTGCGCCTGCTCCGCGGGCGGGGTCCGCACCTGCGAGGGCCGTCCGTATCGGGGCCGGGCGGCCGGGCCGTCGGCCACCGGACGGGTGCGGCCGGTGCAGTGGGTGGGTGTCAGCCGAGGACCTGGTGTTCGACCCGGTGCCGCAGGTACGGGTCCGGGTGGGAGCGGGCGATCGCGACCGCCTCCTCGACCAGGTGGTGCAGCTGCGGCGGGTAGGCCGAGGGGTGCAGGGGCAGGCCGGGGAGGATGCAGCGGCGGACGTCCAGGTCCTCGTTGTCCACGAACTCCCGCAGCGCCGCCCGGTGCCACTCGCGCACGCCCACCGAGCCGTCGTCGGGCTCTGTGCGGTCCGCGGTCGTGCCGGCCGCCGGCTGGGCGTGGCGGAGCGGCAGGGCCGTCCAGTACCAGGCCCGCGCGGCACCGGCCCGCTGCGCGTCGGTGCCCGTCCGTAGGTAGGCGGTCAGCCGGGAGCGGACCCTCCCGCGTCCGAAGGCGTTGAGGGCGGCCTCGACGAACCACCGGTTGAAGCTCGGGTTCTCATCGTGCACGGCCGCGCGGAGCAGCACCTCGAACGCCTCCTGCGGGAAGGCCTCCTCGTGCTTGCAGGCCTGGCGCAGTGCTGCCCGGACGCGGTGGCCCCACATACCCTCGCCGGTGTCCGGCTCGCGCACCGCATCGAGGCCGAGCACTCGGACCACATCCGCCAGGCACCGGCCGAAGAGGCCGCTGTCGGCCGTCTGCGGAGCGGGCAACGCCATGAAGAAGCGCTCGCCGTCGCCCCCGTCGCCACCGTGTGTCCCGTCCCCGCCCACGACCGGTTCCTCCCCTCGAGCTTCCCCGCCGGCCAGCCTAGTCCGTGCCACCGCACGCGGCCCCGCATGTTCCCGGCCCTGCCCGCGAACACCCGGGCCGACACGACCCGTGCCCGTTCGGCCCGGCACGTGACCGGGCTCGCAGCCGCCACCCGCCTGCCGGCCCCGGGCACGGCGGCCACCACCCCGCCTGCTGCGCCCCGCGCACCCGACACGGTGCTCGACCCACGGTGCGCCCGGCGGATGCTTCCCGCAGCCATCCCCTTCTGCCGGTACCGGGTCAGCAGCAGGTCAGTCCCCGGTCAGGCCATCGGGCCATTCTGAGGGCACGTCAGGGAGCCGGTGGGTTCCCTGACCGGGAGAGGTGCCCGGAGCGGTTCATCGGGTGCCTGGCCAGCGATGGCCGAGCAGGGCCCCGTTGGGGCCCGCGCAGGTTCGAATCCTGCCCTCTCCGCCTTCCAACGGGCCCCGGCAGCCAGAGACGATCTTCGCCCTGCCGACAATCCGGCCATGCCAGCATCCGATTCACCCACCACCTCCCCCGACCGCACCCCGCCGTGGCACCGGGTGCTTCGCAGCCGAGCCGTGGAGGCCCTGCTGTTCAGCAACCGCGGGCTCAAGACCGGCGGAGGACTGATCGTCGCTGCGCCGTTCCTCGGTCCCCTTGTCGGAAGGCCGGCCCTCATCCCCATGATCCTGGGACCGGCTGTCCTGCTGCTCGCCCGACGCTCAACCGGCTTCGGAGCACATCCTCACCGAGCTGACCTGGCTCAGCGCCACGGTGCCGGGCCGGCCGGGGCGGCCGGACGCGCCATCCCACAGGGAGTCGGACTCAACTGCCTCGACCGAGACGGGGTGATGGAGGGTCAGTATCGGCAAGTGCGTTGAGTAATGAGCCGGTTACTGCTTACGGTGGTGGGTGTCTGTTCCGCTGGGAGCGGGGCTCGGGCGAGGCCCGGTCCCAGCGCCTGGGGTCCGGTGCGGGCGGTCATGGCCGTGGGACGAGGGGAGCCTTGGGGATGGAGCGGATCGTGAACGTGGCGGGCGGCGACGGCGGAGGCGGTGGCGGGGACGGGCACCCCGGGACGCCGTGGACGCCACCGTCCGACCCGCCGTCCCCGGACGGCTCCCCGCCGCCCGGCGACGGGACGCACCGCAAGTGACGCTCGCCCCCGAGCAGCAGGAGCGGGACCGCCCCGCCCCGGGGCGGTCCTTCTCCGTCACCGACGACTGGGCGCCGGCGTTCGACGCGCTCCCGCGCTCGCTGTTCCTCCCCGATCTGGTGTGGGCGCACGACATGGCCGCCGGCACCAGCCGCCCCGTCGACCGCACCACCGACGAGCGGGCCTGGCTCGAAGCCGCGGCCGCGGACATCCCGATCGTCACCCAGTGGGACGACGGCGCCCACCACGGCACCGGGCCCGGCCGGGTGCCGACCAGCTCGGCCTCGCAACCCTCCCTGGTCGCCTCGATGCTGGACGACCTCCACGCCGAGCCGGGCATGCGGGTGCTGGAGCAGGGCACCGGCACCGGCTGGAACGCCGCCCTGCTCGCCCACCGGCTCGGCGACGCGAACGTGACCACGATCGAGATCGACCCCCAGGTCGCCGCCCAGGCCCGCGCCGCCCTCGAACGCGCCGGCCACCGGCCCCGCGCCGTGTGCGCGGACGGCGCGCCCGGCCACCCGCCCGGAGCCCCCTATGACCGGATCATCGCCACCTACGGCCTGCGGGACATCCCGCACGCCTGGATCGGGCAGACCCGGCCCGGCGGCCTCGTCCTCACCCCGTTCGGCACCCACTACTCCAACGCCGACGCCCTGGTACGCCTCACCGTCCACCGCGACGGCACCGCGAGCGGTCCGTTCCTGCGGCCGGTGGAGTTCATGAAGATGCGCTCCCAGCGACTTCGCCCACCGGAGCACCCCGCCGACGGCGGCACCCTCGCCCGGAGCACCACCACCGCCACCCTGCCCCCGCACGGACAGTTCGACCCGTTCCCCTTCGCCGCCGGGCTGCGCCTGCCGGACGTCACCCACGCCGTACAGCCCCACGAGGACGGCGCCCGCACGCTGTGGCTCTACTCGCTCACCGTCCCGGCCTGGGCCGCCGTGACGTTCCGCGACGGCGAGAGCAGCCACCCGGTCCGCCAGTACGGCGCCCGCCGCCTGTGGGAGGAGTTCGAGCAGGCCATCGCCTGGTGGCACGAGGCGGGCGAACCCGGCGTCGAGCGACTCGGGGTGACCGTCACCCCGCACGGCTGGCACGCCTGGCTGGACGACCCCGCCCGGCCGATCTGACCGGCCCCGGCTCCGCCGCCCGCCGCGCGACGCCGGTCCGGTGGACACCCCGAGGCCCAGGACACGCGCCCGGGCCCCGCGCCGCGGTCCGGCCGCAGGCGCCCGCCGGCCGCCGACCTGCGCTCGTCAGATCCCCGGGCCGGCCCTCGCTACGGTCCGCGCGGTTCTGATCGACCCAGCCCCGCAGCCCCTCCGGGCTCACATGTCCCAGTGTCCAGGTGCCCCAGCTCAGGGCGGAACTTCAGTCTGCGCCCGACGTTGGGCCTGTCCGCAACTCAGAGACGGGTGTCGGGGCGCCCGAACCGCATGTTGGTGCTCTGCGTTCAGCGAACGTCCCTGGTTCAGGAGGCGCGGGGAGGTAACCGCGGCTCATGGCGCGCTGATTGAGTCCTTCTGGTCGGGTGCGGCCTCCTGGAAATCGGCCAACGCCGCGCCATGCTCCTGCGCCCACGCAGTCAGCATGGTGATCGGCTCCTGAAGCGTGCGTCCCAGAGCAGTAAGGCTGTACTCGACCCGGGGCGGCGCCTCGGCGTACCTCTGTCGGTCGACAAGCCCGTGACGCTGCAGGCGTCGCAAGGTCTCGGTGAGAACCTTGCGCGAGATGCCGCCAGAGAGGTCGACAAGCTCGCCGTGCCGCTTGGGCCCGTCGGCAAGCGCGTACAACGTCACGACGGTCCACTTGTTGGCAATGACCTCGATCGCGGTTCGGGCCGGGCAGTCGGCCATGAAGATCGTTCCCTGCGATGCACTCACCCGGCGAAGGTTACCAAACGGTACCTATCGATTTTCTAGCGTTGGCACGTCACACGCACCGGCCTGTGCCCCCTCCCGATCGCGAAGGAACCTCGTGCACCTCACCGCCATCGTCCTGTCCATTGTCCTGGCCCTGCTCATGCTCATGTCCGGCCTGCTGAAGCATCGTCCGACCGCACGGATTCTCGCCTTGGCCGACACGGTCCACCTCTCGACCGGACAGCTGAAGGCCCTGGGAACCCTGCAGATCGCGGCGACCGCCGGACTGCTCGCCGGCCTCTGGTTCACCCCGTTCGCCATCGCCGCTGCCACCGGGCTCGTCCTCTACTTCATCGGCGCAGTCGTCGCCCACGTCCGCGTCGGCGACCGAGAGATGCAAGGAGCCATCGCGTTCCTGGCGCTTTCAGCAGCGACGCTCGCGCTTCTCGCCGTCACCGCCGGATAGGCAACCGTCTCCATCCATGATCACGACGGCCGGGTCCTCCGGCTGGAAGGCCCCGTGCGGTACCGCAGCCCACGACGTGTACTCATGCACACGCTGATTCCCGGACGGCCCCTCAGCCGGCCGGGCCCGCCGAGAGCCCGTCGATGCCATCCGGACAATTACACCATGACGGTCGGCCCCGGCGACCTCACCGGCGACGGCAAGGGCGACCTGCTCAGCCGCGACTCGGCGGGAGTCCTGTGGCTGCACCCCGGCGACGGGGCGGTGGACACCAAACTCGGCACCCCCATCAAGGTCGGCAGCGGCTGGAACGCCTACAACGCGCTCGTCGGCGCGGGCGACTACTCCGGCGACGGACGGCCCGACCTGCTCGCCCGGGACACCTCGGGCCGACTGTTCCTCTTCAAGGGCACGGGGACGTCCACCGCGCCGTTCGCCGCCAAGGAACAGATCGCCACCGGCTGGGACGTCTACGACATGCTGGTCGCGCCGGGTGACATCGACGGGGACAGCAAGGGCGATGTGCTCGCCCGCGCGAAGAACGGCGACCTGTACCTGTACTCCTCGACGGGCAACGCCGGCACCGCGACCTTCGCCGCCCGGGTGAAGTTCGGCGCCGGATGGAACATCTACACGAACATGCTCTGATCCTGTCCTCCGGACCCCGGCGGCGACCGTGAAGCGGTACACGGTCACCCACCCGGGCGTCCGCGGACACCGACGCGCCCCTCGGCCCGATCCGCCGCCCCGACCGGAGAGCGCATCGGCCCATGACGAGGGCCGCGTCGGACCCGCACTCGGCGTTCCACCCGTATTCGGCGGGTTGACGCCGGATTCCGGGGCACCCGGACTGTCGGCGTCAAGCGGCGCTTGGGGCTCCGGTGACAGGAGCGCCGCTGTTACGTGAAGGTCCGCCGGAACTGCGCGTCCTCCCGTCTCAACCCCTGGAAGCCAGGCACGAGCGTGTTCGTCTCTCGGCAACCGTGGGCGTGGGCAACATGGCGCGATCCCGCAGCCTGCCGTCATCATGACGGATCGTCGACCGTATCCGAGCGACCCCCTGGCCGGTCCGCCGCCCGGATGAACGGTGCGGCGTGTTGGCCACCGGCCCGACGATCGGGCCGCTTGGCTGGGCCGCGGGCAGACAGACGCCCTGACCGTCGTCTGCCGCACATGGCCCAACCAGGCAGCTCGCAGCGTTCCTCGACACTCCGGCGGATTCCTCCCCTGAGGCACTCGTCGACAGCGGTAGAGGGCCGGCAGACTGTGCATGCCGCTCGGGGGCCGGCTCCTGGACCCGTCAGGAGCCCGCGACCGACACGTCAGAACGGCATCTGACTGCTCCCGATACCGGCCCGGGCGGCCCCGGGTGGATGACCCGGTGGTGCTGAACGGGATCGTGTGGAAGCTGCGGACCGGCTCCGCGTGGCGGGGCGTACCGGAGCGGTACGGCTCCTGGCGCAGCCTGTACACGCGGTTCCGCAGGCGGGTGCTCCGTCTGTTCGGCCAGGTGCGGTGGGTGACCGGCCTTGCTGGCTCGGCAGTTGCACCGGATGGTGGGCAGCCCCGCGGATTTTCAGTCTCTGCAGAGCGCGGGTGGGTGGCCATGCTCTGGCCGCCCGCCCGCGGGGGTGTGGGTGTGGTTCGCCGACCGGGTGCTCGGCGTTGGGGGGGCGTTACCGTCTCGGTCCGGCGAGGGCGTACAGCGCGGTGCCGGTCGCCAACAGGGCCCACGCGGTGGCGGTCGACGCGGCCGTGCCCGGGGGAGCGACCAGCCAGCCGGCCACCCGTCCCGCGGTGCCGCCGGGAGCCGGGGCGAGGAGGGAGTACGCGAGCCAGCCGGTCGGCAGGGTCCATGCGAACGGTGCTCCGCACAGCACCGCCCCGAGCGCGGCGAGGCCGGCCAGGCCGGCGCTGTCCCGGACGACGAGCGAGGCCGGGGCGAGGTCGGGCCCCACCGCCTGGACCGCCAGCAGCGCCGCACCCGCGGCCGTCCCGATCACCAGCACGTGTGTCGCTCGGCGGGGTATCCACCGGATCGCTGCGGTTCTGTCCAGCATGTCGTCCTGTCCGCCGAGTCCGATGGAAGCGGTTGCCACGTTCGTGGCGAGGGCCAGGAGCGCGATTCCCAGGTCCGCCGGGCCCCTGCCGCTGCCGTAGGTGAAGGCCCGCAGCGCCAGTGCGACGAGTGCGACCGCGGCTGCGGAGGTCGGCCCCTGCCGTGAACGCGCGTACAGCATCAGCCATCTCATGGCAACGTCTCCCCTGTCAGTGCCGCTGTCAGTGCCGCGCGCTCGTCCTGGCAGGAGAGCGCGGCGGCATGCGCCAGGGCGATCCGCGAGCGCTGCTCGGCCGGTGGCAGGACCGTCAGCTTCTTCCAGGATGCTTCGGCGTTCTCCCAGGCGTGCTGCGAGTACGCGTCGGGCTTTTGCAGCGGTTCGAGCCGGTGATCGCCGAGGGCCCAGCTCGCGGCGATGCTCTGGGCCGGGACGTCGGCCAGCCCACCGCTCTCCCAGGGGGTGCGCGCCGCGCAGTTCGGCACCAGGCCCTGGGCGACGAGGACGCGGGTCAGTCCGTCGCCCGACGCCTCGGCGATCAGCGGGTCGTCGAAGTCGACCAGCACGGTGTCACCGGTGAGTTCGCGCTGGTCGCCGAGTGCGCGCAACTCGGTGTTCTCCCGGATCTGCGTCGGAGCCTGCTCGCCGAGGGTGTCGCGTATCCGGCTCAGTGCCTCCCTGCCGCGCGCCGCGAGTTCGGGCAGGTGCGAGCGGTTCGCCCGGGTCACGCACACCGGGCCGTCGCAGACCATGGCCGCGGCGGCCTTGTCGACGACGTAGGTGCCGCGTGCGTCGGCGGGAAAGATCAGCAGGGCCAGGACCGCTCCGGCCAGGGCGGGGATGGCTGCGAGCAGCCGCGCCCGGTTGCGCGCGGCCGACAGCAGCGCGAATCCGGTGGTGAGCAGACCGAGCAGCCACAGGGCCTGGCCCAGGTTCACCGAAGGGGACAGGGTCAGCAGCATCTGCCGCGGTTGCGCGGTCGCCGGGGACAGCAGGGCGAGCCGGCTGGGTACGGACGGCAGTTTGTCCTCCGCGTTCTGCTGCAGGAGCATGCACGTCATCAGGAGGGTCAGCACCAGGGCCGGCGGGGTGAGCACCGATGGTACGGCCCGCGCGATGCCCATGCCGAACACGGCGGCGGCGACCAGGGCCAGCAGCGCGACCAGCGAGATCGGCAGCCAGCTCAGTGGTAGGTAGGTGGTGGGGCCGAGAGCCACACGGACCGCGCCCACGACGGTGAGGAGGCCGAAACCCGACGCCAGCGGGATCGCCATGGCGCCGGCCGGCAGCGTTGCGCGGCGCCAGGCCGGGCGCGGTGTGGTCGCCACCAGTTCGGTCATCCGCGAGCGGGACTCGCGCAGCCCGTACACCGCCCCGAGGCCCGCCGTCAGGGGCCACCAGTAGAGCAGCCAGGACCGGGTCCACAGGGCCATGGGGGTCCAGTGGGCCGTCCACCTGGCGGTGCCCCTCCACCAGATTCCGTCGATGAGGAAGAAGATCGCCAGGCTGCCTGTGAGAACGACGAGGCCGGGCCACGGGGCGGCCGACCGCTTGAGCTCGGCGCCGAGGACACGTCCGTTCACCAGACACCCCCTTGGCGGCCGGAGCCCTGGAGGAGCGCCGAGTATCCGCGCTCCAGGGGGCTGTCGCCCGGGTGTTCGGGGCGGCCCGCGGCGGCCAGGTCCTGCGGCGTGCCCTGGAAGACGAGGCGGCCCTCGGCGAAGAGCACCACGTCGGAGCAGGCGGCCGCGACGTCCTCGACCAGGTGGGTGGAGACCACCACGCAGGTGTCGCGGCCCAGTTCCTGCAGCAGTTCGCGGAAGCGCAGCCGCTGCGCCGGGTCGAGGCCGGCCGTCGGCTCGTCCAGCAGCAGCAGTTCGGGGTCGTTGACGATCGCCTGGGCGATGCCGGCGCGGCGCACCATGCCGCCGGACAGGGTCTTCATCCGGTGGTCGGCGCGGTCGGCCAGGCCCACCCGTTCCACGGCCCGTTGCACGGCCGCGGGGATGTCGGCCTTGGGGACCTCCTTCAGCCAGGCCATGTACTCGACGAACTCACGGACCGTGAAGCGCTTGTAGTAGCCGAATTCCTGCGGCAGGTAGCCGATGCGCCGGCGCAGGGCCCGCAGGTCGCCGGAGGCGCTCATGGGGGTGCCGCACAGTTCCAGTTCCCCCTCGGCGGGGCGCAGCACGGTGGCCAGCGAGCGGATCAGGGTGGTCTTTCCGGCTCCGTTGGGTCCCAGGAGCCCGGGCGCCGGTGCCGAGTGCGAGGTCGAGTCCGTCGACGGCGATTTTCTTGCGGCCTGCCCGTACCTTCAGGCCTCTGGCCCGGATTTCCCAGGCGTAGGTCTTCGGCGCGGTGTCGGCCGCGCTCGTTGTGGGTGTCATGCGGTGGTCCCTTTCGAGGGTCGGCGATGGTTTCACAGGGTGGGGTAGGTGTTTCGGCGGGCGATCACGGCGCCGGTGCCGAGCGTGAGGAGCAGTCCCCAGGCCGGCAGCTGGTCCGGGTGCAGGGCAAAGGGGAGACGGCCGGTGAGCCAGGCGGGTGCCGCGATGACGACGACCCAGGCGGCCACCAGCGTGACGGCGGCGCGGGTCACCCCGATGACGCTGCCCAGGGCCAGGGCGGTGGAGGTGAAGGCCAAGGAGGGCAGCAGCCACTGCGCGGCCGTCATGGCTCCGGTCAGCCATCCCCCCGCCAGGAGCACCGGCACCACCACGGCCAGGGCGGTGGTGGCGCGTCGAAGGAGCAGGGGCAGGCCGGCCCGGGCGGTGGAGGCCGTCTGTTCGTGCGCCGGGTCCAGGGCACGCGACCACGACGCGGCGACCGCGCACAGTGGCAGCACCGGTGCGATCAGGACGACGGGCTGGGCACCTCCCAGGCGCATCGGTGGCGCGGCCACGGCCAGCAGCAGCGCCAGCAGGGTGATGCTGAGGGTCATGACCAGCCACGGCGCCATGACCGGGGCCAGCCAGGCCGGTACCCGCCCCGGGCGGCAGCGCCACGAGGGCGCCGGGACGGCCGCGTCCAGCTGCGGTTCCAACCCGGCGCGCACGGTGGCGACGAGCGAGGCGATGTCGGGTGCCTCGGTGGCCACGGAGGCCGCCAGGCGGCTGCGGCAGGGGGCGCATGTCTCCAGATGGGACTCCAGGGCCCACAGCGTGTCGGCGGCCATCGGCGTGTCACCGCGTGCGTAGTCGTCGAGCAAGCGCATCGACGCGTGTTCCCCGCTCATGCCAGTGCCCTCCCGCATCGCGATCCGGGCCCGCCGGGCGCGGGTCTTGACCGTGCCTTCGGGCAGTCGCAGCAGCACGGCGGTCTCCCGCACCGTCAGTCCGTCGAGCACCAGCGCCTGTAGTACCTGTCGCAGTTCCGGTGCCAGCTGCCGCAGCGCGTCGCCGATGTCCCCGCCGACGGTTGCGGCCAGTACCTCGTCCTCCGCTGCGGGCGCCACGGCCCGCTCGGCGGCTGCGGCCGGCGGGTCGGCATGGTGGGCACGGCGCCGGAAGGCGTCCACCAGGCGGCGCGCCGCGATGGTCCACGGCCATCCGACGGCCGTCCCCCCGGCCGCGTTCCCCGCGAACGCGCCGGCGGCGCGCCACACCGCCAGAAAGGTCTCCTGCATGACCTCGGCGACGATCTGCTCGTCCGCACAGCGTCGGCGCAACCGCACCGCCAGCCACGGCGACGTGCGCGTGTACAACTCGTCGAACGCCCTGCGGTCCCCCCTGGCCATCAGCCGGAGGAGACGTTCCTCGTCCAGCTCGTCCAGTGCTCTCCTGCGTGATCTCACACCAGCCAGACGGCCTCGGCGCCGCGCAGGTTCTCCGTCGCCCGCGACCTCCGTCACAGTGTCGGGTGTGGAGGGCCGCGGCCCCGCGAAACCTGGCCGCCGGCCACGGCCCGGCTCTGCTGCGCGGGGCCGATCCGCCGCATCCGGCCTCCCCGGCGACGCCGTGGTCGGTGTACCCGCCGGCTCGCAGCCGCACCGGATGCCGGAGCCCCGGTCCGCACGCGGACGACGTTACGCTCACGTCCTTGCGGGCCCGGGGGAGCAGGTGGTGATGGCGGGTCGGCCAGGGAGCAGCAGTTCCGGCCGGGCGGTTCGACCGGAGTGTGCGGCAGGGGTGCTTCCAGGTCCGGCCCGTGTTGCCCGACAGGTTCGTCACCGCACCCGGCGTGGACCACGGTGGACGCCCTCGGCATCCGCGGCGAGGCGGTTCACGCCCGGGTGCCCGAGGAACCCCGCTTCCCGCTCTCGGCGACGGCTGATGAACGCGGACCCTCTGACGGCGGATCAAAAGTGACCCGCGGGGTGCTCTCTGTCCGATCCCGGCACGGTGCCCGTGCCGCCTACCTCGGTGTGGGCTGTCCGGGAGCCTCGTCCGTCCTGCACCGTGTGCCCGCTGTCAGGGAGGCCACCTGCCGGTGCCCGCCCTGAAGACGGTCAGTGGACGAGGTGGATGGTGAACTCCGTGTCGGTGGCATTGACGTTGTCGGCGTGGATGTGACCGCGGGCGGCGCGGAACGACCCCGTGCCTCCGGTGATCGCCAGGTCGACGTTGCCGGGGCCGGCAGCGGTGACGGTGAACTTCCCCTGGAAGGTGATCTGCCCCTGGACGAGGGACAGGGAGCCCGCGCACTGGAGGTCGAACTCGTCAAGGGGGCGGTTCGGGTCAGTGTGCAGACCTCGCCGTAGGTGCCGACCGTGGCGCTGCCGTGGATGAGATCCCCGCTGACGACGATCTCGTCACCTTGGCTGGGTCCGGACGACCCGTCCACGCCGATGCTGCTGATCTGGGTCTGCCTCGTGATCAGATGAAAGGCTTCCTTCGCCCCGGCCTCGGGCGCGGCGCTGGTGCTGCTCGAAGCCGACGCCGGGGCGCAACAGGCAAAAGGGCAGCCAGTCCGGCTGCCGCGCTCAGACCGAGCTGCTTGAAGTGACGCACGCTGTGTCTCCTGGGACCCAGGGGAATGGTCCACTGACCATGTGTCCTGTGGTGCAACCGATTCCCAGGGGCAGCCTCCGGTGGGTCACGCGGCCGCGTGACCGGCGCCTGCCATCCAGGTGAAGCGGACATCGGAGGCCCGACCGCCCGGGACCGCGCCGCGCTGCACGCCGTCGGCCACCGCCCGGACGTCGTCTGCGCAGAGAGTGCCCGACTGTCGCGATCGGCACGAAGTGGCCGGGCCGGTCGGCTTTCCGCGACCCGGGACGCGACGGAGAGCACTTCGGCCGGTCCGGTGACATCCAGCAGCTCGATGCGGGGGAAGGCGACGATCGCGACGGTGCGGTCGGGACATGCCCCGATCATTGCGCCCGGCCGGATCTGGCCCCGCTCGTGCGCGCAGGCCGCCAGCTGCCGGGCGGCGTCCCACACCCGAACCCGGCGCTCCTCGTACAGGCGGCCGCGGCCCGCTCCCGGGGTGCAGGTGGCCCCGTACCCCGGCGACGGGGGTGCGGGGCCGGTGCGGGTGCCGGTTGTCAGCAGTGGGGCACGCCGGGTACGGCGTGGAACGCTCCGGCGCCGTCGACGAACGGTGCGAAGGTCCAGGACGACCCGACGCCGGTGGTCAGGCCGTACTGGTAGACGAAGGTGGTGTGGTACCAGACGTTGCCGGCGGTGCCGACGTAGTCACCGGCCACCCAGCAGTCCGCCCAGGCGTAGTCGCCGTTCGCAAGGAGCGTGGTGGTCGGGTAGTTCTGGGTGGCGTCGCCGAAGACACGCGCGTGGTAGCTGGTGTTCAGCCGGATCCACTGCGGGGCGGAGCCGTGGTTGTTCGGGTTGGGGTCGGCGGACGCCTGCGACGTCACGCCGAGGGCGGCTGCCCCGGTCAGGGCGAGCGTGGCGAGCACCTTGATCGTACGGTTCATGACGGTGGGTCCCCCCGTGTCTCTCCGGTCCTCTGTACGGGACCGGTCGGGACGAGCAAACCGCAGCGCGGCCAGGCCGTCCAAGGAGCAAACCGGTCAGGGTCCCGTTGCCGCCCTCCGGCCCCGGGCGGGCCGCGGGACGTGGCTGCTCCGGGCGTTGCCGCCGGAGGGCGACGCCCGGAGCGTTCGGCGCACGGGCCGTGGGCCTGCCCGGTGCGCGGCAGAGGTGAGGGCAGGTCAGGGCGCGGCGTGCGGGCCGTGGGCCGGCCCCGGAGACGCCGCGCCGTCGGCCGAGAACAGGCGCTCGCCGTCGAGGAGGTCCTCGCCCAGCGCCCTTGGCCGCCCGGGTGATCTCCTGCGGAGTCACTCCTTCCGCGTCCCGGCACACCAGCGGGTGGTGCGGTGCTCGGTGCCCGGGTGGGGCTCCGGCCGCGCGTCGCCGGGTGCGGGCAGCGGCCGGTGGCGTCACCGGTACGGGTGGCCTGGTGCGGTGTGCGGGCGGCCGGTTCACCGGGCGGTCTGCTGCCCCTGCCCGACGACCCGGAACGGGCCCACCATGCCGTGGTCCTCGTGTCGCACGAGATGGTAGTGGTACATGGACGGGTTCTGGGTGTCGACGTAGTCGCGGAAGACCACGGCCAGGCGCACAGAACGGGAGGGCTGCACCGCGGCATTGTCCTTGGAGCGGCCGCGCTGGCGCCGCATCGCCTCCAGGAGCCGCCAGCACCGGCCGACTCGCCGCCGCCCTGCTCACCACCCCACCCCCGCACCCGCGTTCACGATGCCGCCTCCGGCATTGCCGAGCAGCTCGGCGGCCTGCCGGGCCGGCATCTTCCGTCGGCCGCTCACCTCCTCCAGCGGCTCCTCGTCCCCGGTGATCCGCTCGATCCCCGCCCGGGACGACCGGCTGCCGGGCTCAGCCGCCGGCCCGATCACCGCCGCGACCCGCCGGGCTGTGCGGACGTACCACGGACGACCTCGCTGTCGATTCCCTACGGAGCGATCGTGCGCAATTCCCAATTGGCAGCCGAGTCGTCGTGGGGCGTCGGGCGGCCAATCGATGGCAGCCACAAGCGGCAGAAGTTTGAAAGCCACACCCGACACCCCTGGGCGGGCCAACCATACGAAGGGCTGGCCCGGACCCGGCAACAACGTAGGGAAGTTTGACCACTGCGGGCTCGTGCCATTGACGATTGATCGCGCGGGGCAGCGCGTCGGGCGGCCCGCTGGTCCGATTACCGCCTTCCAGGCTCTTCTCGGGCCCTGTGCCGGAGGGTGAGAATGCGGGCATGCGCACTCGGGGGGATGCACAGCCGGGCCTCGGGCCGTTCGCGGCCGGGCCGGTCGGGGGGATCGCGGCCGCTGCCGCGGCGTTGTTGATCGCGTTGTCGGGCCGCTACGGCTTCCACCGCGACGAGCTGTACTTCCTGCTGGTGGGTCGCCACCCGGCCTGGGGCTATCCGGACCAGCCGCCGCTCACCCCGCTACTGGCCCGGCTCGGGGCGGAGCTGTTCGGCGCCACCCCGACCGGGGTACGGATCCTGCCCGCGCTGCTCGCCGCGGCCTCGATCACGCTCACCGCGCTGATCGCCCGTGAGCTGGGCGCCGGGCGGGGCGGGCAGGTACTCGCGGCAGGAGCTGCGGCTTGCTCGGGCTATGTGCTGGGCAACGGCCACCTGCTCTCCACCGCGACCTTCGATCTGACCGCTTGGCTGATGGTCATCTCGCTGACGCTCCGCCTGTCGCGCACCGGCGAACTCCGCTGGTGGCCGCTGCTCGGCGCGGCGATCGGGATCGCGCTGCTCAACAAACTGCTGGTGCTCGGGCTGCTCGCGGCGCTGGCGGCGGGCGCTCTGACGGCCGGGCCGCGCGGCCCCTTCGTGCCCCGACCACGCACCCTGCTCGGACCGCTGTTCGCGCTGCTTGCCGCGCTCCCGTTCGCGCTGCCCGTCCTTGGGTGGCAGGCCACGCACGGCTGGCCCGAGCTGACGGTCGCCCACGGGATCAGCGCCGCCGGCGGAGCGGGCGGGCGGCTGCTCGTCGTCCCGATGCAGGCGCTCCAGCTCTCCCCGCTGCTGGCGCCCTTCTGGCTGACCGGGCTGAGCCGGCTGCTGCGCCGGCCGGAGCTGCGCTGGGCCCGACCGGTTGCGGTGGCCTGGGTGGTGCTCTGCCTGCTGGTGACAGCAGGCGGCGGCAAGGCCTACTACCCGAGTCCGCTGCTGTACGCGCTCACCGCGGCCGGCTGCGAACCGTACGCCCACTGGGCCCGCGAGCACCGCGCCAAGCTGGCCGCCGGACTGCTCACGGCCCTGCTCACCAGCGCGCTGGCCGCCCTGCCGGTGCTGCCGGCCTCGGCACTGGCCGTGCCGATGGCCATCGACCCCGACATCGGCGAAGAGGTCGGCTGGCCGGAGCTCGCGCGCGCCACCGCCACCGGCTGGGCGGCGATCCCCACCGAGCAGCGGGCCACCACCGTGCTGCTGACCGCGAACTACGGCGAGGCCGGAGCCCTCGCCCAGTACGGGCCCGCCCTCGGCCTGCCATCCCCCCACTCCGGCCACATGGGCCTGTACGCCTGGGGGCCGCCACCGGCGACCGCCACGGGGCCGGTGCTGCTCGTCCACCCGGCGAACTCCACCGACCTGGAGGACCACTTCACCGCCTGCCGCACGGTCGCGCGCGTCGACAACGGGCACGGCACGGCGAACATGGAGCAGCACGCGGCCATCGTGCTCTGCGCGGGACCGGACCGCCCGTGGGCGGTGCTGTGGCCACTACTGCGCCGGTACTGAGCAGCTCCCACGGACACACAGCCGCCGCACCCCCGGCCACCGGTCCGCTCAGCACGTGCACCCTCCACGCCCAGGCGCCGCAGTGTCGCCACTCCGGGGCGGCCGGGCCCGTACACAGCTCGGCCGCCCCGTGCCGTGTCCCAGGGCGCCCGGGGGCGTTGTCCGGGTGGACTCGGCGGACCCTGATGGATCGACCGCGCCACTTCGAGTGATTCGAGGACACCATGGCAGGCTCCAAGCCCTGCTGGGGCGGCAAGGCGAGGGCGAGCAGGGAGAGCCGGCTGCGGGCGGCGGGGCGGAAGCAGACCGAGTGGTTCGGCAGCGCCGTGCACGCCGTCCACGGGCTGATGCACCTCGACGTCCGCGCCGCCGGGAACGGGTTGCTGCTCACCGCGTCTCCGGCCAAGGCGGGCGACCACACTGCGGCGTGACCGAGTCGATCGGCATGTTCATCGGCGCGGCGATGCCGATCGTCGGGCTGTGCCGGTGCTGCGTGAGCGGGGAGACGCTGCACACCGTCCGGGCGGCGGGCCTGGTACTCCCCGCGCAACAACGCGCCGTCCTGGAGGCGATGGCCGGCGCACAGCACGAGGAGCCTCTCTGGCCACCTCGGCCCCGGCCCCGGCATTCGCGGCCGTCACCACCGTCAACACCACGCTCTTGATCACTCGTTGGTGTTGGTGGTGCGAGCCCACCGCATGGTGACCTCTCGTTTTGCCCGAGTCGCCCGAGCTCCCGCAAGAGACCGAGGCCCGTGGGGTGGAGGTGTTCCCGCAGCACCCGGACGCCGAGATCATCTGCAGCTTTCCCGGTCTCGGCACGCAGCTCGGTGCCCGGGTCCTGGCCGAGATCGGCGACGCCCGCGAACGGTTCGCCGACGCCCGCGGTCTCAAGGCCTACGCCGGTGCGTCCCCAGTCACCCGGGCCTCCGGCAAGAAGTCCAGCATCACCCGCCGCTGGGTGAAGAACGACCGGCTCAACCACGTCGGCTACCTCCGGGCCTTCTCCGCCATCACCGCCTCACCCGGCGCGAAAGCCCACTACCGCCGCCGCCGCGACGACCACGGCGACTGGCACGCCGCCGGCCAGCGCGAACCCGCCTCCCAGCGGGACCTTGAACATCGGCCAGGCCGAACTGTCGTGCAGGCGTTCCAGCGTGGCGCCGGCATCACCAGCGTTCGCGCCGAAGGCCTCCGGCGTTATCCGGGGTGCTCAGGGGCCGTAAGACAACTACGGCAAGTGGCCCTGATCAGTCCGTGCCTGACAGATATCCAGGGGTTCGTCAGGCACGTACGGCACGTCAGCGGCGGGCGTGCTCGGCGCCCTGGTCAGGAAGTGGGTGCGCCGTTGCCGGAGCGGGAGTTGCCGGACGGCACTGCGGTGCCGGCCGCGACGTGCACGCTGATGCTCAAGGACCTGGAGTGACGCTGGATTTCACAGCGTCGTCACTGATGCGACGAGCGAGCCACCGCGCTCGACGGCTACTGCTCCGCGCGGCTCGACCTGACCGTCACCCCCTCATCGATTCCGCCAGTCCGCCGACAATCGGGCAGCGCGGCCCAGAACGTCCTCCCAGTCGGACACCCTGCCAAGGCTCAGTCGAGGCTTCTGTCAGGTCGGGTGTAGAAGGACTCGACGCCCCGCCAGGGTGAGGGGCCGCCCAGTGATCGGTCCAGGCGCCGTTGGGACGGGGCAAGGGAACAGCGGGCCGCATTGACGAAGCTCAGGTGAGCCTCACCCAGCGCGGTATGAATCGGCCGCAGTTCTTCGATGTCGGTCGGCTGACGCCCATGGAAGAGGATGGTGAAGTCCTCCAGGATCTCGCAGACCCGCTCGGCTGCTGCACTGGTCGCCGGGTCGGCAACGAGGCTGACCGAGTGCTGGGCGGCCACGAACGGCACCCAGTCGACGGCGGGCCTGCGCTCGTCGAGGAATGCCTCGCGCAGCTCCGCCTCCACGGCCCCGAACGCCTGCAGGAACTTCTCGTAGGCGGCGGTCTGCGTCCCCTGCAGCCATTGCTGGTGCTGGCCGCGGCGTCCGATGACACCGCCGGCGATGACGCCCACGACCGTTGCGGTGACACCACCTGCGGTGGATATCAGCAGATCCCATGAGACGGTCAAGCCAGGTCTCCTCACGATGGATGAGCGGGGCGCCCACCGGCAGCCCCGCGCTGAACGAAACCAACGGAATGAACGTCAATTCTCTTCCAGTGGGGAACATTTCGGCCTGGTGAGGGCACGCTCGCTACGGCTGCGCTGTCGTGGGTCGCAGCAGTCACGCGAACGACGGCCATCTGGCGGCGGCCCACTCCCGCCAGCCCACCCAGCCGGGCGGCGGGCCAGCGGTCCCGCGGCCCTCCACCTCCGCCACGTCGGGCTCCTCGAAATGTGCCCGCCCGTACAGGATGTCGGCCTCGGACATCGGCAACGTCTCCTCGGGGGCAGTCGCCCAGCGATGGGCAATACGCGCGCGCTGGGTCTCATCGTCCACCGGCAGGAAGACCATGCGGAAGCACGCCTCCTCGGCCTCCACCAGCCAGCGGATGGCAGACCGTTCGTCCCGCGACCAGCAGCCGTAGTCCACGACGACGTTGGTGCCCAGTTTGACCGCCTCCAAGGCGAGCCAGAGCATGCGCCCCTCCAGCACGTCGCGCTTCCCGTCTGCCTCCGCCTCGCCGAAAAGGGGAATCATCCAGTCGTCGGGCGTCAGACGCAGCGCGCCGTACTCCGCGGCGAGCTGCCGAGCCCGCGTGGTCTTTCCGGCCCCTGGCAGGCCGACCATCAGGAACAACGTCGTCACACCCAGATCGTGGCAGGGTAGCCAATCAGACGACCACCGCTTTATCCGCCCGCCGATCATGGGCGAGCCACAGGCGGGTGAAGGCCACGGTGACAGTGCGTGGAGAACGTAGGCGGCACAGGATACGTCGCATCGGCGCCTCGACTTGGTGCCTTACATCCCTGACAACTCCAGATGCACGCTGACATGCTCAAACTGCCTAGGAGCCCCGGATAGGGGCAGACTCGCCCTCGCACAGGTCGACCAGGTGCGCGGCCCAGAATCCGGGCCCGTCCAGCAGCGGGAGGCCGTCCACAACGGGAGCCGAGGAGTACCCGTGCCGTGCCATCGCCATGCCGCGATTCTGGCGTACGAGGATCAGCTCTGTTCGACCGCCCCACGCTCCACCCAGCCACCGGCTTGACGGCTTGGCGCCGTGAGGTGTCTGTTCAGTCCGTTCTGCAGTTCCTTGCCGAGGCCGCCGCCGATCCGGCGGGCCCGCAGGCTGCCTGCCTCGCCCGTGCCACCCGCAACGTCGGCTTCGCCGTCTCGGGCGCGGCGAACGTGGTCGCCGGAAATCCGCCTGCCGCGCCACCGCCCGGCCCCAGCCGCTGCGGCCTGCGAGTCGTGCCGGTCCCGACCGCAGGCCGGGAAGCCGCCGGGCCCGGACGGCGGCACCAGACCTGCCACGAGGTGTGACGGAGAGCGGTAGTTTGCGAGTGATCGCGGGAGAACCGCAGGTCTACGGCCTGGCGGTGCGGGTTGGTTTGCGAGTGTGGAGCATGGTGGTTTGCGAGGTCGCGGCCGTCCTGGTCAGCCAGGGAAGCCTCTGTCGGGGGACGGCGTGCTGGCGGATGCCGGATACGCCCTGTGCCGGCCGCGGTGGCCTTCGCCGGACCGGACTGCCCGGCGGGACGCTGCGCAGCCGTACGGCCGGGCGACGAGCGCAGCGTGGGCGGGGCGGGACGAGGGGCTCGGGGGGTGCTGGGCGGGGCGGGCGGAGGCTGACGGCCCCGAGGCCGGCCAACAGGACTTCGAGGAGCAACTGCACGGTGAAGCTCTGCAGCCAGACGCCCAGCAGTCCGAGCATCAGGGCCACGGCCGCCAGGATCGTGAGTGCCCAGCTCGGATCGCGGTGCCATGCGGAGCCGGTGTCGCCGCGCCGGCTGCGGCGAGCCTTCGACAGTGTCGCCGCGAGTACCAGGCCGACGCTGGTGATCCCCGCCAGGAACATGTACGGGCCGTCGGTCGGCAGCTCCTCGGCGTACTGCCGACGTCCGGACAACGCCACCGAAACCGGCTCGCCCTTCCATCGGGCGACCTCAACCTCGTCGCCGGGGTGGACCCGGCTGAGTACGGGCTCGACACCGTGCAGGCGGATGCTCTCCCAGTCGTCCCCGCTGAGCGCCTGGACCACGATCCGGTCGTCTGGGTCCTTGCCGACCTCCGCATGCACCTCCAGCGCCACCTCGGTGCTGACGGCCAGACGGTCGCCTCGGGTCACGGCGGCCGGGCACGGCAGGGCGGCCCGGTACCGGTCGGCATCGTGGAACGCCGGTGGCAGCAGGGCGATGAACCAGGCCAGGACCACCAGCTCGAACGCCGCTGCAACGGTCAGCAGCCCGGCGGCTTTCCGGCGAGGCCGTCGCGGCCTGGCAATGGCGGCAGCCGCGGCCTCCCGCCGTTCCCGGATGGTCCGGGCCCGCCAGGCCGCTCTGAGCCACTGACGGGGTGCCACACGCTGCCGCGCCCTGGATCGCTGGTACCGCACTGTTCCCCTTCGAGACGATCACCTCTGGCTGAGGCGGCCGCCACCTTACGCAGGTCGGCCGTGTGTCCGGACACCACCCCCGACTGTGTGCGCTGTTGCCGGGTGGGCTGGTGGCCCGGCTACAGGTGAGCGTCGGCGGCTCAGCGGTCGTAGGCGATGAGCGCCCACAGGACGGGTACGCCGGTCTGTGTGGTTGAACGCGTCGGCCATCGTTGGGGAACGCCGAGCGATCCGTACATCGACACCCCCGAAGGTCCGCTCGCCGGCTGTTCCAGGCTCCCGATCGAGCTCACGTCATTCGTGCTCGCTCAACCTGTCGGACACAGGTTTGAACGACCGGGCTCCAACCGTCGTGTCACGACTCGGTAGCTCATCGTTACCGAGCGCAGGCTCGCAAACGTGTGGAGGTATGTGATGAGTGAGATCTTCGCGGCGGTGGACGCGCTGCTGGCCAAGGCCCGCGACGGCGGTGACCTGCCCGAACCGGCCGAACGGGAACGACTGCGCGAGGCCGCTGGCCTGACCCAGGTCGAGGTCGCCGCCGCCTTGGACACCCGGCGGGGGACGTTCGCCAAGTGGGAGGCCGGCGCCGCGCAGCCCAGGTCGCCGAAGCGCGGCGCGTACGCGTTCCTGCTGGCGGGCAAGGGCGCGTCGATGGTCGGCGCGCTGCGCCAGCTGGTCCGGGCGGTGCGCCGCGGCGAGCGCGATGCGGAGGCGCTGTCAGGGATCGCGGAGGCGCACACGAAGCGTCGCACCACCAAGGGCGGGCAGAAGGCGAGGGTGCGGGGCAAGGACACCGTCGGCGAGGCGGGCGGGTCGATGGCCGGCCGGGCCGGAACGCAGGCCATCCGCTCCGGCGTAGCCCACCTCGCCCCGGTCGTCCACGAGACCGGCCAGACCGGCGGGAAGCTCGCCTTCACCGTCCGGATGAAGGCCGACCAGTACGTCTACTCGGCCGGATCCGAGCAGGACTCCGGCGGGCTGCGCCGGGGTTTCGCCCCCCGCGGACGGCACCGAGGAGCGCACCTACGGCTCCGCGGGCAGCGGCGGCTTCGACGCCGCCGAGTGGTCCCGGCGCGTCGCCGACGGTGGCGGCCGTCCTGCCGCTGTTCCTGGTCGCCGGGTGCTCGCTGCCGGGCCGGGCGATGCCACGGGATCAGGTGTCGAAAGCGGTGACCTTGTGTCCTTCGGACGCGGTGCGCGCTCGTCGGGATGTACGGCGGCAAACCGCGGGCGCCGGTGGTGGCGATGGTCGTCCAGACCCAGCGCACGGCGTTTGCGAGCTGCCGCGGCGGTCGGTCGTCGAGCAGGGGCACGAGAAGAGGATCGTCCTGGGCACCGACGGCCAACGGCACGTCGACGGCATGGCACGCTCCGAGCCGGCGGCCGAACGCCGGGGACCCGGCTCGACGTTTCGCGCCGGGCAGGTACTGCGGGTTGCCGGAGACCCCTGGGGCGGGCGATCCCCGGCCTCGGTGGCGATCGACCGTTCGGCGACAGCATCGCGTCCACCCCGAGAGGTGCCGGCGGGCCGCCTGAAACCGCTGGCAGCCGAGTCCTGTCCGCAAGGCCCCGCCGGGCCCACGCCTCGATCGGCGATCTAGCATGAAGAGCAAGGCTTCATCTCCAGGCTCGCGCCGCAGCGGCAGGAGGCCGGCATGGCGTTCGACACGACTGGTTTCGAGCAGGCGGACGGCCGCTACATACCGATCTCCGAGCACGGCCTGATCGGGGATCTTCGTACGGCCGCGCTGGTCGGCACGAACGGCAGCATCGACTGGTACTGCTGCCCGCGCTTCGACGCACCGAGTGTGTTCGGAGCCATCCTCGACGCCGACCGGGGCGGGTCGTTCGACTTGGCCGCCGAGGTCCCGACACGCAGCCGGCAGTTCTACTTTCCTGACACGAACGTCCTGATCACGCGGTTCTTCGCCGCGGACGGGGTGGCGGAGATCCAGGATTTCATGCCGGTGCTCGACGAGTCGCCCGAGGCAGCACGGCACCGGCTGATCCGGCGGGTGGTCTGCGTCCGCGGAGCCCTCCCGTTCCGGGCGCGCATCGCCCCGCGCTTCGGCTACGGCGCCGAGGAGCACACCACGCACCTCGAGGGCCACCAGGCGGTGTTCCGCTCCCCGTCGCTGACTCTCGCTCTGACCACAACCGCACCGCTGGAGAGCGACGGCCTGGACGTGTGGTCGCACTTCAAGCTCCTCGAAGGGGAGTCCAACGTGTTCGCCCTCGACCAGATCGGCGACGACGTCCCGCCCCGGTCGTGTCCGCGCGCCGAGGCGCAGGAGCAGGCCGAGGCGACCGTCCGGTTCTGGCGCCACTGGCTGTCCCGTTCGAAGTACCACGGGCGGTGGCGGGAGATGGTGAACCGCTCCGCACTCGTGCTGAAGCTCCTCACCTACGCGCCGACGGGTGCGATCGTCGCCGCACCGACCACCAGCCTGCCCGAGCAGGTCGGCGGCGAGCGCAACTGGGACTACCGGTACGTGTGGGTCCGCGACGCCGCCTTCTGCGTCTACGCCATGCTGCGCCTGGGGTTCACCTCGGAGGCCGAGGCCTTCATGGGGTTCCTCGGCGAGCGCGGCATCATGCGCGGCACCGGCGCGACCGGCCCGCTGCAGATCATGTACGGCATCGACGGGCGCAGCGAGCTGCCCGAGTACGAGCTGCCGCACCTGGAGGGCTACCTGGGCTCCGCGCCGGTCCGGGTCGGCAACGCGGCCACCGGTCAGCTCCAGCTGGACATCTACGGAGCCATGATCGACTCCGTCTACCTGTACGACAAGTGGGGGCAGCCGATCAGCAGCGCCACCTGGGAGGAGGTCGGCGCGGTGGCGGACTGGCTCTGCGAGCACTGGGACCAGCCCGACGAGGGAATCTGGGAGACCCGCGCGGGTCGCAGGCCCTTCGTGTACTCGCGGCTGATGTGCTGGGTGGCGCTGGAGCGGGCGATGCGGATGGCGAACCGCCGGGGCCTGCCGGCCGACCTGCCCCGCTGGCGGGAATCCCGGGACGCGATCTACCGGCAGATCATGCAGCGTGGCTGGTCGGCCGAGCGGGGCGCGTTCGTCCAGTCCCTGGACGACCGTGAGCTGGACGCCTCGCTGCTGATGATGCCGATGGCCAAGTTCATCTCACCCACCGACCCCAGGTGGCTCTCGACCCTGGATGCGCTCACCACGGACCTGGTCTCCGACTCGCTGGTCTACCGCTACAACCCCACCACCAGCCCGGACGGCCTGCACGGCCCCGAGGGCACCTTCTCGATCTGCTCGTTCTGGTACGTGGAGGCGCTGGCGCGCGCGGGCCGACTGGAGGAGGCCCGGCTCGCCTTCGAGAAGATGCTCACTTACGCCAACCACCTCGGTCTGTTCGCCGAGGAGATCGGCCCGACCGGCGAACAGCTCGGCAACTTCCCCCAGGCATTCACCCACCTCTCGCTGATCAGCGCCGCCTTCAACCTCGACCGCGCGCTGGGCTGACGAGACATCGCCGCCGGACGGTGATGCCCGACGCGTTACGGCGGGTCGACGGCTGACCGGAGGCGGCGGCGAATGCGCTCGGTCAACCGGTCGGAGGACCGGGAAGTTCTGAACGCGACTGCACCAGCTGTCCGACCCGTGGAGGTGCGGATCACGCTGGTTCGCAGCCGTCGGTGAGTCTTCGGGGCGGGCCACGCAGGGCCCGGATCGGCCTCGTGCGGGCGCCCCTGTCAGTCAAGGACGGCAAGCGCTGCAGGGGTTGGCAGGGGGGCGGTGCGGTTGGCGTAGTCGGGGTGGGCATCGATGGTTGTTGCCGTCTCGACCTGGAGATCGTGGTGGGCTCGCAGCGGGGCGAAGCATTGGCGCGGCTCCGCGCAGTCTTGGCCGGCCTCGGGGTCGCCGAGTCGGGATGGCGGGCGTTGGCGTTGCGCCGGCGCAGAGAGGCGCATGGAGCGCGTGTCTGGTTGTTGCTTGCCCAGGACACCTGGGTGGGTCCTTGCGCCGGCCGGCCTCTGGGGCTGCCCGCGGCAGGGCGCGTGGTCAGCGGGCGAACCGGCGGGCCGGGGCGGGGACGTACGCGGCGTAGCCGACGGTGCCGGCGTCATGCCATGCCTCTGCGGGTTGGGCGGCCGACCCCGGCCAGGGCGCGGAGGCGCGAGGCGGATGGGGATTCGCCGAGCATTGCCTCCCGATCGGCCGGTCCGAGGCCCGGCACGCTGGTGCGCGGCCCACAGAGGCCGGAGGCGGATTTCCCCACGGGACCAGAGAGTCAGCCGTGTTCCGCCGAGCCGGTGAGCCGGAGTTTGCGCTGGGCCCGCTGGTAGAACGTGGTGTGGCCGAGTCGCACGACGCGTGCGGCGGCGGGCAGCATGGTCACCTCGACGACGCCGCCCGGCGAGATGTGACCGACCAGGAGACCGTCGGCCTCGATGGCGAGGTCGCCGCTGTGCGGCAGGACTTCCAGGTCGAGTCGCTCGCCGCTGGAGAGGAAGACGGAGCGGTTGAACGCGGCATGTGGAGCCACGGGGGTGATCAGCAGCCCCTCCGCGTTGGGGGAGACGATCGGGCCGCCGGCGGAGAAGCTGTACGCGGTGGAGCCGGTCGGCGTGGCGATGACGACCGCGTCGGCGGTGTAGGCCACGAAAGGCTCGCTCTGGACCCGTACGGCGACCGCCGCGGACTTGTGTCCCGGGCTGCGCAGGAGCACGACGTCATTGAGTGCCGTCTCCTGGGCGTCCCCGATGCGAGCGTGGACGCCGGAGCGGACTTCCACGGTGAAACGGCGGGCGTCGATGGCGTCCAGTGCGGCGGGGAGCTCCGGTATGTCGACCTCGGCGAGGAAGCCCAAGCGTCCGACGTTGACGCCTAGGACCGGCGCGTGGCCTCCGGTCGCGAGCCGCATGGCGCGCAGCATGGTGCCGTCCCCGCCGAGGCTGATCATCAGGTCGGCGCTCGCGGTCATCTCCTCGGCCCCGACCGGAACGGCCTCGCAGCCGATCCGTGCCACCTCAGCCGCCAGCCCGAGGACCTTCGCCCCCCGGGCCCGGCTCCAACCGACCACGGCCTCCACGGTGGGTGCGCAGGTCCGCTCGGGGTGGAGCACCAGCCCCACCGTGCCGATGAATCCCATCCGGGGCACCTCGATGTCGGCCAGGCCACTGTTGCTCCATCCAGTCACGCACAGAAGGACGCCACCTTCAAGGTCATCGTCGGGCCGCATCGCTCCCGTCGGCAGGGCTCGACGCTGTACGACGCGACCGCCCGCTGCACCTCGTCACGGAATCTCTGTGCGAGCCGGCTGGTTGGGATGGGATGGAAAGTCCGATTGCTTCGGCGCCGATGTGCCGTACCGGCGCCTGGCCGACCCTTGATCGGGAGGCGTGTCCGATGGCCGACGGCCAGATCCCGGGGATTGATCCGTCCTCGCAGCCGACCGGAGACGGGTGTGTGGAGTGCCTGGCGGGGGACGGGCCGGGGTGGTGGTTCCACCTGCGGCGTTGCGCGGCGTGCGGGCACATCGGCTGCTGCGACTCCTCACCTTCGCAACACGGCACGAGGCATGCCCGAGAGGCTGGGCATCCGTTCCTGGCCAGCTTCGAGCCGGGTGAGGCGTGGTTGTGGAACGTTGAGACCGAGCAGTACTACGACGGGCCGGAACTGTCGGCGCCCGCCGCGCACCCTGCCTCGCAGCCGACGCCCGGCCCGCTGGGCAAGGTCCCTGCCGACTGGCAGCTGCACCTGCACTGACGTGCTCAGAGCGGCGGGGCCGGCAGCCGCGGGTCCGTTACTCCGCCCGGGCAGGCGAGGCGGCCGACGTCCCAGCCGGCACGGACGGCTCCGGCTTGGTACGCGCTTTCGTAGAAGGCGAGTGCGGCGGCTCTCGGATCGGCCTCCGTACGGGCCGCGTCGTAGCGCAGGACTGCCAGGTGGCTGTCGTTGAGCTCGATCCACCGGGCGGATGCGGGTGTGAGCGGGTCTTCGGCCAGGTGTGCCGGCTCGGGCGTCGTGTAGGAGTAGAAGGCCGGTTCGCCCAGGTTGTCGTCCCCGAACCAGAACCCGAAGCTGATCAGCTCCCGGGAGTACGCCTCGCGGGTCACGGGGTCCACCTGCGGTGGTTGGTCGAGCGGGCGTTCGGAGAACCGGGTGTGGGCGATGTCGAGTGAGTGCCAGAACAGGTGGACGGGGCTGACCTTGCCGGAGAAGCGCGCCGCGAACTCCTCCAGCACCAGCCCGACCTGGTTGAGCACCTGCCAGTAGCGATTCGCCCAGGCGGGATCGTATGTTGCGTGCTCGAAGTCCTCGGCGAACGGGCGGTCGGAGTCGGCCAGCCGGTAGGGCCGGGGGACCTGGAGCTCCACCCGGACGCCCAGCGCCGCCAGCGTCTCCAGGGTCTGCCGGTAGAACGAGGCGACGGACTGGCCGAGGAGGGGGAAGGACTCCGTCCTGCCGTCCGCCGCCGCGACGACCAGCCGGTGGTCGACGAAGTCGAAGTCGATGGTGAAGATCGGGTTGCCGTCGACCTGTCCCATGGGCCGTGTGGTGATCCCGCGTCCGGTGAGATGGAACGGGACGTTCCACCAGTGGTTGCGCCGCACGCTCGCCGCAAGGCGGACCTTGCCGACCACCTGCGTGAAGCGGTGCAGCGTCTCCTTCGTGTCCCGCCACTCGGCGAGCGGCATCGGTGGGAACAGCTCCATCGCACATCCCTCCTGCCCGTCGGCCGCAGTTCCATGATGACCACGGTCGTCCGAACGTGCAGACGGAAGCCGGATCCAGCGGCCGTCAGGGCGAGCCACCCACAGGGGCCGGCGGAAGATTTCAAGTCCAGTGAGACGGTCGTGAGGCTATGAGGTTTGTGGTGCGGGCTCGCGGCGCTTGGCGGGGTCGTTGATCCACGCCGTCGG
>NZ_JBIURH010000030.1:0-81854 GCF_044740765.1 Kitasatospora sp. NPDC088346
CTCCCCGGCCCATTCCCCCATTGCCACAAGAAGCAGTCTGGCCCCGCCGCTCACGCGGCGGGGCCAGAACCCAAGATCTTCACGAGCCTTCTAGGAACGGCCACGGGCGGTGCGGTGCGCCGCGTACGTGCGTGTCAGGTGGTGCTGGAGCCGCGCGTGGCGGAACTGGTGGACGGCTCCCGCCCGCCGCAGCACGTCCCGCGCGTACGCGTCGTCCAGGAAGGCGTTCAGCGCCCACGGGAGGCGTCCGGTCAGCGGCAGCCAGATCCGGGCGAGGACCACCCACTGGCCCCACGCGCTGAGGGACAGCACGCTGCCGGTCGTGACCACCAGCGCTCCCATGATCCCGAACTCGGTGCCCAGCGCGGGCCCCTGCACCAGACCCTCGACGAGTCGCCCCGGTAGGTGGCCATGCCGACGGCGAAGCGGCGCAGCGCTTCGCCGGGGTCGCCGAGTTCGAGGGCGCGGGATCCGGCGATCATCTCGATCTTGGCGTCGGTGACCCATTACAGGACGGCGGGGTCGTCGTCGTGCGGGCCGTGGTCGAGGGCGGTGCGGGCGAGGTGGAGGTGGTGCGCGGCCCTTCCGGCCCTGCCGCAGTAAATGCGTACACCTCACCCTGGCGGTCGGAATAGTCCGTCGCAGGTCCCGGTGATCACCGTAGAGGCTCCGCCGCAGTAAATCCGGCATTTACCGCGACAGATGACCAGGCTGCTGATCCGGGCGGCTACCCACAGGCGCCGCTTGGCCGCAGCCATTCGAGAGAAACGACGGAGTGGCATCGCCAGCCTCCATGAGAAGGCCGCGACGATCCATTCAGCCAGACTCGGCCTTGCAGCCGTCCGTGCGCTGGTCCGGAGACCCTTCCCAAGCCACGCCATGATGCACGAGGACACGTCTGTCCTGTGATTTGTCCATCGTGCTCGGAGAGGATGCACATGCTGACGCTGTCGCTGGCCACCATCTTGGAAGAGGCTCTGAGCGAGCACAAGAACCTCACTGGAAACATCAGCGACATCGAGGAGCTGCTCAAGCCGGAGAATCTCGCCCGAGTGCAGGAGCTGGCGAAGGTCTTCGCTTTCCTCGCCTTTCACCCGGCGGCCGACGCCGGTGTGTGTGACTACGTCAGATCCGGGACACTTGCTGACGACAGCGGGCCCGACGTCCTCGCCCTCTTCAACCTCGAAGCTCCTGCCCCGACGCCAACTCCGGTCGGTGATCAGGCCTTCGCTGCATGGCTGCAGGTCGACAGTGGAACGCACCCTTCCTACCGGATGGTGCACGACCTCTTTGCCGAGGCTTCCGTGCCACCACTCCCGGGCTTGCTGTTCTTCTACGCCGACTGGGCGAGCAAGACTGGCGCCGTGTACGTGCCACTGGGTGGCGCCGAGGCTGAGGCTGACGTGCGCACCCTGGCCCGGCAGGTCTTCGCCATGGCGGCCAAGGTGGCAGACCCCGCGGATTCGAGGAAGGCTCTCGACCGCCTATGTGTAGCACTTAGCAAGGAGCGCATCGATTACCGCAAGACACGGCGGGCGTCGATGAAGGAGTGGCTGATCACGAGTTTTCGGTTCGTCACAGAACACGGCGGAGACATCGTGAGCGCCGTCGGGTTGATCGTATGAACACCGCCAGCCTGTTGACAGCGGGCGAGCCCGAGGACGTTGAGCCACTGCTGGAAGTGGTGAACGGCCTCCTCCACGAGGTCTGTGTCTTCGGCCGGATGTGCCGTCTGTGGGGCGACATGGATGCCGAGGCGGAGCAGAAAGAGCGGGTGCGCTACTTCATGGACCGCCGCCACAAGAGCCTGGGGCAGATCACGGCAGTCCTTGGGGACGCGATCGGGTTGCGGTTCGCGGACACAGCGCATCTGCCGTACCGTCACATCCAGTACACGTGGCCGCCGGGCCAGCCCCTTGCCGGTTACGTGTCCACGACTTCCGGCGTGTCGCCGTACGTCTGGTTGAGTGACTTCTTCAGTCACTGGTGGATGCTGCTGGACGAGGAGTTCTCGGAGGACGGGCACTTTCTTCGTGTGCTCCGGTCGGCCCTATGGGTCTGCGACACTTCCGGCCTTTGTGCAGCCCTGGACTACGTGGCCGACCTGGTGGTGACCGGGCAGGTGGTCGAGGCGGGAGCCGCTGCCAAAGCTGCCGTCTATCTCCTCGTCGCCGGCTCACGTACCGACTCCCCCCAGGAATTGGTGGCGTCGATCACGGGGGGCAGGCTCCCGCAGAGCCGAGAGGAATGGTTGGTCTTCTACCCCGCACTGGGGGATCTTGAGGGGTTTCGTCTGTCGCGGGAGGCGGGCGCGGCCCTTGAATCCCTTGTCGTGCGCGGTTGGAGTCTCGTCGAGCATGCACGCGCGGCGACGAGCCTTGACGAGTGGCTGTCTTCTCTGGCCGCCCTGGAGGGTTTTCTCAAGTTCGTAGGCTTGACGGCGAGCCTCGTTGTTTCCTCGCCTTCCACGGCCCTGCGAGCGATTCTGTCCCAATTCGAGGAGATCGTCTGCGACATCACGGTGGCATGGGTGGACATGGAGCTCGACAGCGGACCAGATTCAGGTATGCGGGGATTTCTACGCTTCGCGCATGGGGTGGAAGAGTCCCTCACGAGGCAGGGTGACACTGCCAGCCAGAGGTTCCGGCGCGAACGGCTCCTGCTTCCCCCGAGTATCTACAGCTCCTCGGCCGACTCGCTGCCGCCGGAGTGGAACGAGCCGCCTACCTGGCGAATCGCGGTTGCCTGGGAGGCCTGTCACGGCTCGGATCCCTCCTCGGCACCCACGTCGTTGTGGCCTGCCCGTGAGCCCGACATGAGCGAGGGCCTGCCGCTGCAGGGCACCCACCTCCGCCAGGCCCTTGCCCTTCATCCCGAAAGGCCGCAGAACTGGCAAGCACTGGCCAGTGCACTGCTGGCATCCGGCTGGCCGCGTGCTGCGGATGCCGCGTTTGCTGTCGCAGATCACATGCTCCGATGTGCGACCTTCAAAGGCTGAACCGTCGGGAACGCGGTCGCGTTTCCTCAGGGGATCGGTTCCCAGTCCTGCCGCACCCATGCCCCCCGATCGAGATCGCTCGTGCAGGGCAAGTGGCGCTTTGTTGCGAGCGCTGCGAATTCGTTCACGTATCACCAACGGTAGCGGCGGCTCCGGCCACCTGGGTGGCGAATCTGCGCACGGCGACTCGAGCAGCGCGATTCGGCCGAAGCCTTCCTTGTCCTCTTTCCGAGGACGCGTGCTGTCCTCGGGACGAGGACAGCACGCCACTCGTCGCGGTCACGGGCCCGGATCCTGTTGACCACCGTGGTCGCGCGCGCTCAGAGGGGTTGTCGCTGGTGGACAGCGGCAGACCCGGGTGCCCACTGATTGGTCAGGCAGTCAGGTCGATGACCCGGAAAGGCGGGTCCTTCCACCGCTGCGTGTCATCCGGGCGCTCCGCCAGGTCCAGCGGACCGGCGTCGGGTGTCCCGCGGATGTTGGCCCAGTGGTCGCGCAGCCGGTCGGGCGCCGTACGCCAGCGCAGCGGCAGCGGGTCCCGGACCCGGCGCTGCTCCTCCTCCCGGCCGAGCCGGGAGGCGACCTCCGTGGCGAGCAGTCCGGTGATGCCGGCCAGCCAGTGCTCGACCGGATCGGCGGGCGGGGGCGCCACGTTGAGGACGTCGATCCGCCCGGCCTGGACCACGGGTGCGTGGAAGGTGCCCGCGGCCACGTTCAGCACGGCGGGCCCCTCCCCCGCCGCTCCGCCGTCCGCGTCGCGCCCGGCAGCCTCCGCTCCCGACATCCCCCCACCCGTCCCCGACCGCACCGCCGCTGGAGCGGTACCCGAACCGCCGGGCCCATCCTGCACCAACTCCGGTGCACGCGGGGTGTTTTCCTCCGCGCCGGCCCGATCGTCCGACCCGATCGTCCGGCCCGTCAGCCGTCGGCCCGAACGCCCGTCCGGGGCCGCATCAGGTCCCGATCGATTGCTGATCGGTTCCGGCGTTCACATACTGGGGGGAACGGGAGGTTCCGAGCAGCGGGAGGGCGCGATGGCAGGCCGGATCGGCAAGGACCGCAACATCTTCCTGGTGTGGCTCGTCTGGCCCGTCCTCACGTTGGGGATCTACCACTTCGTGTGGTGGTACAAGATCAATCGCGAGGTCGGGGACTTCGACGACCGGATCGAGGTCAATCCCGCCGTCTCGGTGGTGGCGATCCTGTTCGGATGGATCATCATCATTCCGCCGTTCGTGTCCATCTTCAACACCGGCGACCGCATCGCCACGATGCAGCGCAACCGCGGGCTGACCGCCACCTGCAACCCCTGGATCGGCCTGCTGCTCAGCTTCGTCTTCGGGCTGCACTCGCTCTACTACCAGAGCGAGCTGAACTCCTTCTGGGCCGGCACCAAGGGGTACGCCACCACCACCGTTCCCCGGCCTGACCCGGCCTGACCCGCTGTCGGCCGGTCCGCGCCGGCCGTCCGCGCCGGTCACGGAAATGCGTTGACGGGCGGGGCCTCCTGCCGTTTGCATCGACGTGCCGTCGACACCGACGACGGCCGGCCGGTACGGCGGAAGGGTGCTCATGGGGGATCGCAGGATGCATGCCGACGAGGTGCTCGTCCCCGGGTCCGTGGTGCGCCGGCTGCTGCGCACGCAGTTCCCCCACTGGGCGGCCCTCCCCCTCGACCGGGTCGAGGCCGGCACCTCCAACGCGATGTTCCGGCTCGGCAAGGACCTCGTCGTACGCCTCCCGCGCACCCCGGGGGCCGCCGAGGACGTGGCGAAGGAACACCACTGGCTGCCCCGCCTCGCCCCGCGGCTCCCGGTCGCCGTCCCCGTCCCGCTCGGCGGCGGCACGCCCGGGGCCGGCTATCCCTGGCCCTGGTCCGTCTACCGCTGGCTCGACGGCGAGAACCCGACGCCCGGCCACACCGCGCGGCCCGAACTGCTCGCCGCGGACCTGGCGGCGTTCGTCGGCGCGCTGCGCCGGACCGATCCCGTCGGCGGACCGCCGTCCTACCGCGCCGAGCGGCTCGCGACCCGCGACGCCGGTACGCGGGCCGCGATCGCGAAGGTCCGCGGGCTCGTCGACACCGACGCCGTGACGGACGCCTGGGAGGCCGCCCTCCGGGCCCCGGCCCACGCCGGCCCGCCCGGCTGGATCCACGGCGACCTCCAGCCCGGAAACCTGCTGACCGCGGGCGGCCGGCTCAGCGCCGTCATCGACTTCGGCTGCCTCGGGCTCGGCGATCCCGCCGTCGACCTGATCGCCGCGTGGTACGTGCTGCCCGCCGGCGCCCGGTCGGCCTTCCGGACCGCCACGGCGGACGACGACGCGCACTGGGCCCGCGGACGCGGCTGGGCGCTGTCGATCGCACTCGACGAGCTCTGGTACTACCGGGAGACCGGCCCCGCGATGGCCGCCGTCGCCCGGCACGTGATCGAGCAGATCCTCACCGACCACGCCCTCGCGGGCTGACGCGGTGCGCCGACCCCTCACCAGGAGCGCCCCGGCGCGGGGCCACGCCAACCGCCCGCCGCGGCGGAACCCCTCCCACGGAAGGCCCGGAACGATGCCGAAGACCGTCACGTACCTGGAGATGACCGGCCGGGCCGAACTCCGCCCCGCCCCGGCCGTGCCCGCACTCGGACTGCGGCGCGTCGACAGCTCCTCGCCGCTGGTCCGCAGCACCCCCGCCCGGATCGGCGCCCCGCACGGCTGGCGCAGCACCGCGCGCACCGGGGAGGAGTGGACCGAGGCCATCGCGGCCCGCCCCCTGCGCCAGTACTGGCTCCTCACCCACGGCACCGACGTGGCCGGCGCGGCCTTCCTGGAGCCGCAGCCGGGTGGCGAGGTGGAGATCACCACCTTCGGTCTGCTGCCGGAGCGGGTCGGCCAGGGGCTCGGCGGGTACGCGCTGACGCTCGCGCTGCGCCGGGCCTGGGCGACCGAGCCGCTGGCGGCCGACGCCGTACGGCGGGTCTGGCTGCACACCTCCTCCGACGACCATCCCCACGCGCTCGCCAACTACCACCGGCGCGGCCTGCGCACCTACCGGATCGAGGTCGAGGAGGACCGGGCCGCCCCCTGAAGTCCGGTGACCCGGCCTCAGTCCGGTGCGTCCGGGCGGCAGTACCGGCGGATCAGCTCCTCGTGACCCGGGAACCGCGCCAGCAGGTCATCGGCCCGGCCGAGGGTCATGTCGGCGAAGTCGAAACCGGGCGCGACCGCCTCGCTGATCAGCCCGTGGTCACCGGCCGTGAGGTGCGAGGCCTTCCAGACACCGCCGGGCACGGCGAGCGTGAGCACCTGGCCCCGCGCCGGGTCCTGGCCGAGGACGGCGGTCTCCGCGGTCCCGTCCGGCCGGATGAGGTGGTACGTGACCGGGTCGCCGTGGTGGTGGAAGTGCAGGATGTCGGACTGGTTGAGGTGCCAGTGCCCGATCGGCGACCAGTGGGTCAGCAGGTAGTGGATGGACGTGAGGGTGTAGCGCTCGCCCCGCGGGGTGCGCACCCGCGCCCGGTGGTCGGCCTGGAACGTCCGCCGGAAGTACCCGCCCTCCACGTGCGGTTCCAGCCCCAACAGCTCGATCCACTGCTGCGCCGTCGGCATCGCGCCTCCCTGTCCCGGTGGTCCGCCCGATTCTCCCGGGCGCGGCCGCCGGCGCGCACGTCGGGGCGGCGCGGCGGCAGCGTGGTTCCACCGCCACCGCAACCCTTCGGTCGGCGCCGGCGCCACCTGGCCCGGCGGTGCGTCAACCTTTCGGTCGACCTGGGCCGTTCTACGGCAGACGCGACAGGCGGCCTCCCCTAGCGTCGGCTCATCGGCGAACGCCGCTGTGTCGAGCGCTCCGTGCGCCGGCGACCGCGGCTCGCCCCGTCCATCCGGAGAGGTGATCTGTCATGACCGATGTCGGACTCAGCGGCCCCACGGGCCGGCGGCGAAGGGCCGGGGTCCTCGCGCGGAGGGTACGCCGCAGCGGGGCGGCCGTGGGTCTCACCGTGGTCCTCGGGACGGGCGGCGCCCTGGGGTCGGCGCTTCCCGCCTGCGCCGGAACCGATGGCGACGGTCACCGGGGACTGACCCCGCGACCCCGCGAGCTCACCCGCCCGCCCGGGGTCCGCGCGGGCCCGCCCACCCGGTCCGGGCGGGCCCGAACGTCGCTGTCAGTGGTCCGGCGAGAGCCGGGGGCGGACGACGTCGGGTGTGGCGCGCTGCTGCGGGGCCGCGGTTCCGCGCTGCCGGGGCGGCTGGGGCCGGTGCGCCGACGGGGGCTGCGACGGCGGGAGCAGGCAGCCGCGCCCGGCGTCGCGCGGTGCCACCGGATGGGTCGCGATCACCGCGCCGCGCGGCGCGGTGATGTGCAGTTGGGCGTCGCCCAGGCGCCACTGGACCTCGACCAGCGCGCCGGCCAGGTGGGCCGGCAGCTGGTAGGCGTTGCCGCGGAACAGCACCTGGCCGCGGGGGTCGACCCGGCGCGGGGCGCACACGGTGGCCGGGTAGGGGCCGCGGGGCAGGGCCGGCAGCGCCGGCTCGTCCGCCGCGGCGCCGGGGTGGTGGGGCGGACGGTCGCTGTCGCCGTCGGCGAGCCGGTCGAGGCCGTCCTGCGCGCTCTGGACGGAGGCCCCCGCCTGGACGGTGGGCCACCAGCGGTGGACGGTGTCGCCGATGACCCCGTCGGGGTCGCAGCGGCACGGGCACGACGCCCAGGTGATGGCGGCCCGGTAGTGGGCGGCCGCCTCGGCGAGGATCGGTGCGGGCCGGCCGGTCGCCGGGTCGCGCAGGGCCGGGGTGGGGTCGAAACGCCACCGCTCGGGGGCGAAGCCCAGGTGTCTGAGCAGGGTGTCCAGCGCCTCGATCACCAGGGGGAGGTCCTCGCCGTCCGCGAGGACGCCGCGCCAGGTCCTGGTCCCGACGAGCGAGCCGGTCAGGACGTGCGCCTGGTTCCCGCAGTCCCACCGGGCAGGCGGATCGGCGAGCCGCAGCCAGGCGAAGCGCACCTCCCGGCCCGGCCGGGCGGGGGCGCCCGGACCCTCCGGGGCCTCGGAGGTGCACGCCCCCGTACCGTCCCGGCAGGTGCCGGTCGGCGGCCTCAGCCGGTACCTGCGCAGGGCGCGGGTCAGGGTCGAGTACGCCCCCGGGTATCCCAGGCCGGCGAGTTCCCGGAAGAGTTCGGCCGCCGGCAGGTGGGGGTCGCCGGCGAGCCGCCTGCGGCAGTACGGCAGGTAGTCCAGGAATTCGTCCCGCGGCACGTTCCGGAGTCCGGCGGTCCGGTCTCCCGCGAGATAGGCCCGGACCGTCTTGCGGTCACGCCCGAGGTGGCGGGAGATCTGGGTGATCGACCACCCACGGCTGCACAACTCCTGAATTTGAAGGTATTCGCTTCGGCTGAGCACGAGCCTCCTCACCGGCCGTTTGTTTCTCACGCTGTAAGGCCTGCTCCGTGCAGGCCGTCGAAGTGCCGGGAAACATAGCACATCATGGACCGATCGGCACTGGAGAAACGTTCCTTCAGTCAACCGGAATAGATATGAGAAAATAGATCGAGGGGGGATGGCGCGCGCCACCCCGGGAATTTCGGCGAGCGGATCCGCTCACGGAACCTCCCCGCTCCCGACGCCCCGACCCGACGGGCGGCAGGCACTCCCCGGCGACGCACCTCCGGGCCCGGGGACTTCCACCGAGCGAGCCGGCACGGGCATATGGAAGGACACCCGAACGCCACACGCACCCGGCTCCGAGTGCGCCGTTGGTGGGGCATGACATCACCTCATCGCCCTTCCGAACGCCCGGCCGCGCGTGGCGGCCGGTCCTGTGCCGTGGGCACCTGGTTCTTCGTGCCGGACCGGAGCAACGCCATCGGCGACGTCCGACCCGGCTACCTCTCGCGCAACGGCGAGCGGGTCGTCCTGACCTACTGCTCCGAGACGCTGGCCCTGCTGCTGGGCAGGATCCGCCAGCTGGAGGAGGAGTTCGCCCCGCGCTGGGGCGGCCTGGCCGCGCAGGCCGAGGCGTGAGCGGCGAGGCTCCGTGGGCCGACGCCGACGCACTCGGCGGGCACGATCCGCAGTGGCACCCCTTCTCGTACGGGAGCCATCCGCCGGAGCCGCCCTACGCGACGGGCCGCCAGGAGTGGTCGGATCCGACCGAGCCCGCCTGGCTCGACGCGACCACGGTCGCCGACCTGCTGGGACTGCGGGAGGCCACGACCGCCACCGTCCCGAACCCGCGCGTCCCTCTCATCGAACACCTCCCCCCGCCCGCCGCCCCGCCGGCCGCTCCCGTCCACCGCTCACGGAGGCGGCCGGGACGCATCCGGCGGCCCTGGCTCCAGGTGCTCGGCTCCCTGTTCGGGGCGCTCACCGCCGTCGCGTTCGTCACCGTGTGCGTGACCGCCTGGATGCTCTCCTACGCCCCGCTGCGCCACCTGGTCGACTCACGGACCCCGCAGGACATGGCCAAGGCCTGGCCGATCGTCGTCCACGGCCCATGGCTGGCGGGCTGCCTGTCCGTCCTGCGGGCGGCCCTCAACGGCCGCCGGGCGGCGCACTCCTGGGCGGTGGTCGCGGTGTTCTCCTGCCTGGCGACCGGGCTGTGCACCGCGGGGGCCGCGCACACGGCGCCGGCCATGGTGGTCGCCGGCCTGCCGCCGCTGGCCGGAGCCGTCTGCCTGCACCAGTTCGTCCGCCAGCTCACCGCCACCACCCGGCCGGCTCCCCGCACGCACGCGCGCCGGGTCCGCGGCTGAGGCCCGGCGCGACGGGTGGCGCGGGGCGGCGCGCCTGCGCGGGAAGCCATCCCGAAAGCGGATCCTCCCCTCACGGGCGCCCGGGGCGGCACGATGGCCGAAAACCGGATCCACCCATCCGTGGGTGCGTCATCGGCCGGCCGGCGGGCGGGCCTGGATTCCGACGGACGAGGGAGGGCGCAGTCACCCGACCGCGCCTTCCGGCGCCCACTGCCGGCGGTGAGTTCCGATTTCTCGACCGGTCATCGCGCTCTGCTCGGCCCCGGAATTCCCGAATTTCCGTCCAGAAATTCGCCACCGGCGGGCGTCCCGTACGACCGCGCCGCATTCCCGGCGTTCCCCGCCCGGTCCGCCGCGGAATTCGGGGGGAGGCCCTCGCGGATCGGGCGGGCCCCAGCGCGGGCCCGGCGCCGGCGCCCGATCCGGGGAGCCCGGAGGGCTCCCGGCCGACCGGCGCCAAGATCCTGGCATGAACACGTCTCATGGTGGGTACACCAAGGGGAGACCCGGCCGACACTCCCCCACGGAACGGCGGCCGGGCCCGAGCTGGGAAACAAGGCCGTCTCGGCGCTCCCCCCACGGGGCACTGAGGCGGCTGCGTTTTTGCCTGCCAGCGCAACGCAGCGTACATGCCAAATCTACGGAGCGCCACCACCCGACCGATCGAACGGTCGGTAGGACGGCCCGCCCGCCCCCTCGCCACCCCGGCCGGAGCCCCGGGCCCCGGGCCGACGGCGCAGGTCACAGCCGTCCCCGCGACGCCCGCCCCGGGGACGCCGCCCGATCGCCCCCCTCCGGCCCGATCGGAAAAACACGTTGGGCACCGGTGCGGCGGCCCCCGACCCCGGAGGCCGCCGCACCCGCGCCCGCCGTCAGGGCTTGCAGGGCCCGGAGTCCCCGACCACGCCGACGCGGAAGCCCAGCCACGGGTAGGTGTGGCTGAAGAAGGGGTTGTCCTGCGGCTGCAGCCCGACCGCGGACGGCCACATCTGGTACGCCCCCGCGTTGGACACCCCGCCGTGCTCCCGCCGCCAGACGCGCGCCGGGTCACCGCCCGCCGGCGGCGCGGTGATGGTGTCGGTCCACTCCACCGCGTTGCCGCCCTGGTCGAGCGTGCCCCACGGCGAGGTGGTCCGCGCCTGGCCGACCGTGCTGAGGCTGCCCTGGTAGGCCGCGGCGTACGCGACGGGGTCCAGCCCGAAGGGGTTGGCGGTCGCACAGACGGCGGGCCGGACCTGTCCGGGACACCAGCTCGGCGCGGGCAGACCGGTCGCGTGGAAGGAGGCCAGCGGCTGGGTGGTCCCGTTGGTGACGTCGCCGGTGGCCGGGTCCAGCACGGTGGGCGCCGGCGCGCTCGCGTCACCGTCCCCGAAGACCCCCGGGTTGGTCGGGTACTTCCAGTACGAGTGCGTCCCGCCGCCGCTCGGGTCGTAGTAGGCCGCCTTGATCCACTCGTCCTGGCTCGGCACGACGAAACCGGCACCCCTGGCCCGGGTGGCGTCGGGCCTGGCCAGGTCGTACATGCCCCGCTCGGTCTGCGGGGACAGCTCCACCCGGTAGGTGACGTACTCGAAGGTGCCGCTGGTGCTCGACTCCCGGGCGATCAGCCGGCCGTTGTAGAGCGAGTTCACGAACCGCGCCGCCTTCAGGAAGTCGGCGAATCCGTACGGCTTGTCCGCCCACTGCGGGAACGCCACCGCGTAGTGGTGCCCGTCGGCGGCCGCGGCCGAGAAGTCGACCGGGCCGTACTTCGGCCACGCCGACGAGCTCTCGGTCCGGTCGTACAGGTGGTGCGGATCGCGCCCGGTGCGGTCCACCGTGTTCAGGAAGGCCACCCACTGGGCGACGGTGACCTCGAACTTCCCGATCTCGTACGGCTGGTCGACGCCGCCGACCATCAGGCACTCCGCCGACCCCGGCGGGGCGTCGGCGCAGGAACCGTAGACCGCGTCCGTGAACGGCACCACCCCGACCGCCGCGTTGCCCGGCGCACCGACCCGGGCGGTCGTCACGGTGACGACCTCGCCCCGGGCGCCGCCCGAGGGGCCGGTCCCGGCCCCCGCGGCCCCCGCGGAGGGGGCGAGCAGGACCGACGCGCCGCATGCGGCCAGGGCGGCCCGGCCAAGGCGGGTTCGGACGGAGACGACGTGCATGGTCATTCCCTTTCGGCCGTCACGGGCCGCCCCCGGGTGAGCAGAGCCGACGCGGCGGGGCCCGACAGTCACAACAGCGAGTGACCACACGCTAGAGCACCCACCACTCTCCGCAGTCGAAGCCTCACGGAGGTGCCGCGGATTGCCCATCGCCCGTCGCCCGGGCGGACGGACCGTCCGGCGCGCGCGGGCCGACGCGGACGCCGACTCACTCGTCCGAGTGACCATCCCGTCCGGCGCGCGCGGGCTGTAGCAGGCTCTGCGCAGGCGCCCGTCCCATCCCGTCCCGGCGTCCCACCCACGATGTCTGCGGAGGCCGGCATGGCGAACATCCCGAAGGACCTCAAGTACAGCAAGGACCACGAGTGGGTCCGCCCGTCGGCCAATGGCCAGGTGCAGATCGGCAAGCTCGCGGACCCCAAGGAACTGGACGACCTGCTGACCGCCGCCGAGTACGCGGACTACGTCGGGCAGGAGTCCGAGTAGGGTCGGTCGCCGCGACTCCGGACCGGGCCGGACGGCCTATCCGACCGCGGCGGCGGGCAGGCCGAGGCCGTCGCAGGTGGACAGGGCGAGGTCGTAGCCGGCGGAGTCCAGGGCGAGGTGACCCGGCCACGAGGTTCCGTCGGCATCGCGGGTGACGTCGCCCAGGGCGCCGCCGTCCTCGCGTCCGGCTCGGCGGATGCGCTCGATGACGTCGGGTTGGTAGGTGCGGCCGTCGAGGCCCCGGAGGGCTCGGCAGACGGCCCGGTCCTCGGCCTGCCGGTGCAGCTGCCACCCGCCCGCGCCGCGGCCAGCGCCAGCGCCAGCACCACCGTCCCGGCCCCGAGCCGTCTCGTCCGTGTCACGGCGCCGATCATGACACGGCCCGGGCCCGGTCAGTCGCCCGGGGCCGCCAGGGCGTCCGGCGGGGGCAGGGTGAGCAGGGCCTTGGCGCGGCGCTCCGCGAGGATCGGGATGAACGTCCGGACCTTGGCGTCGCGGAGTTCCTCGTAGGCGCTCGCGACAAGGGCGTCCACGGTGGCCGGGTCGGCCGCCGGGTGGGCGCGCTTGAGTCGGGCGGCCACGATCCCCATCGCCTCCGCGTCCTCGGGCGTGGCCCAGGTTCCGGTCCCGGTCCCGGTGGCCCGCCCGTCGGCCGGGGGCGGGCCGCTGGAGGCCGCGGCCCGGGCCGGCCGGCTCGCGGCGGGGGGCGGCGGCGGCGAGGTCAGGGTCACCACGGCGACCTCGCCCCCGGGTCCGCCCGCGTCGTGGCAGGCCAGGGTGAGCAGGCCCGCGTCGGCCAGGTTTCGCAGGGCCGTACGGAGCAGGCCCGGTTCGACTCGCAGGGCCGCGGCGGCGGCCGTCACCGGGAAGGTCGCCGTGCGGGCCAGGTGCTGCCGCGGGTCGGCGACGAGGTCGACCAGCAGTCCGACCGCGACCTGCCCGTTCGGGACCTGCCCGGCCCGCCGGGCCCAGTCCGCCGCCCAGTTGTCCACCGCCACTGTGTGCACCGGCCCACGACCCTTCGCTTCAGCCCGCCTCGGGCCGGCAGGCCGGGTCCACCCGGCGCACGGCCCCCGCAACCAGCATTCTCCGACTTGGCGGACCGGACCGCTCGCCGGTTCGGCCCCGACCCGGGAATTCGCCCGAACGTTGACCGGGAAGAGCCACTCTTTGGCCCGTACATGACACTGGCTGCGCTCAGGGAGGACGAAGAGGTCCGGCGCAGCGGCCGCGACGGTGCGGGCGCGGACGGCGGGCAGGGCGGCCGGCTCCCGAGCGTCCGGGACGATCCCACCGAAGCCGACCGGACGGAGGGGGCGCCGACTCGGCCTCGGGCCGGGAGCGCTGCGCGGCGGGCAGCGGCCTCCGGGCGGCCGGCCGAGGGGCGGCCGGCCCGGCGACCTGCCCGGGTGCCGGACGGCGGGGTGCAGCCCGGTCACGGCGCCGACGCCGTGACCGAGCAGCGCGGGCCGGTCTCCGACGGGGTCAGGAGAGCCCGGCCACCACCGTGGTGACCTTGCTGGTGATGGCCGTCGGGAGCGGGACGTAGCCCTTGGCTCCGATGGCCTGCTGGGCGTCGTTGCCCGCGGTGTAGGTCAGGAAGGCCTTGAGGGCGTCGAGGGTCCCCGGCTGGTTGCCCTTGTCGCAGACGATCTCGTACGTGACCAGGACCAGCGGGTAGGCGCCCTCCTGCTGGGTCCCGTAGTCCAGGGTCAGCGCCAGGTCGTTGCCGGTGCCGGCGAACTGGGCGGTGGAGATGGTGGTGGCGGCGTTGGCCGCGGTCGCCTCGACCGGCTTGGACGCGCCGGTGGCGATCGCGGCGCTGTCCAGGTTGTTGGTCTGCGCGAAGGACAGCTCGACGTAGCCGATGGAGTTCGTCACCTGCTTGACCTGCGCGGCCACGCCCGCGCTGCCGCTCGCGGACTGGCCGCCCCGGCCCGCCCAGGACTTGGCCGGCGGGTACGTCCAGGCTCCGCCGGAGGTCGCGGCCAGGTACTGGGTGAGGTTGTCGGTGGTGCCGGAGTCGTCCGCCCGGTGGATCGCCTGGATCTCGGCGTCGGGCAGCGACACGCCCGGGTTGAGGGCGGTGATGGCGGGGTCGTTCCAGGTGGTGATCTGCGAGTCGAAGATCTTCGCGATGGTCGGGCCGTCCAGGACCAGCGAGTCGACGCCGTCGATGTTGTACACGATCGAGACCAGGCCGCCGACCATCGGCAGGTCGATGCCCTGGCCGCCGGTGCAGGTCGTCCTGGTGGCGTCGATCTCGGCGGGCTTGAGCGCCGCGTCCGAGCCGGCGAAGGCCACCTTGCCGGCGGTGAACTGCTGGATGCCCGCGCCGGACCCGCTGGCGCCGTACGTGATCGTGACGCTCGGGCACGCGGAGCTGAAGGCCGTCTTCCAGATGTCGATCGCGTTGCCCTGCGCCGTCGAACCGGCGCCGAGCACCTGCCCGGACCCGGCGCACGCGATCGCGCTGGTCGCGGTGTCGGCGGGCACCGACAGGGCCGGCCCCCCGGACGGATCGGAGCCGCAGGCGGCGGCGGACGCGAGGGCGAGGACGGTGGCCGTCCTGGACAGCGAAGCGAGCAGGACACTACCCCGTGGGCGCATGGTGATCTCCGGGACGGGCGGGCACGCGGACGACGCCCATCCTGGGGCCGCGCCCCGAGGCGCCGGACGGACGACATGCCGGAGCCCACCCCGGACGGCCCAAACTCCGGCCCCCGACGGCCGTACCCGCGTGCGGCTGCCGGCCACCGGCGCAGTGGCCGGGCGGCCGGAGCGCACCACCGGGCCGAACGCGCCACCGCCGGGCGCACAATGGCGGCATGACGAACGATCATCCCACCGCCCAGGCCTGGGCAGCGATCAGCGACACGCCGGAGCTCGCGGCCGTCGTGCGCCACCGGCCCGCCCCCGGGACGCTCCCCTCCCGGCTGGCCGTCCGCGACCTGGCCCGCGCCACCGTCGCGGTCTGCTCACTCGCGGCCGCGCAGCTCCTCGCCACCCGCAACGCCGTGCCGCTGCCCGCCGTCGAGGTGGACGAGGACGCGGTCGCCACGGCGTTCGTCAGCGAGCGGCACCTGCGGATCGACGGCCGCACCCCGGTGAGCTTCGCGCCGCACTCCGGTTTCTTCCGCACCGCGGACGGCTGGGTGCGCACCCACGCCAACTACCCCCACCACCGCACCCGGCTGCTCGCCGCTCTGGGCCTGCCGGCCGGGGCCGACGCGGCCGGGCTGGCGGCCGAGCTCGCCACCCGCGAGGCCGTCGACGTGCAGGAGACCGCGTACGCCGCCGGTGCGCTGGCCGTCGCCGTCGCCCAGGTGGACCCGGCCCGCCCGCCCCTGCCGCTGGTCGAGACCCTGGCCGGCGGTGCGGCCGGCCGTACCCTGCCCGCCGCGCCGCTGCCCGCGGCCGGTGTGCGCGTGCTCGACCTGACCCGGGTCATCGCCGGCCCGGTCGCCACCCGCACCCTCGGTCTGCTCGGCGCGGACGTGCTGCGCCTGGACGCCCCGCAGCTGCCGGAGAGCGAGGACGCGCAGGCGGACACCGGTTTCGGCAAGCGCTCCGCCCGGCTCGACCTGGCCGATCCGGCCGGCCGGGCCGTGCTGGACGGCCTGCTCGCCGAGGCCGACGTCGTGGTCACCGGCTACCGCCCGTACGCGCTCGACCGGTTCGGGCTGTCGCAGGACGCCCTGGCCGAACGCCACCCCGGGCTCATCACCGCCCAGCTCTGCGCCTGGGGGTGGACCGGCCCGTGGGCGGACCGACGCGGCTTCGACAGCCTGGTGCAGGCGGGCCGGGGCATCGCGGCCCTGGAGTCCGGCCCCGACGGCACGCCCGGTGTCCTCCCCGCGCAGGCGCTCGACCACGGCACCGGCTACCTGCTCGCCGCCGGTGTGCTGCGCGCCCTGACCCACCGCCAGTTGCACGGCCTCGGCTCACGGCTGCGCTTCTCGCTGGCCGGCACCGCCGACTGGCTGCTCGGGCTGCCGCGGCCGGGTGCCGACGAGCCCGGCGGTGGCGGCCGGGGCCGGCCTCGGCTCGCGGAGACCCCGAGCCCGTACGGTCTGCTGCGGCACGCGCTCCCGCCGATCGGCTACGCCGGCGCGCCGGTCACCTGGACGCGCGGCCCGAGCCGCTGGGGCACGGACCGCCCGTCCTGGAGCTGACCACCGGCGCGCGCCGGCCCGGCTCACCCCAGCGCGGCCGCCTTGCGCAGCAGCACCGACCGCTCGCGCAGGTTGCCGCACAGGCGGGCGGCGAGCTCCAGCTCCGCCCGCGCCTCAGCGGTGCGGCCGAGCCGCGCCAGCAGCTCGCCGCGCACGCTCGGGAGCAGGTGGGAGCCGGACAGGCGGCCGCCGACGGCCAGGTCGTCCACCAGGGACAGCGCCGGCAGCGGGCCGCTCGCCATCGCCACGGCGACGGCCCGGTTGAGTTCGACGACGGGCGACGGCGCCACCCGGCCGAGCGCCTCGTAGAGCAGCACGATCCGGTCCCAGTCGGTCTCCGCGACCGAGGCCGCCGACGCGTGGCAGCCCGCGATCGCCGCCTGCAGCCCGTACGGGCCGAGGCCGCGCCCGAGCCCCGCGGCCCGGCCGACCGCCGCCAGGCCGCGGCGGATCGCCGACCGGTCCCACCGGCGGCGGTCCTGGTCCTCCAGGAGCACCGGCTCGCCGTCGGGCCCGGTCCGGGCCGGGAAGCGTGCGGCGGTGAGCTCGAACAGCCCGAGCAGCCCGTACACCTCCGGCTCGCCGGGGAGCAGCGCGACCAGCATCCGCGCCAGCCGGATCGCCTCCTGCGCCAGGTCGGAGCGGAGCAGGCGGTCGCCGGCCGTCGCGGTGGAGCCCTCCGTGAAGACCACGTACAGGACGCTCAGGACGGCGCCGAGCCGCTCGCGCCGCTCCTCGGGCGGCGGGAGTTCGAACGGGACGCCCGCCGCGGCGATCGTCTTCTTGGCACGGGTGATCCGCGCCTGCACCGTCGGGACGGGCACCAGGAACGCCCGGGCGATCTCCTCGCTGGTGAGGCCGCCGACCACGCGGAGGGTGAGGGCCACCCGGGCCTCGGGCGAGAGCACCGGATGGCAGGCCACGAACATCAGGGCGAGGATGTCGTCCTCGATCCGGTCGGGGTCCCACGGCGGGTCGTCCGGCCGGTTCCCGGGCGGTGGCGCGCCGGCGTCCGCCTCGCCCTCGGCGAGCGGCCCGGCGAGCACGGCGTAACGCCGGTCCAGGGCCGAGCGGCGGCGGAAGCCGTCGATGGCGCGGCGGCGGGCGGTCGCGAGCAGCCAGCCGACCGGGTTGGCGGGCTCGCCGTCGCGCGACCAGCTGACGAGCGCCTCGGCGAGCGCCTCCTGCGCGACGTCCTCGGCGAGCTCGAAGTCCCCGGTGTAGCGGGCGAGCGCCGCGACGATCCGGGCGGACTCGATCCGCCAGACGGCCTCGACGGCGCGCCGCGCCGACTCCGGGACCCGGACCGGGTCGTGGTCCGGGTCCAGGTCCGGGTCGTGGTCCGGCGGACCGTCCGCGGCTTCGGGCATCAGAGCTGGCCGGTCCGCTCGCGCCACGCGCGCTCCCTGACGATCCACTCGTTGTCCTGCGGGAACTCGTCGATGCCCGGCACCCGGCGGATCTCGCACTGCGAGCCGGGCAGCGCGGGCATCCGCCTGGCCCACTCGACCGCCTCCTCCTTCGAGGCGACCTCGATCAGGTAGAAGCCGCCGAAGAGCTCCTTGGTCTCGCCGTAGGGGCCGTCGGTGACCACCGGTGTCTCGCCGCTGTAGTCGACGACGACGCCCTGGCCGGGGTCGTCCAGCCCCTCGGCGGCGACCAGCACGCCCGCCCGGATCAGCTCCTCGTTGAAGCGGCCGACGGTTTCGATCATCTCGTCGAAGGGGGTCTCCATCATCTTCGCGAGGGACTCGTCCGTGTTGCGCATGATCAGCATGTACTTCGCCATGATCGATCTCCTTGGTGTGAGGGCCGCCTCTCGACCCTCTCACCCCAAGGTCGAACGGCGCCGCCGCGGATCGACACACGCCACGAAGCCGGAGGGAATTCTTTTCGGACGGCTCCTCCGGCAGGCCCCCGCCAGGGCCTGCCGGGGCGGGCGTTGGGCCGGCCGGGTGGGTCTGGGGGCCGGGTACGGCCTCCGGCGGGAGGGCGGAGGCCGTTTCGGGGATGCACTAATCATGTTGTCGCATCGTCAGGTCATGACCCGTAGGCTCCTGCTCGCCGGGGCCGGCTTCTCGCTGCTCTCGCCCCGCTCCTGCGGCGGCGCCCCACCCCGCGAGAGCACCGAGCAGGCGGCGGACACCACCGGCGCGGCGGCCGCCGAGGCGACCCACCCCCCGGACGCGGCCAGCTCCCCCGCCGCGCCACCGGCCGCCGCCGCGGCGGCACCGGCGGTCGGCCGCCCCCAGGCGGTTCCGATGCGGGCGCCGCTGGGCGTGCTGTCCACCACCGACCGGCTGCTGGCACTGACGATCGACGACGGGCCGGACCCGACCTACACACCCGCCGTGCTCAAGATCCTCGACGAGCACCGGATCGCGGCCACCTTCTTCCTGGTCGGGGAGAACGCCGCCAGGTACCCGGACCTCGTCCGGGAGATCGCCGCGCGGGGCCACCACATCGCCAACCACACCTGGTCCCACCCCGACCTGCGCAGCCTGTCCGAGACCGCGGCCCGCGACGAGCTCGGACGCACCAGCGACCTCCTGTACGCCACGACCGGCCGCGCGCCCACCTGGTTCCGCGCGCCGGGCGGCGACTTCACCGAGGCCTCGCTGCGCTTCGGCGCCGAGCTCGGCATGCGGCCCATGTCCTGGTCGGTCGACCCGCGCGACTGGTCCCGCCCGGGCAGCTCCACCATCGTCGACCGCATCCTGACGACCGTCGGCTCCGGCTCGATCCTCCTCAACCACGACGGCGGCGGCGACCGCGCCCAGACGGTGACGGCCCTGCGCGCCTACCTCCCGGTGCTGATCGGCCAGGGCTACCAGTTCACCACCCCGCACTGAGCGCGGGCCCGGGCTTGCGGTCGGGGCGGCTCCGCGAGCCTAGGATCGCCGTATGGCGCTGCTCCGGATCACCCGTCGCTCACCCCTGCCGGCCGTCGAGGCGTGGCGCCGGATGACGGACTGGGAGCGGCACGCCGGGCCCGTGCCGTTCACGGCGATCCGGGTGACCAGTGCGTCGCCGGTGGGGGTCGGGGCGAGTTTCACCGCGCGTACGGCGGTCGGCCCGGTCGGGTTCGACGACCCGATGGAGGTGACGCGCTGGGAGACCCCGGCGGAGGGCCGGCCCGGGCTGTGCCGGCTGGAGAAGCGGGGCCGGGTGGTCGTCGGGTGGGCCGAGATCGAGGTCCGGCCGCGGCCGGGCGGGTCGGTGGTCCAGTGGCGGGAGGACCTGCGGATGGCGGGGCTGCCGCGACTGCTCGACGGGCCGACCGCCTGGGGCGGGCGGCTGGTGTTCGGACGGGTGATGCGGCGGTTGCTCGATGGGAGACGCTGAACCGGCCCGGCCCGGCGTCAGCCGAACCGGAGCACCGCGCAGGTGGTCGTCCCGTGGGCGTACAGCCGGCCGTCCTCGGCACCCACCACGCGGGCCTCGGCGGTCGCCGTCGTCCGTCCCACGTGCAGGGCCGTGCCCTCGCAGCGGAGGACCTGGGTGTCGGCGTTCACGGTCCGGACCAGGTGGACGCCCAACTGCACGGTGGTGTAGGCGGATCCGGCCGGGAGCCGGGTCATCACGGCCGAGCCGAGCGCCGAGTCGAGGAGCGTGGCCAGGAAGCCGCCGTGGACCGTACCCATCGGGTTGAGCAGGTGTTCCCCGGGGTCGCCCTCGAAGGTGGCGCTGCCGTCGCCGACCGCGGTGAGCCGGAAGCCCAGGGTGCTCATGATCGAGGCCGCCGGGCACGTCCCGTCCAGCGCGCCCCGGAGGACCTCCAGCCCGGACATCGCCAGCAGATCCGCGGTCATCTCGGGTCGCGGCTCCCAGCTGTGGGTGCGCGAGCGGGTTGTGGCCTGGGATTCGTAGATCGTCATACAGCCGACCCTAGGGATCCGCCCAGGCCGGGCGGGAGTGGCGAACCCGGCAGGATCCGTACCGTTTCCGACACCGGACGGCAGCGGACGACACCGGACGGCAGCGAAGGTGCCTGCGGGGGCCGCCCGCTCCGGGGCCGAGCCTCAGCCGGAGGTGCCCTCCCAGACCGTCATGTCCACGGTGACCGCGTGCAGGTCCACCCGGGCGACCTTCAGGACTCCGACCCGGCCCTGGACGGTGCGGAAGCACCACGCCGATCCGTCGGGGAGGGGGATCGTCCGCTCGGCCAGCGGCGGTTGGAGGATCGCCAGGCACATGTCGGCCGTCGGCACCTCGGGCGGCCCGGTCCAGCTGCCGACCACCGCGCCGGGCTCGAAGCGGAGTTCACGGAGGGTCACCCGGACGTCCACCGGGTCGCGGGGCGGCGCGAGCCCCGGGCGGCCGGACGGCAGGTCGTCCAGATCCTGGTAGGTGTCGATGTCCAGCAGGACGCCCGCCTGCCAGCGGACCGGTCTGGTGGCCGACCCCGGGCCGACGTCCGAGCCGTCCACCGCGCCCGCGTCCTCCTCCCCCTGCGCGGCGGGCGGATTCGCCGTCTTCGGCTCGCCGCCGCCGGTGCAGCCCGCCGCGAGCGGCAGCAGGGCGAGGACGAGCAGTGCCGTCCGCGCGAGGGCGGAACGTACGGGGGTCATGGGCGGTCACTCTCCAGGGGTCTGCGGTGCAGGTGCGGGGGTCGTCGTCGCGTCAGAGGTCCTCGGGCGGACACGCCTTCGCGGTGTACGCGGGCACGGGTGCGTGGATCATGGGCAGGGCGTCCGCCCGGATCGCCCAGACGCCCTCCTGGCCGCTGGCCCAGAGCACCGCGCCGTCGAGGGCCAGGTCCGTGGCCGCCGGGGTGCTGGGGCAGATCCAGGGCAGTCCTTCCTGCGGCAGCAGGTCGTCGACCACCGGCGTCCCCGTCCCCGGCGGGCCGATCCGGATCAGCCCGCTCCCCTGCGCCGCCCAGGCCTCGTCGTGGTGGGAGGTCATCGGATTGAGGACGAACCTCGACCGGTCGTCGTCCTGCTGCGGCGCCCGGTCGCGTACCGCCAGGGTGTCCAGGTCCAGGGTGACGAACGCCTTCCCGTCCCGCGGCGCTTCGCGTTCCCCGACCTGGAGGAGCAGCGCGTCGTCGAGCACCACCGCGCCGAGGATCACCCGTGCGCCGTGCCCCAGGCCGTCGACGTTCGCCACCGCTGCCACCCGGCCGTCGGCCGGATCGACCGCGGTGACGGCGCCGGCGGTCACCGCGTAGAGCCGGTCGGGCCCGGCCCCCAGGGCGATCGGGACCTCCGCACCGTCACCGAGGGCGGTGTCGGAGACGACGGCGTTGCGGGCGGGATCGATCCTGACCAGGTGTCGGGTCAGGCCGTACGGGGCGGACTCCCCCGGAACGATCGCCCAGACCGAGCCGAACCCGGAGGCCAGCGGCATCTCGAAGACCCACTGCTCGTCGACCGCCTCGCGGAGCTTCAGTCGCGCCAGTGGCGCGGCCGCCGGGTGCCGGAGCAGCGTGCCGGGGTCGTAACGCCTGATCTCCTTCGGCCCGGCGACCCACAGCGAGCCGTCCGCCTCCAGGACGCGGTAGGCCGCGCCGGGGATCCTGACCCGTGGAACGGCCGCGTTCTCCGCCCGGGTCGGGATGTCGGTCATCGGGTGCAGGGTGGCCAGCGGGCGGCCGGTGAACGCCTTGTGGTCCGGGTTCGGCCACCACAGGCCGCCGCCGGCGACCGCGACCGGTCCGCCGGTCCTGGACGTGTCCACCAGGTCGACCCTGCCGCTGGGCGCGTAGGCCGTCGCCACGGGCCCGGCGGCGGGTGCGCCGCCACCGGTGCAGGCGGCCGCCAGCAGCCCGGCGAGCGCCGGGGCCCACGCCCGGCGGGCCGGCACGGCGCGTCTTCCCCGCCCTGCCCTCCCTGCCGGCCCGCCGCGCCTCACCGGCTCTCGCAGCCGACGGACTGCGCGGTCAAGGTGGTCCGGTCGGGCGCCCAGAGGCAGCGGGCCGTCCGGGCGGACGTCCCGGTGAGCCGGAACGGACGGCCCCCCTGGTTGACGACCAGGGTGCCGGTCCTGCCGTCGGAGGCCCAGTCGATCTCCAGGTGCCACCGGACGTCGTTGAGCTCCCCGTGGGCCGCGACCGCGAACACCTCCGACTCGCCCCGGGAGACCTGGTAGGGGAAGTCGATCGCCTTGCCGTCCTCGTTCACACCGACGGCCACCGGTCTGGGTGACGGCTGGTCCAGGTCGATGTCGAGGTAGCGGTAGTCCTTCGGGCCGCCGCAGCCGACGCCCGCCCAGATCCCTCCCACCGGCGCGTCCCGCGCGTCCACCACGACCCTGGCCTGCAACAGGACGACCTGCGTCTCGGACGTGCCCTGGACCTGGAATCCGAACTCGTCCCGGGCCGCGGGCACGCCGCCGTGCGAGGTCGCCCAGGCGGTCAGCGGCTGCTTCCCCGGTGCCTGGAGGCCGCCGGAGGAGCCGGGAAACATCCAGCTCATGGCGCACTCGTCCTTCCCGCGGTCCCACAGCGCCGCCTTGGGCGCGGTGTCCGGCTCGTCCAGCCAGGTGCCGACCGGCGTGGCCAGGAGCGTGGCGAGCGCGCCGATCAGGGCCGCACCGATCCCGCCGGCCAGCCACAGCCGGGTCGCGCGCCGCCGCAGCCGGATCCACCGGCGCCGCCAGGAGCGGGATGCGCCGGGGGGTGGTGCGGGGGCGGAGGGGGATGCGGGGGGTGGTGCGGGGGCGGCCTGGCTCGGTCGTGCGCCGCCCGGGGCCGGGCCCTGTGCGGGGCCGCCCGGGCCCGGGCCGCCTTGTGCCTGTGCCATGCGTCCTCCGGTCGTCCTGCCCGGTCCGGCGTCGGGGCCGGTACCGGTGCGGTTGGGCAGCGGTCAGCACGTGTCCACGAGCGGCTCGGGCGCGGCGATCCCGGTCACCCGACGGGCGGTGAGCTGCACCAGGACGCCCTGCTCCCCGTCCGGCGACTCCGTCAGCACCACCTCGCGGTCGTCCGACCGCGCGCCCGGACTCCCCGGCGCCAGGGTGCCGACCTGCTCCCGGGTACTGCCGAGCGCGATGCCCTGGACGGTCCGCAGGCGCGCCGGGTCCTGCTCGGTCGCCCGGGACACCTCCTGCCGGACGCCGAACGAGGTGGCCGCAGCCGGATCCCGACCCGGCACGACCAGGGTGATCCCGTCCCAGCGGACCTCGGTCCGATCCGGTGTGCAGATCTGGTCGCCCGGCTGGAAGGTGCTTCCGGTCGGCTCCCCCAGAAGTGCCGTCAGTGCGGCGATCGCACGGGCGGGGCCCGCGTCGTACCGGAAGGTGTCCCGGACGGTACGGTCCTCCGCCAGGAGCTCCAGCGCCTGCGGCCGGACCTGGAGCGACCCGGCGGGTGCGGGAGCCTTCGTGGCGCCCCGGGCCGGGTCGAGGACGGCGATGTCGCGCACCGGAGCGTCGAGGGCGGCGAGCCTGGTCCAGCTCCGCAGGTCGGCGCTGGACCAGACGCCGCGCCCGGCGACGCCGGGCGTCGCCGTCCCGGTGTCGGCCGAGGCCGCCGCGGCGGCCGGTGGCCCGTCCACGGCCAGCCAGGCGTCGCCCGACCAGGTGAGAGCGGTCGGGACAGCACCGTCCACCGCACCGGACAGCCGCTCCCACGCGACGCCGTCCGTGCTGACGCCGCCCACCGCGGCCGGCGCGGCGTTGCTCCCGGGCCGCACCTCCCGTACCCCCAACGCGGCGAACCGGTGGCCGTCGTGGGCCAGCCCGGCCGGCCGGGCGAGGCCGATCAGACCGTTCGGCACGCTGGCGTCCCGCCCCTCCGGGTGGTCATCGGTCGGCATCTCCGTCCAGGAGACGCCCCGGTCGATGCTGCTCACCAGGTGCACGCCGCACAGGCTCGCGCCCGCGCAGTCGTGCACCAGCATCAGCCAGCGGCCCCCGCCGTGGGCCACCGCGAGCGGCCGGTGGTCGTAGCGGCCCGCCACCGCCTCGTGGCGGTTCACCTGTTCCCAGGCCTTGCCGTCGCTGCTCCGGTAGACGACGACCGCGCCCCCGAAGTCGTCCACGTCCCGGGCCCGGCCGACCGCCAGCCAGGTCCCGTCCGGACCGTGCGCCACGTCGACCAGCGGATCGGGCACGGTGACGGGATCGCTCCACCGGCGCCCGTTCCGGCTCGTCAGGACGGTCCCGTGTCCGGCCCCGTCGACGCCGACCGCCACCGCGAGACCGTCGGAGGCCGCCACCCCGAGGAGCGCCGAACCGCCGGCCACCGCCTCCTGCCAGCTCCTGCCGTCAGCACTGAACCGGACGCTCCCGGACCGCGGCACCGCGCTCCGGTCCGGCTCACCCGCGCCCGTGACCACCAGCATCGTCCGGCCCGTGGCCGGGGCGTCGGCGCCACCGCCCGAACCACCCGTACCCGCCCCGGAACCCGACCCCGAACAGGCCGAAGCCAACATCCCGGCGGCCACCACCGCGACCAGCCCCCGGCCCGCCGTCCCACCGACGGGCCGCCACCACTCCACCACGCCCACACGCCACCCCCCGGCCGAACGCACCCCCTGCGTCCACGGCCTCCCCGGAAGACCCTCCCACCCGCACCCCTCCTCCACGCCAGGCGGGGACTCTCCGTGATCGAATCGCAACTCATCGCATTCGAACCGCTCCGCGGGCCGCCACTGCCGGCGGACAACTCCCTTCGGCTGCACGGTCGGTGGGCGCCACGCGCCCTCGGTCGTCGGCCCCGCCGCACGCGTCCCGCGTGTCAGCAGGCGGTCATGACGTCCGTCACGTCCTCCTGCTGGCACGCCGTCACTACCTGCGGCCGGGCCCGCCTGCGAGAGTTGTGATCATCTCGGGGGCGAGCACGTCCCTGCGGGGACGACACCACGGGGGACACCATGCAGAGCACCGGCACGGACACGGCCGCATCCGGACCCACGACCGGCTTCCACGCCGTCGGGGCGGCCGCCGAGGTGCTGCCGTCGATCGGTGAGATGCGGCTGCCCGCCTGGTTCTTCGGCTTCGAGGGCATCCTGGCCGGTGCCTTCGACCTGCTGCGGGCTTTCCCGTCCGCCTGGCCGGCGCTGATCGTCCTGGTGACGGTCAACATCACCGTCTCGCTCACCGTGCTGCGCCGGCGGTTGAAGCTCGCCGGGCTGCTGTGGCGCGGCAAGGGCACCCGCAGGGTGGCTCTCGCCCTGGTGGGCCTGCGGATCGGCACCCATGTGCTGCTCGGCGCCGCCGGATTCGCCCTGGTCTCGGCGCTCGGCCACGTCCTGATGGCCCTGGTGATGGCCGGCGTCACCGTCGGCCTTCTGGTGTACGTCCAGCGGACCGCCCTCACGGCCCTGGTCGCCTCGGGCAGGGCGACCGCCTGACGCCTCCGCGCCCCGGGGCCGGGCGGCCCACCGCGGAGGAACACCGGCGACCCTGGACGCGACGGCGGTCTCACGAGCCGTCGGTGCCACCGCCACCCCTATGCCAGGGCGCGCCGGGTCTCCGCGAGGTGGGAGTCGACGTACCGGGCGAGGGTCATCGCGTCCTCGGCGTTGCCGGCGTGGAAGGCGACGCGGCGGAGCAGGAAGACCCTGCCGAGCGCGACGTCCTCGCGGGCGAGGACGAAGAGGAGGGCGAGGAAGGCGGCCCGGGCGTTGCCGTCGTCGAAGGGGTGGAAGAAGCAGACGTCGAGACAGGCGCGGGCGGCGCGGGCGGCCAGGGGGAGGGAGCGCGGGCCGTTCGACGCGCTCTCGGCCAGGCAGGCGTCGAGGCGGCTGCGGGTGTCCGGGTCGATGCCGTAGCGCTCCCGGCCGCCCTTGGCGAAGGCGGGCCGGCTGCGGAACGGCGGCGGCTGCGGGGTGTCCAGGACGTGCTGCTGCCAGCCGCGCAGCAGCTCGAAGTCGAGCGCGGCGCCGCGTGCCGCGTCGGCCCGCATCACCTCCAGGGCGGCGAGCAGGCCCTCGGCCCGGGCGGGGTCCACGGCGCCGTCGAAGGCGCGGATGTCCTCCGCCGCGCCGTCGCGCGCCGGGGTCACCGGTCCGGCCGCGCCGCCGTCGGGGGCGTCCTGCCACGGCACGGTGGCCCGCACCGCGAGCCAGCGCTGCAGGTGGTCCGGCACGGGCCCGGTGGTGGGCGGTACACCGTCGCCGGGCCGCAGGGACAGCGCGAGCCGCTCCGCGACGTCGTCGACCAGCACCGCGTCGGGGCCGGTCCAGCTCCGGAAGCGCCCGCCGATCGCCTGCTCGACCAGGTCGTCCGCCACGTCGGGGGCGACGTCCCAGCGGCTGAGGAACCAGGTGAGCACCTGGTGGCAGTGCCCGTACCAGCCACTGCCGCTGCCGGTACGGTCGCTCACCTGAAGGATCAGGTTGCGGGCGGCGCGCTCCCACAGGATCCGCTGGTCCTCGACGGCCCCCAGGTCGAGCGGGTACGCCTCGAACCAGCCGGCGAGGCTCTCCAGCCATTCCCGCCACTCGGTCACCGCCGCGACCACCCGGCCGAGCGTCTCCTCCGGCGTGGTGACCGAGTCCCGCGGGCAGCACCAGCTCCCGACCGGCCCGCCGTCGAAGTCCCCCTCGTCGTGCGACCAGCGCCAGCCCACGGCCCAGCGGCCGTAGTGCTCCACGAGAGCGTGGGACATCGCGTCGGCCCAGAGCTTGGCCTCGCCACTGCTCCAGGCGTGCATCGCCGCGTCGACGACGGGGACGTCAGGGCGGCGCGGCACCCGCCGAGCGGGCCCGAGCGAGTGCACCACCCGCGTCACCTCCTCGGCGTCGAAGGGGTGACGGGCGGGGTCCACCTCGTCCCAGTCCAGGTAGGCGGGGGCCATGTCGGGAATCACCGCGCAAGCGTGCCACACCCACCGGGCACCGGTTCAAGCGGATTTCCGCGGGGCGCGCCCCTGCCACCGGCCCGCCCGGGTCCGTCACCGGCCCGGGTCTGCCATCGGCCCAGGTCTCCGGCAGGCGTCCGGGGACCGTACCGTGGGCCGTCGAACGGAGTGCTCGGCCTCGGGCGAAAGGCCGTTGGCCGGGGCGATTCGGGTGCTACCGTCGGCGCCATGTCCAAGACCGAGCTTGACGCGGTGACGGCCGAGTTCTTCGGTGCCTTCGACAACCGGGGTGGTCGGGTCGCCGATGTGGCACGGATCCGTCGGCTGATGCTGCCGGGTGGCGTGATCGTGCTGACGGGGCCGCAGTTGACGGTCTACACCGTGGAGGAGTTCATCGAGCCCCGCGAGAAGCTGCTGGCCGGCGGGCGGCTGGTCGAGTTCTCCGAGTGGGAGACCGCGGAGCGGACCGAGGTCGTGGGCGACATCGCGTCACGGTTCGGTGAGTACCGCAAGTCCGGGATCCTCGACGGCGAGCCGTTCGAGGGCGGCGGCAGCAAGACGTTCCAGTTCGTCCGTACGCCGGACGGCTGGCGCATCGCGTCCTTCGCCTGGTACGACCGGCCCTGACCGGGCCGCCGGGGCCGCCGGGGCCGCCCACACGGTTCAGGGCAGCAGTCGGTGCAGGACGGCCGAGGCGAGCGCCGCGTCGAGGGCGCCGACGCCGGTGAGGTCGGCGACGGTGATCGCGCCGTCGGGCCGGTGCACGGGGGATCCGAGCAGGTGGCCGACCGCCGTGTCGCTCCGGCGGGTGGCGCTTTGGGCGCGGACGGCGTGACCGAAGTCGCCGTGGTCGAGGCACTGGGCATGGTCGTCGGTCGCGATGATCCGGGCGCGGGCGAAGAGTTCGGGCGGCAGCTCGTTCTTGTGCGGCATGTCGGCGCCGATCCCCGTGACGTGCGCGCCGTCCCGTACGTGGGCGGCGTCCAGGACCGGGCTGGTGGCCGGGGTGGTGGTGACGATCATGTCGGCGCCGGCCGCTTCCCGGGCCGTGGCCGGCCGGGCCCGGAGACCACGGCTGCGGAGCTCCCCGCACAGCGCGGCGACCCGCTCCGGGCGGCGTCCGTGCACCAACACGGCTGACAGCGGCCGCAGTTCGGCCAGCCAGGTGACCTGGAGCAGGGCCTGTTGCCCGGTGCCGAAGACGGCGAGTTCGGCGGCGTCGGGCCGGGCCAGCGCGTGGGTGATCAGCGCGCCCGCGGCGGCGGTGCGCCAGGCGGTCAGCATGCCGCGGTCGTCGAGCAGGGCGCGGACCTCGCCGGTGCGGGCGCTGAGGACGCAGACCAGTCCGTGGTTGGCGGGCAGCCCGCGGCCCGGGTTGGCGTAGAAGCCGGTCGCGATCTTGACGGCGAACTCGGGGGCACCGGCGATCCAGCCCGCCTTGACGTGACAGTCCCCTTCGGCGCCGGGGAACTCCAGGTGCAGCGGCGGCGGCACGGTGGTGCGGCCCTCGGCGTGGGCGATCGACGCGTCCCGGACGGTGTCGAGGATCAGACGGGGGACGGCGACCCGTTCGATGGCGGCGGGACCGAGGACGGGTACGTTCATCGGGCGGTCCGCATCCAGCCGGCGAACGCGGCCAGGCCTTCTTCGGGGTTGCGGCGGCCGATGCCGATGCGGAACCGGTCGGTGGGGGTGGGCGTCAGCTCGGAGCGGTAGATGCCGGCCGGCAGCAGCAGGACGCCGGCCTCCTCGACCAGGCGGGTGCAGAACTCCTCGACGCCGTCGGCGCCGAGGTAGCGGGGGTAGGCGACGCAGCCGCCGTCCGGCGCCCGCCAGTCGAAGTCGTCCGGGAACTCGGCGAAGAAGGCCTCGAAGTGCGGCAGGTTCGAGGCGATCAGCGCGCGGTTGCGGCCGAGGATCGTGTCGCGGGCCTTGAGCGCGATGCGGGCCAGGACCTCGCTGGGCGCGGAGTTGCAGATGGTGGTGTAGTGCTTGGCCCGCTCCAGGCGGGAGCGCAGCGCGCGGTCGCGGCAGGTGATCCAGCCGATGCGCAGGCCTGGCAGCCCGAGCGCCTTGGACGTCACGTTCAGCGAGAGCGCACGCTCGGAGAGGTCGCAGGCCTGGGGCGGGGCGGTGACCCCGTCACGTTCCAGGCCCCGGTACACCTCGTCGCTGAACAGGTGGATGCCGCGTTCGTCGCACAGCCGGACGAGGGCGGTGAAGTCGGTGGCGTCGATGATCTTCCCGGTGGGGTTGTTGGGGAAGTTCACCGAGACGACGCGGGTGTTCGGACGGATCGCCGCCGCGACCGCGTCCAGGTCCAGGGCCCAGTCCCGGTCCGGGTCGAGGGCGACGCCGGTGACCTCGCAGAGCGCCAGCGGGACGGTCTCGGCGGCCTGGTAGTTCGGGGTCACCACCACCGCGTGGTCACCCGCGCCGAGCAGGACGTTCATCGCGAGGTAGAGGGCCTCCTCCGCGCCAGCGAAGCAGATGACGTCGTCGGCCTCGGCGTTCTCGTACGTCTCGGCGATCACCTCGCGCAGGGCCCGGTCGCCGAAGGTCTCGGTGTAGCCCAGGGGGAGGTTCTGGAAGGCGTCGCGGTCGGCGTCGTCGGCGAGGGAGAGCAGTTCGGCGAGGGTCATGGTCTGGGCGTCGGAGGCGGTCAGGTGGTGGCGGGCGGTGAACTCCCACCGGGAGAAGTAGGTTTCGAGCCGGAAGTCGGGCAGTCGGGTCATGGCGGTCGGTCCTTTGCGCTGGTTCCACCGGCGGCGGGCGGCAGGCCGGGGCGGCGGCGTCCGAGGGACGTGTCCATCGTCCACCCTGCTTGCCTTGGACTATAAATCCAGTCTGGACAATCTGTCCAGGAAGGGGCAGGGATGTGCCCGTGGCCGCAAAGGATGAACATCGTTCACTGTGAACGCCGTTCACAGTGAACGGCGTTCACGCCCGTCGGACGGAGCGACAGGCCGACGGCTCAGTCCCGGAGCTCGGACAGGAGGCCGTAAACGGTGGACCGGGACACCCGCAGCGCGCCCGCCACGACCGGGGCGGCCCGCCGCACCGCGAACACCCGGGCCTCGTCGAGCCGACCGAGGACGGCCAGCCGGTCCTGGCGGGTCATCCGCTCCACCGGCCGACCGGTCTCCCGGACGTAGCCGCCGATGATGCTCTGGATCCGCTCCGACCAGTCCTGCTCGAACAGCGGCTCGGGCCGCTGGACCGTCGGGGCACCGAACGCGGAGAGCACGGCGGCGGCCTGGTCCAGCGGCGTCCGGTCGAGGTTGATGCAGAGGACGGCGGACGGCGCGCCGAGGTCGTCGCGCAGCACCGCGCTGACCGAGCTGAGCCGGCGGCCGTCCGCCAGCAGCTTCTCGTACGGACCGAAGACGTCCTGCGCGGACGGTTCGAGGTCGTCCAGCTCGCCGAGGAGCGAAGGGTCGCCCGCGCGGCGGGAGGTCAGCGGGTTCCAGATCTCCAGTACCCGGTCGGTGGCCGGGTCGTGCAGCGCCACCTCCGCGTACGGGCCGAGCAGCGCCGCGACCGCCTGGCACACCGGTGCCCACATCCGTACCCGGGGGTCCGACCCCGGCTCCGCGTTCCCCATGCCTGGACTATAAGTCCGAGTTGGATGGACGGTCCACAGCCGCCGGCCGGCCCACCGTCGCCGGCCCACGGTCGGCCGGCCCACGGTCGGCCGGCCCACGGTCGGCCGGCCGGTCAGGCCTGACGGGTGGGCAGCACCACCAGCTGGCGCAGGTTTACCTCGCGGCGCCGGCTGACGGTGTACGCGACCAGGTCGGCGACGTCCTCCGAGGTGAGCGCGGGGATGGCATCGAACATCCCGCCCAGCTGCCCGGCGAGCTCGGGGTTGTCGATGTGCCCGGCCAGCTCGGTCGCGGTCAGCCCCGGCTCGACGTTGGCCACCCGGACGTCGCGCGGGCCCAGCTCGCTGCGGAGTGCCGCGGACAGCTGGGTCAGGGCCGCCTTGGTGGCCGAGTACACCGCGTAGTTGGGGAAGGTGACGTGCGCGGCGATGGAGGAGATGTTGACCAGGTCGGCTGCGGACCCGGCGGCCGCGGCGGCGCCGAGGTCGGCGGTGAAGGCCCGGGTCACCCGCAGGGCGCCGGTCAGGTTGGTGTCGATCATGCGGGTCCACTCGTCGAGCCGGCCGTCGGCGAGCGGGTTCGGCAGCATCACACCGGCGTTGTTGACCACCAGGTCCACCCGGCCGTAGGCCTCGTGGACCCGCGCGGCGGCGGCGTCCACCGACGCCTGGTCGGTGATGTCGACCGGAACGGCCAGCGCCCGGCCGCCGTCCGCCTCGATCTTCGCGGCGAGCTCCGCCAGCCGGTCGGCCCGGCGGGCGAGCAGCGCGACACGGGCACCGTTCGCGGCGAACAGGCGGGCGGTCGCCTCGCCCATCCCACTGGCGGCTCCGGTCACGACGGCGGTACGGCTCGCGAGTGCGGGGTAACTCATCTGGTGCTCCTGGGGATTCGGTCGTCCTGCTCGGGTCCTGCTGACGGAGCAACTCTCGTCCCGCGCGGTACGGCCGTGCCAGGGCGCCGTTTTCCCTGGGAACACCAGGACCAGGCTCGCCCACGACACCCGGACCCACCCCGACCGCGCGAACGCCCGGACCGCCCGGTCCCACCCCGACCGTCCGGACGTCCGGCCCGGCGTCGGGGCGTCGCACCCGATCGCCGGCGATCCATCCCCTAGCCTGGCGAATCCGACATACCACTACGAAAGGGAATCCGGTGTCCTCTCGCCTCAACCCGTACATCAGCTTCCTCGGCAACGCCCGGGAGGCCATGGAGTTCTACAAGAGCGTCTTCGGCGGCACCCTGACCGTGAACACCTTCGGCGACTTCGGCGCGAAGGACGCCGGCGAGGCGGCCGACAAGATCATGCACAGCATGCTGGAGACCGAACGCGGCTTCACCCTGATGGCCGCCGACAATCCGCCGGAGATGCCGTACACGGAGGGGAACAACATCTCGCTGAGCGTCAGCGGCGACGACGAGGCCGAGCTGCGCGGCTACTGGGACAGGCTCGGTGACGGCGGTACCGTGTCGGTCCCGCTGGGGAAGCAGATGTGGGGCGACGTCTTCGGCATGTGCACGGACCGCTTCGGCATCGTCTGGCTGGTCAACATCAGCCAGCCGGAGGCCTGAGGTACCACTCCCCCGCAGGCCGGCCGCGGCGGGACCCGCCGTCCCGGCCGCCCGGTCAGCGGCAGCGCCACCACCGGCCCGCGGGTCTGACCGGGTGCAACCGGCAGGGCCGCAGACGGCGCGGCGCCCAGCGCAGGACCGCCTCCGCACGGGCCGGGAGGCGCGGCAGGGGCGAGGCGGTCGGCGGCGCCGACGAGGGCGTCACCACGACGCCGCCGGCCGGGCGCGGGGAACCGTCGGCGGCGGCCGGCAGGAGGGCCAGCACGACGGCGAGGCCCGCCAGGGCGACCGCCGAGCCGGCCACCGCGCCGAGCTCCCGCAACCGGCGGCCCCGACGGCCGTCACGGACGGCGGCCCGCACGACGTCGCCCAGCGGCGGCGCCGGCACCGCCGCGAGTTCGCAGCTGAGAGCCGTACGGAAATCCTTCATCCCCGACACACCTTCGGTCGCCATCCCGTACCCCCGTCGTCCCGCACACCCGTCACATCCGTCGCATTCGTCACACCCGAGCGGGCCCGTGCGCGAGCCGCCCACCGGATACACGGTTCGGGGGTGGCACTCGGTGACACCGGGAGGACGAACCGGTGCGGCAGCCCCGGCAAGCGCGGCAGACGCGGGAGGCGCGGCAGACCGGATGTCAGTCGGTGGGGCTACGGTGCGTGGACACGGGAAGTCCGCGCGACGAGGGGAAGACATGACCACACTCGAGAACCGGCCGAACACCGCGCTGGTCGTCGTCGACGTGCAGAACGGAGCCATCGGGGCGGCTCACGAGCGGGACGCGGTCGTCGCGACCATCGGCGGCCTGGTCGACCGGGCCCGGCTGGAGGACGTTCCGGTGGTCTGGATCCAGCACTCCGACGAGGAGATGGCCCCGGGCAGTGACAGCTGGCGGATCGTCGACGAGCTGACCCCGGGCGAGGCCGAGCCGCTCGTCGGAAAGTCCTACGGCGACGCCTTCGAGGACACCACCCTCGAAACCGTGCTGGCGGGCCTCGGCGTCGGCCGGGTGCTCGTGGTGGGCGCGCAGACCGACGTCTGCGTCCGCTCGACCCTGCACGGTGCGCTCGTCAGGGGGTACGACACCATCCTGGTCAGCGACGCCCACACCACGGAGGACCAGACGGCGTGGGGCGCCCCGCCGCCCGCCCAGGTCATCGCCCACACCAACCTGTACTGGCGCTTCCAGACGGCGCCGGGGCGGGTGGCGGGCACGGTCGAGGCGAAGGAAGTCGACTTCACCGGGCGTTCCTGAGCCTGGGCGGCAACCGGGGGCGGCAACCCGGGCCGGCCGCCCGGCGCCGCGTCGACGCCGCGCCGATGGTGCGGCGATGTGGCAGGTTGGACGGGGGGCCGGACCTCAGCGTTGGGAGAGGAGAAGGCATGTCGTCGAAGCGACGCCGCAAGAAGAAGACCCGCCGCAAGAACGCCGCGAACCACGGCAAGCGGCCCCAGTCCTGAGCCGCACACCCGCCGTTCGGGTGAGCCGACCGGCCCGGCCGGCGCGCGCAGGTCGCCCCTGGCACCGCGCCGCCGGTCGGCCGCCGTCCACGGGCCCGCTCTCCCCCGCGCCGCCGACGTCCGGGCGCCTGCGGCGTTCGCGATCCCGACCGCTCGTGATCCCGGCCGATCGCGATCCCGGCCGCTCAGGGCCGGGCCTGGCTTGGCCGGGCCCGGCGTGGCTCCGGCTGACGGGCCCGACCGGTCGTTACTGTCGCGCTGACGCCCCGTCGGCCTGGACCCTCCGTCCCGTCCCACCTCCCGGGCTTCCCCCACGAGCGCAGAGGAAGCCGGTGCGATGGGACGTGAGCCCTGGCGACGCGTACGGACACGACGTGGGCGACGGGCTCCGCGCCCCGTCCCGCAGCTGACCCTGCTGCTCATCGCTCTGCTCCTGCCGACGGCGCTCGCCGGGATCGGCGCGCAGTCCGCGCAGGCCCTCGCGCCGCACCGAGCACCGCACCGAGCACCGCACGGAGCACCGCCCCCGGTCCTGGTGCCCGACACCACCGTGGTCGCGCCGAGCTGGCCCGAGGCCGACCGGGTGGGTGCCCTGTTCGTCGGCGGCTTCGGCCCGGGCCATCACTTCTGCACCGCCGGCGTGGTGCCGAGCCCGGTCGGCAACCTGCTGCTCACCGCGGCCCACTGCATCCGCTCCGCGCAGGGCGTGACCTTCGCCCCCGGCTACCGCAACGGCTCGGCGCCGTACGGTGTCTGGCCGGTCGTCAGGATCTTCACCACCGAGGGCTGGACGGACCGCCGCGACCCGGACCAGGACTTCGCCTTCCTCCAGGTCGGCCCCGACGGTGCCGGCCGGGAGGTCCAGTCCGTGGTCGGTGCCAACCCCCTCGGCCTGAACGCCGCCTTCACCGCCGCCGTCCGGCTGTACGGCTACGGCAGCCGGGCCGACGTCCCGCTGCTGTGCACCAACACCACGTCCCGGTTCGGTACCCTCCAGCGACGCGTCCACTGCCCGTCCTACCCGGGCGGGACCAGCGGCGGCCCCTGGATCGACACCGCCTCCGGCGCGGTCATCGGCGTCATCGGCGGCTACCAGCTGGGCGGCGACACCCCCGACGTGTCGTACAGCGCCTACTTCGACCGGACCGTCGCCCGGCTCTACCTGGACGCCCAGTTCCACGCCTCGGTCCCGCCGCGGGTCCGCCGGCCGCTGCCCGGGCCGGCGGACCCACCGGCCTGACGACTCCCCACGCGGAGTGCGCCTCACCGCCGCCGGGCGGCGCGGCGGGTCGGCCACCAGAGGGACCGGCCGAGGACGGCGGCGAGGGACGGCACCAGCACCAGGGAGAGGACGAGCGCCGAGAGCATGATGCCGAGTGCCATCGCGAAGGCCACCTGCTCGCTCCCCGGAGTGGTGGCGAGCGTGGCGAACGAACCGGCCAGGACGAGCCCGGCGGTGGCGATCGCCGGTGTGGTGTGGCGGACCGCGCGGGCCACGGCCGCGCGGCTCGGGCCCGGGCGCCGCATCTCCTCGCGGATCCGGTCGGCGATCAGGATGTTGTAGTCGGTGCCGAGCGCCACGACGAACAGGAACAGCACCAGCGGAAGGGTGAAGCTGACCCCCGGCCCCCCGAGGCCGTGCTGGAACAGCAGGGTGGCGGCGCCGAGGGTGGCGGCGAAGCCGAGCCCGACGGAGAGCATCAGCACCACCGGCGCGAGCAGGCTGCGCAGGAGCAGCAGCAGGATCAGCCCGATCAGGGCGGCCGCGACCGGGAACACGATCGTCAGGTCGTGGTCGACGGCGGCCGACACGTCCGCGAGGACCGCCGCCGTCCCGCCGACGTGGCCGGTCAGCCCGGCGGGCGTGTGGCGGGCGACGGCCGCCCGGATCGGGCCGGACACCAGGTCGCGGGCCTGCTGGCTCTGCGGGTCGGCGGTCGGGTAGAGGTCGATCCGGGCGGCCCGGTGGTCCTCGTTCAGGACGGTCCGGCCGACTTGGCCCACGCCGTCGACCTCGCCGAGGGCCCGGGAGAGGCCGTCGAGTGCGGCGGCGGTGAGGGGGGAGCCGTCGGTGGCGGTGAGGAAGACGCTGGTCGGGTCCGCCACCCCGGCCGGCAGGGCGCGGGCCATCTCGGCGGCGGTGGCCGCCGCGGCGGTCCGGCCGCCGGAGTCGCCCCGCCCGTAGTCCATCCGGATGCCGGTCAGCCCGGCGGCCAGCGCGGCGAGCAGGGCGAGGGAGGCGGCCAGCATGGTCATCGGCCGGCGGGTGACCAGCGCGCCGAGCCGGGCGGCCCGGTGGTCGCGTGGCTCGCGGCGCAGCGCGCGGGAGGGCCAGAACATCCTGCGTCCGGCGGCCGCGAGCAGTGCGGGCAGCAGGGTGAGGCTGCCGAGCAGCATCACCAGGACGGCGACGGCGATCGCGGGGCCCAGTGAGCGGAACTGGCCGAAGGTCGCCAGGCCCAGCGTGGCGAAGGCGGCCACGATGGTCAGCGCGGCGGAGGCGATCGCGGTGCCGACCCGGCCGGAGACCTGTTCGGCCGCCTCGCGCGCGGACTGCTCGGGCCGGGCGCGCAGGTGCTCGCGGAAGCGGAACAGCAGGAAGAGTAGGTAGTCGATGCCGATGCCGAGCAGTACCACGTTGATCAGTCCCGGGGTGCCCGCGTCGAGCTTGCGGCCGGTGAGCACGGCCGCACCCGCAACGGCTCCTCCCGCGACCCCGCCGATCAGGGCGACCGCCAGCAGCGGCAGCACGGCCGCCAGCACACTGCGGAACACCAGCACGTTGAGCAGCACGATCAGCCCCGTGACCAGGGCGCTCCCGACCGTGGCGGCGGCCTTGTTGTCGTCGGTGCTGTCGACCGTCTCGGCGAGGGTGCCGGTGAAACCGGTGCGCATCCCCGCTGCGGAGAACTGCGCCCGCGCGGTGTCCCGGAAGGTCCGGTAGACGCCCTGGACCCCCTTGTCGGTGGGATTCCCGGCCAGTTGCACGGAGAGCAGTTCGAAACTCCGGTCGGGCGCCGTCATCGCCGGGGCGATCCGGGGTGTCTGGGAGCGGTCCGGGACCAGGAACCGCGGCAGGTCGTCCTCGCTGGGCATGACCACCCGCTGCCGGGCCAGCTCGGCGGCCTCGTCCTCGATCACCTTCCGGTCGGCGTCGCCCAGGGGCCGGCCGTCGAGGCGGGCGACCAGCACCGTCAGCGTGGTGGCGTCGGGGTCGGCGCCGAACCGCTCCTCGGCGATCCGCAGGGCGGCCGCGGAGTCGTAGCCGCGGGGCAGGAAGTCCCCGGTCTGGTGCTGGGTGACGCGGGCGATCAGCATCGGGGCCAGTCCGGCCAGCGCGACGCCCAGGACCGCCCACAGGGCGATGACCTTCCACGGGTGTCTGGTGGAGAAGCGGGTCAGGGCGCGGATCAACGGGTCCTCCGGCGGACGGGGTCGGGTGTGGGTGGGCCGGGTGCTCCCGGCCGGCTTCCAGACCATCACCGCGGGGGGCCGGCGGGCGTCGGGGCAGCGGATGATCCGGACCGGGGCCCTGGGTCCTCCCGTCGTCCCGGACCAGGAGCCTGGTCCTGGTCGCGAGCCGGTGCCACCCCCTCCGAAGGTCGGTGAACCGCGCCCGCCACCGCTGTCACCTCGGCCGATGTGCAACCCTGTCCCCGGGACGGGGCGCGGACGAAGCCGCGGACACGAGCGTGGACGGCGCCCGGCACGGGACGGGACGGGGAGGCAGACCATGGCCGCGAGGCCGGACACAGGGAGTACGGGTGTGCCCGGCGACGGCCGTCCGCGGCCGGAGGGGGACGGCACGGAGCCGCCGTGGTCCCGCAGCGACCCGCTGGTGACCGCCGGGGCCTGCGCACTGGACCTGCTGAGCTACGTGTTCTTCACCGACCCGGGCGGGCAGCACGCGGTGAGCGTGACGGGCTTCCTCCTGGTCGCGCTGGCGGCCGTGCCGCTGCTCGCCCGGCGCAGCCACCCGGTGGCGGTCCTCACCTGCGTCGTGACCCTCGACGCGACGGCCACGCTGGCCGTCCCGCTGCCCGTCCACTTCGGTGCCGTCCTGGTGGTCGCCCTGTTCACGGTCGCCAGGGCCCGCCCCGGCCGGGTGACGGCGGTGGCGGCCACCGTGACGGCGGCGGTGACGCTGCTGAGCCAGAGCACCGGGCGGACCCCGCCCTGGCAGCCGGCCGTGTCGGCGCCCCTGTCCACCCTGATCGTCGTCGGCACCGCCCTGGTGGTGAACCGCTGGCAACGGGAGGTGGCGGCCAACCGCAGGCTCCTCGCCGACCGTGCGGTGGCCGACGAACGCCGGCGCATCGCACGGGAGTTGCACGACATCGTGGCCCACCACATCACCACCATGCAGCTGATGGCCGGGGGCGCCCGGGCGAACCTCGCGGATCCGGAGGTGGTCCGGGACGCGCTGGTCACCCTGGAGTCCTCCGGGCGACTCGCGCTGCGCGAGATGCGTCAACTCCTCGACGTGCTGCGGGCGGGCGACGAGCCGGAGACCGCGCCGTCGCTGCCCCAGCCCGGCGTCGACGGCCTGGAACGTCTGGCGGCCGAGTCCCGGCAGGCCGGGCTGGCGACCGGGCTCGACGTGCTCGGGCAGCCGCGTCCGCTGCCGCCGACCGTCGGCCTCACGGTGTTCCGGATCGTCCAGGAGGCGCTCACCAACGCCCGCAAGCACGCGGGTTCCGCCCGGGCGTCCGTCCGGCTGACGTACGGCGAGGGCCGGGTGACCGTCGAGGTGCGGGACGACGGCGGTGGTGCGCCGCCGACGGACGGTGCAGTAAGCGGCTCGGGCGGGTACGGCCTGATCGGCATGCGCGAGCGGGTCGCCCTGCACGGCGGCACCCTGGCCGTCGGGCCGCGGCCGGGCGGGGGATTCGCCGTGGTGGCGGACCTGCCGCTGGGCGCGGACGAGGCCGACGAGGCGGCCGTCCAGTACGAGGGGGCGCGCCGATGACCGGGACCGGGCCGGCGGTGCCGGGGATCCGGGTGCTGATCGTGGACGACCAGCCGCTGGTGCGGCGCGGCCTGTCGCTGATCCTGTCGCCCGACCCGTCGTTCGAGGTGGTGGGTGAGGCCGGGGACGGCGCGCAGGCGGTCGCGCTCGCCCTGCGGCTGCGCCCCGACGTCGTGGTGATGGACATCAGGATGCCGGTGCTCGACGGGGTCGGCGCGACCGCGGAACTCGCCGCGGCCCTGCCCGGCTGCCGGGTCCTGGCCCTCAGCACCTTCGACCTCGACGAGTACGTCGTCGGCGCCCTGCGGGCCGGGGCGTACGGCTTCCTGCCGAAGGACAGCTCCCCCGAGGACCTCGGCGCGGCGATCCGCACCGTCCACGCCGGCGAGGCCGTCGTCGCGCCGCGCCTGCTCACCCGGCTGATCTCCACCCACGTCCGGGCTCCCCGCGGGGCCCGGCCCACCGTCACGGGGGCGGCCGACCTCACCCCCCGCGAGGTCGAGGTCTGGCACCTGATGGCCACCGGCCTCGACAACGCCGGGATCTCCCGCGCCCTGGAGATCAGCCTCTCCACGGTCAAGAACCACATCACCAGCATCTTCGACAAGCTCGCCGTCCGGGACCGGGCCCAGGCGGTCATCGCGGCCTACGAGTCGGGCCTGGTCACCGCCGGCGCGGAAGCCGCCGACCGGCCGCCGACGGCCCGGCCCGGGCCCGGCGGGTAGCCGGGCCGGGCAGGTCGTCCGGCGGCGCGCTACCGCGCGGGGCGGTACGGCGAACGGGCCTGCCCCGGGACGGTGTCGGCCCTGCGGGCGTGCAGCACGCTGCCCTCCAGCGGCAGCGGCGCGCAGCCCACCAGGGCGAGCCCCGCGTCGGCGAGCAGCCGGCCGTAGTGGTCGGCGCGGCGTTCGCGGCCGCCGACGTTGCACCGCATGTGGAGGTCCCACGCGGTGGCCAGCGAGCGGGAGTCGTCGGGGGGCAGCACGCGCTCGACGATGAGCAGGTCTGCGTCGGCGGGCATGGCGCGGGCGCAGTGGCGGAGGATCTCGCGGCACCGCTCGTCGTCCCAGTCGTGCAGGATCCGGGAGAGGACGTAGACGTCGCCGCCCGACGGTACGTCCGCGAAGTCGCCCGTCCGGTAGCCGCACCGCTGCCCGCAGCCGGTGGCGTCGAGCGATCGGCGGGCGGCCTCGACGACGTGCGGACGTTCGAGCAGGATCCCGTGGAGGCGCGGGTGCGCGGTGAGGATGCGGGCGAGCAGGGCGCCGTTGCCGCCCGCGACGTCGACGACGGTGGCGGGCTCCGGTCGCGCGGCGGCGGCCGTGACGACCGGGTGGGCGGTGAGCGGCTCGAACATACGGGCGCCGGCGGCCATCGCCCGGTCGAACAGCTCCGCGAGGTCGGGGTGGCGGGCGAAGTGGTCGAAGTGGTTCTCGCCGAAGAGGTGGTCGAAGGCGGCCTCCCCGGTCCGCACCGTGTGCCCCAGCGCGCCGAAGGACCGGTAGAACGGGCCGCCGTACATGAGCGCCAGCGGCCGCATCGACTCCGGGGCGTCCGCGCGCAGCAGCGCGCCGAGGGCGGTGAGCCGGAAGCCGTCCCGGTCGCTCGCCACCACGTCCAGCATCGCGAGGTAGCGCAGCAGCGTGGTCAGGCTGTCCGGGTCGGCACCGACCCGGCGTGCGAGTGCCGCGGTGGCGGTGCCCGCCTCGGTGTCCATGGCGTCGGGCACTTGCAGCTCGGCGAAGACGGCCAGGGCCTGCGTGGTCCACGCGCCGGTCATCAGGCGCAGGAGCGCCTCGGCGGGCTGCCGGGCGCGGTGCCGGTCCAGGTGCTCGGCGAGGACGTCCCGGTGGTCGCCCGGCGCGTAGAGCTCCATCCGCCGGTATCCGGCCTTCGACCCGGCGGGTGCGGTGAAGTAGAACACCGTGCCGTCCTCGTGCGGGTTGTACCCGCCGCCGTCGGCCCGCGCACCGTGCCGGGCGAAGAGCGCGCACATGCCGCGCAGCACCAGCGGATCCGGGTCCCCGACCTCGAAGGCGAGGTGCGCCTCGTGCCCCTGGGCGCGTTCGTGCTCGGCGATCCCGGCGAGCTCGGAGCCCGGCGGGACGGTCAGTGTGAACAGCTCCACCGTCCGGAGCGTCCCGTCCACGCCGGTCACGGACGGGCGCAGGATCCGGACGTCGAGGTCGGCCGGGTCGCGCCGGTGCCGCGCGGCGAGGCGGTCGCGGACCACCACGCTGGGTCGCGCGGGCACGTCCGGGGCCAGTCCGCAGCCGGCCAGCGCGGTGCGCAGGTCCTGCGGTGCCGTCGGGAAGACCAGCAGGGCGGCGTGGGCGAAGTGGCAGCGGTCCACCAGCGCCCGCAGTTCGAGGGCGTCCAGGCCGGGCAGCAGGAGGGGCAGCAGGGCGGAGGCGTCCTGCTGCCGGACGAAGGCGACCGTCTCGCCTAAGCGGGTGGCGTCGTCGTGGGGGACGGTCGTGGTCGGCGTCGCGGTCATCGCGGTCTCCTCGGGTGGGTGCTGGGGGTTCCGGTGCTCGGGGGCATCGGCGCCCGGAAGGGCGCTCAGACGCCGGCGTACTGCTCGGCGAACCAGTGCTGGCAGCTGCGCGAGGTGCGCAGCGACGCGAGGCGGGAGCGGCGCAGGTGGTCGTGGAACGGCGGGACGCCGTCGGAGCCGGGGGCGACGTGCAGCAGCCGGACCATCCAGCGGGAGAACTCCTGGGCGCGCCAGATGTGGTGCAGGCACCGGTCCGAGTACCGCGCGATCCCCTCGGGGGCGCCGTGGCGGAGGTCGTCGACCAGTGCTCGGGCGAGGACCTCCGCCTCCAGCACGGCGAGGTTGGCGCCCTTGGCCGCGGACGGGCTGATCAGGCTCGCGGCGTCGCCCGCGAGGAGGAGGGGGCCGTGGCGCAGGGGTTCGAGGACGTCGGACTCCAGGTGGACGACGGTGCGGTCGAGGACCGGGCCCCGGCGCAGCGGTCCGTGGTCCGCGGCGCGCATCCGCAGCGCCAGTTCGTCCCAGATCCGGTCGTCGGGCCAGTCGTCGGGCGTGCTGCCGCGCTCGCACTGCAGGTAGTAGCGGGTGACGTCGGGGGTCCGCGCCATGTGTCCGGCGAAGCCCCGCTCGTGCACCGCGTAGCCCACGGCGTCCAGGCTCGGTGGCGCCTCGGCGAGCAGGCCGAGCCAGGAGACGCCGTGGTCTAGGTGGTGGCGGCGGACGGATCCCGGCGGCAGGGAGCGCCGTGCGGCGCCGTGGCGGCCGTCGCAGCCGGCGACGTACCGGCCCTGCCAGCGCCCGGGGCGCCCGTCGGCGTCGCGCACGGTGACGGTGGGCCGGGTGCCGTCCAGCCCCTGTACGGTCACCGCCTCCGTCCCGAAGAGCACCGTGCCGCCGGCGTCCTGGTACTGCGTCAGCAGGTCCGTCACCAGCAGGTGCTGCGGGTACACGGTGTGCGGTTCGCCGCGGCCGAGGTGGCCGTAGTCCAGCCGGAACCGGCCGTCCTCGGTGCGGAACTCGCAGGTCGCGTGGGTCCGGCCGTGCCGGTGCAGGCCGCCGGCGAGACCGTGCCGCTCCAGGATCCGCACGGTGTTCGCCGCGAGGAAACCGGCCCGCTGCCTGGTCCGGAGCTGGGCGGGGGTGGCGCGTTCCAGCACGACGCATCCGACGCCGGCGGCGTGCAGCAGGTTCCCGAGCACCAGCCCGGCCGGTCCGGCGCCGAGGATGACCACCTCGGTGGTTCCGTCGGCTGTTCGATCGATCTGACGTCCCGTCACGGAAGTGGATCATAGGCAGCCATCGGTGGGCACCGGCCCGTGGATTCCCCCGCGAGGGCGGGGCGGGAAGCCGTGCACGGGCCGGGTCGGACACCGTCCGCCCGGCGCGACGGCGGCGGGCGGCCGCCGGTGGCGGCGGGGATCGTGCGACCACGATGCGCCGTCCCGGCGCCGGCGACCGCGCGGGGGCCCGGGCCGCACCGCTCGGGCGCCGGACTCCGAAGGCTGACGGTACGGACCGGGGTTGACGCCGGCGCGTGCGGTGACCGTCGCCCGGGGCCGGTGGTCACCGGCGTCCGTGGTCCGTGCGGGCGAATTCTCGCCGGTCGCGGCGCCATCGGCGCGTCCGGGGGGCCGGTCGGCGCCAAGGTGGTGCCCGGCTTCGCTCCTCTGGAGGCATCACCGTGCTCACCCTTCCCGACCGGCTCCCCGTCCGGCTGCTCGCGGTGCCGCTCGCCGCCGTCCTGGTGGTGCTGGTGCCGGCGGGGTCCGCCCCCGGCAGCGCGGGCCGCGCTCCCGGCGCGGCCCGTGCGCTCGCCGCCGACCTCGACCGGCTGCTGGACGACGCGCGTCTGGCGGGTGCCCAGGTCTCCGCCCTGGTCACCGATCCGGCCACCGGCGAGGTGGTGTACGAGCACGCGCCCGGTGCACTGCTGCTCCCGGCCTCCACCCAGAAGACGGTGACCGCCGCGGCCGCGCTCGACCTGCTGGGGCCCGACCACCGGTTCCGTACGCAGGTGCTCGCGACCGGCCCCCGCACGGGCGGGGCCCTCGACGGCGACCTGGTGCTGCGCGGCGGCGGCGACCCGACGCTGCTGCCCGCCGACCTGGACGCCCTCGCCGGGCAGGTGGCCGACGGCGGTGTCACCTCCGTCGACGGCGGCCTGCTGGCGGACGCGAGCCGCTACGACGGCGTGCCGCTCGGCCCCAACTGGGCGTGGGACGACCAGGCGGCGTACTACAGCCCGCAGATCTCCGCGCTCACCCTGACCACCGACGGCGACTTCGACCCGGGCACCGTCCGGCTGACCGTCACCCCGGGCGACGCGCCGGGCCGGCCCGCCGCCGTCCGGGTCACCCCCGCCGAGGCGCCGGTCCACCTCAGCGGCGGGATCCGCACCGGGACGGCCGGCAGCGAGCGCAGCGTGGACGTCGCCCGCCGGCCGGGCGGCAACGAGCTGGTGCTCTCCGGCAGCGTCCCCGCGGACGCGGCGCCCGGTGACGAGTGGATCGCGGTGGACCGCCCGGCCCTCCTCGCCGCGACGGTCTTCGCCGCGGCGCTGGCGCGGCACGGCGTCACCGTGCGCGGCCCGGTCGCCGAGGGGACGGCGCCGCAGGGTGCCGCCGAGCTCGCGGGCCACGACTCCGCGCCGGTCTCCGCGCTGATGACCCCGTTCCTCAAGCTCAGCAACAACGGCATCGCCGAGCACCTGGTCAAGGAGATCGGCCGGGTCCGGGCCGGCGAGGGGAGCTGGACGGCCGGCACCGAGCAGGTGCGCGCGTTCCTGCGGCGCGGCGGACTGGAGGCCGGCGAGGCGCGGCAGGTGGACGGCTCCGGTCTCTCCCGGCACAACCTGCTCAGCTCCCGCCGGCTGGCCGCGCTGCTCGCCTTCGCCCGCCGGCAGAGCTGGTTCACCACCTGGTACGACGCCCTCCCGGTGGCCGGGGACGCCCGGCGGATGGTCGGCGGCACCCTCACCAACCGGCTGCGCGGCACCGCCGCCGAGGGTCGGGTGCACGCCAAGACCGGCTCGATGACCGGCGTCGACGCGCTCACGGGGTACGTCGAGCGTCCGGACGGGCAGCCGCTGGCCTTCACCGTGATCGTCAACAACTTCGCGGCCGCCGGGCCGCGTCCGGTGATCGACGCCTTCGTGGTCCGCCTCGCCGGCGACACCTCCGCGAAGGCCGCACCCGCCGGCCCCGGGGCCCGTACCGGCCGGGGCGCGGCCGCCGACCCGCACGACTGGGAGAACGTCTGCCTCGCGGAGGCGCGGTGCTGAGCCCGGCGCCGAGCCCGGTGCCGCGCACGGCGGCGGCGGCGCCGGCGGCGGGTCGCCGGGCGGGGCGGGCGCTGCTCGCCCTGGTCCCGCTGGTCGCACTGGTCCTCGCGCTCGTACCCGGCTGTGCCCGCCACGGCGCCGACGACTCCCTGCCCGACCCGCCGGCCGTCCCGGGCGGCGCCTACACCGTCGCGCTGACCGAGCCCGACCACCTCACCCCCGGGCGCACCACCAGCAGTTACGCCCTCCAGGTCATCCAGGGGCTGTTCGACCCGCCCGTCAGCCTGGACCCCTCCGACGGGCACGCCGTACCGCTCGCCGCCGAGTCCCTGACCTCGGACGACCAGCGGGTGTGGACGCTGCGGGTGCGCCCCGGCGGGACCTTCCACAACGGCGAGCCGGTCACCGCCCGGAGCTTCGCCGCGGCCTGGAACGCCGCCGCGTACGGCCCCAACGGCTGGGGCAGCAACGGGTACTTCAGCCAGATCGCCGGCTACGACGAGCTGAACCCGGCGGACGGCGCCCAGCCGACGACCCGGGAACTCCCGGGGGTGGAGGTCGTCGACGACGCCACCCTGCGGGTGACCCTGAGCGCCCCGTTCAGCCAGTTCCCGATGCTGCTGGCGTTCCCCGCGTTCGCGCCGCTGCCCTCGGCGGCGTTCACCGACCCGGACGGCTACGACCGGCACCCGGTGGGCAACGGCCCGTACGCGATGGACGGCGACTGGCGGCACAACCTGCGGATCGACCTGCGCCGCGCGGCGGGGTACGCGGGCCTGCGGCCGCCGATGGCAGACCAGGTGCACTTCCGGATTTTCACCAGCAAGGACACCGCCTTCACCGAACTGCGGGCCGGGCACGTCGACTTCATGGCGAGCGTGCCAGCCGCCCGCGCGTACGAGGCGAAGCGGACCTTCGGCCGGCGGTACTCGGTGCGGCCCAGCGGGACCATGGACTACCTCGGCCTGCCGCTGTGGGACCGGCGCTACGCCAATCCGGAGCTGCGGCGCGCGCTGTCGATGGCGATCGACCGCAGGGGCATCACCCGGGCCGTCTTCAACGAGGTGTTCGCGCCGGCCGACTCGCTGGTGGCCGCGATGATCCCGGGCCACCGGGCCGGCGCCTGCGGCGACACCTGCGCCTACCGGCCTGCGGAGGCGAAGGAGCTGTTCGACCGGGCCGGCGGCTTCACCGGCACCCTGGAGCTGTACTTCGCCAACTCCGACCCCACGTACGAGCAGTGGATGACCGCCGTCGCCAACGAGCTGCGGCAGAACCTCGGCATCCGCGACATCGCGTTCCGCAAGATGTCCGGCGCCGACCTCGGCCCGATCCTCAACGGCCGCAAGGCCACCGGCCCGTACCGGCAGAACTGGGTGGTCGACTACCCGAGCGTGCAGAACTACCTGGCCGGACTGCTCGGGCGGGACAACCGCACCGGCTGGTCCAATCCGGCCTTCGACGACGCCCTCGCCCGGGGCAACGCCGCCGCCACGCCGGCGGAGAGCATCGCGCACTACCACGAGGCCGAGGACATCGCGCTCACCGAACTGCCCCTGATCCCGCTGTGGAACTGGCAGGACCAGACGGTCTGGAGCAGCCGGATCGGCAACGTCCTGGTCGATCCGTACGTCGCCGGGCTGCACCTGGAGGCGGTGACCGTCCGGCACTGAACCGACGCACCGACCGACCGACGCACCGACGACGCGAGAGACGGGGGCGCTCCGATGGGCCGCTACATCGCCCGCCGCCTGCTGTACGCCATCCCCGTACTGCTGGCCACCACCTTCCTGATCCACACCATGGTCTTCGTCCTGCCCGGCGACCCGATCCAGGGCCTGGCCGGCGACCGTCCGGTGCCGCCGGCGGTCCTCGCCGAACTGCACCAGCGCTACCACCTCGACGAGCCGCTGTTCGCCCGCTACCTCGCCTACCTCGGCGGACTGCTGACCGGCGACCTCGGCAGCACGTTCACCGGCGAGCCGGTCGCCGACACGCTCGCCGGCCGCTGGCAGGTCACCCTGCGGCTCGGCCTGACGGCGTGGTGCCTGGAGACCGTGCTCGGGGTCGGTCTGGGGGTGTGGGCGGCGCTGCGCAAGGGCGGCTGGGCCGACAACGCCGTGCTGGCCGGGACGACCCTGGTGATCGCCGTCCCGGTCTACATCGTCGGCTACCTCGCCCAGTTGGTCCTGGGCGTGCGGCTGGGCTGGTTCCCGGTCTCCGGCACCGAGGACGGCTGGCCCGCCGCCTATCTGCTGCCCGGGCTGGTGCTCGCCTCCTTCGGCGTCGCGTACGTCGCCCGTCTGACCCGCGCCTCGCTGCTGGAGAACCTGCGCGCCGACTACGTGCGCACCGCCGGGGCGAAGGGCCTGCGGCGGCACCGGGTCGTGCTGCGGCACACCCTGCGCAACTCGATGATCCCGGTGGTGACCTTCCTCGGGGTGGAGCTCGGGTCGCTGATGGCCGGCGCGGTCGTGACCGAGTACATCTTCAACCTGCCCGGCATCGGCCAGCAGGTCTTCCAGGCCATCCAGTTGCGCGAGGGCCCGACCGTGGTCGGCATCACCACACTGCTGGTGCTGGTCTTCTGCCTGGCCAACCTGGTCGTCGACGTCCTGTACGGCCTGCTCGACCCGAGGATCCGCCATGAGTAGCCCGCAGCCCGCGCCCGCCGTTCCCCCCGGCGCCGTTCCGTCCACCGCCGCGCCGGCCGCACCCGCGCCGGCCGGTGCGCCGACCGAGGACCTGCTGCTGCCCCCGAAGGGCGGCCGGCACCCGTCGGACGGCCCGGGCGGGGACCGGCCTCGGGCCGGCCGGCGGCCCGGCGCGGGTGCCTGGCAGGAGCTCCGCTCGCGCCCGCTGGTGATCGCCTGCACCGCCGTCCTGCTGCTGATGGCGCTGATGGCGGCGCTGCCCGACCCGTTCGTCGCACTGCTCACCGACGACACCGGCCGCTGCGAGCTCGCCGACTCCCGGGTCGGGCCGAGCCCCGGGCATCCGTTCGGATTCGACCTGCAAGGGTGCGACTACCTCGCCCAGGTCGTCCGCGGGAGCCGCCCGTCGCTGGTCATCGGCCTGTCGGTGACGGCGGGCGCGCTGGCCGTGGCGGTGCTGCTCGGCCTGCTGGCCGGCTACTGCGGCGGGTGGGTCGACGGCCTGGTCTGCCGGCTGACCGACGTCTTCTTCGGCCTGCCGTTCGTGCTCGGCGCCACCGTCGTCCTGGTGGCCTTCCCCGACCACGGCCTCGGCGCGATGACCCTGGTCCTGGTCGCGCTCGGCTGGACGACCATGGCCCGGGTGATGCGCGCGCAGGTCATCGGGGTGCGGGACGCCGACTTCGTGCAGGCGGCCCGCTCCACCGGCGCCGGCCCGCTGCGCCTGATGGGCCGCCACCTGCTGCCCAACGCGGTGACGCCGGTCGTGGTCGTCGCCATGCTCAACGTCGGCAACGTCATCTCCGGCGAGGCGACGCTCGACTTCCTCGGCGTCGGACTGCAGTACCCCGCACTCTCCTGGGGGCTGCAACTGAACGCCGCGCAGGCGTACTTCCTCGACTTCCCGCACCTGCTGGTGTTCCCCGCGCTGTTCCTGTCGGCGACGGTGCTGAGCTTCATCCTGCTCGGCGACGCCGTACGGGACGCCTACGACCCCAAGCTGAGATGAGGACCGCCGTGCCGACCCGGCCCCGCACCACCGAGCCCGGCACCCGCACCGTGCCGCAGGCCCTGCGCCCCGGCGACCGGGTCGCCGTCGCCGCGCCCGCCGGCCCGCCCGACCCGGAGCTGCTGGACCGCGGCACCGCGCTGCTGGAGTCCTGGGGGCTGGAGGTGACCGTGCTGCCGCACGTGCGCGACACCCACCTCGGCCACCTCGCCGGTCGCGACGCGGACCGCGCCGCCGACCTCACCGCCGCCTGCGCCGACCCCGGGGTGCGGGCGGTGTTCTGCGCCCGGGGCGGCTACGGCACCCAGCGCATGGTGGACCTGGTCGACTGGCCCCGCCTCGCCGCCGCGCCACCCGCCCTGCTGATCGGCTCCAGCGACGTCACCGCCCTGCACGAGGCCTTCGCCGTCCGGCTCGCCACCACCACGCTGCACGCCCCGATGCCCGCCACCGGCGCGATCACCGCCAACCCGACGAGCGCCGCGCACCTGCGCACCGTGCTGTTCGAGCCCGAACGCGTCACCGGGCTGCCGCTCACCGGCCCGCAGCTGGTCCCCGGCACCGCGCGCGGCCGGATCGCCGGCGGCAACGCCAGCCTGCTCGCCGCCTCCGTCGGCACCCCGACCGCCTTCCCGCCGGACGGCTGCCTGCTCCTGCTGGAGGAGGTCGGCGAGGAGCCGTACCGGCTGGACCGCATCCTCACCCAGCTCCTGCGGGCCGGGGTCCTGCACCGGGCCGCGGCCTTCGTGCTCGGCGACTTCACCGACTGCGGGCCACCGCACGAGGTGGAGGCGCTGCTCGCGGACCGCCTCGGCGGCCTGGGCGTCCCGGTCGCCTGCGGCCTGCCGGCCGGCCACGGACCGCTCCAGCTCACGGTGCCGCTGGGCGTCCGGGCCGAGCTCGCCGCAGGGTCCCTCACCCTGCTGGAGCCACCGCTGGCGGCCCGGACGGCGGGCGGAGCGCCGGGCGGGCGACCCGCGAGCGGCGTTCAAGCCGCAGCCGAACGCAGCAAGGCAGCGGACCACGGCACGGCGGCAGGCCGTGAGCCGGCGGGCCGTACGGCGGCGGGCCGCGGTGGGTAGCCTGGGCGGTGAACAGCCGGCACCTCGTCGACGGGAGCACACCGTGAACGACCGCCAGGACGGCCAGGAGGACCGGGACAGCCGGAGCGGGCGCGGCTACCCCGCGATCATCGTGCCGGCAGGACACGTCGAGCCCGTCCCCCGCCGGATCCGCGCCGTGCTCGGGGGCGAGACCGTGCTGGACACCGTCCGGGCCAGCTACGTCTGGGAGCACCCGCACTACCCGCAGTACTACGTCCCGCTGGCCGACGTCCGGGCCGACCTGCTGGTGCCGCAGGACACCGCCCCCGAGGACACTCCCCGCGGGCCGGCGCACCGGTACGGGCTGCGGGTCGGTGACGGGCTGCGCCCCGACGCGGCCCGGGTGCTGCACGCCTCCGGGACGGACGGGCTGGCGGACACCGCGCGCTTCGAGTGGGACGCGTTGGACGCCTGGTACGAGGAGGACGAGCGGGTCTTCGTGCACCCGCGCAGCCCGTACACCCGGGTGGACGCGCTGCGGTCGACCAGGACCGTGCGGGTGGAGCGGGACGGGGTGGTGCTGGCGGAGTCGTCCTCGCCGGTGCTGGTCTTCGAGACGGGCCTGCCGACCCGCTACTACCTCAACCCGGCGGAGGTGGACCTGTCCCGGCTGATCCCCAGCGACACCGTCACCGCCTGCCCGTACAAGGGCACCACGAGCGGCTACTGGACGGCCCGGGCGGGCGGGCGCCTGCACCCGGACCTGGCCTGGTCGTACGGCTTCCCCACCCGGGAACTCCAGCCCATCGCCGGGCTGATCGCGTTCTACAACGAGCGGACCGACCTGTTCCTCGACGGCCGGCCCCTCCAGCGGCCGCGCACCCCCTTCTCCCCCGGGCGCGGGTAGCCGCTCGCGCGGGCACCGGCCGGCGGAACGCGGCAATCTTCATCCCCAGGAGGGACACCGCCGCCGGCGACCTGCCCTTCCCGCCCGTTCGCCGACCGTGCGGAGCGTCCTGCCGCCTACCATCGCCGCTGTCGGGTTTCGCGGGTCGCGGCGCACAACTGCCGCGCGGAGGCAGGGATTGACACAGTGTCCGCAGTGGACGTGGTGCGGGAGTCGGCCGGCGCCGGGCGGGTGGTCCTGTTCGAGGAGTCCGCGCGGGACGGCGCGCAGGCGAAGACCCTGATGCGGGCGGACTTCCGGGTCCGGCTGGCGCGGGAGCAGGGCGCGGTGTTCGGGGCGGACGGACCGCGCCACGTGGTCTTCGCGGCGGGCTTCCCCTCGGTGTGCGGGCAGGAGTTCGAGGCCACCCGCCGGGTCGCCCTGGAGGCCCAGGGCGCGGTGAGCCCCGTCGCCGTCTGCCGGGCCACGGCGGAGGACGTCCGGCTGGCGCTGAGCGCGGTGCGCGGCGCGGCGCACGCCCGGGTCATGGTGATCGTCGCCGCTTCGGAGGCGACCGCGCGCGCCCTCGTCCACCGCGGTGCTCGCGAGGCCCTGGCCCGGGGGCTGGAGACGGTCAAGGAGGCCGTGGACCGCTCGGACGGCACCGCGGTCGACGTCTGTCTGGTGGACGCGCCGCGCGCGGACCACGGCCTGGTCGCCGAGTACGCGGGGGCGATGACGGCCCAGGGCGCGGGGACGGTCGTGATCGCCGACACCGTCGGGGACCTGCTGCCGGGCCCGACCCGCGAGCTGTTCCGGCGGATCGCGGACGGCGCCGGGCCGGACACCGTCCTGGTCTCGCACCTGCACAACGACCTGGGCCTCGGCCTCGCCAACACGCTGGCCGCGCTGGAGAGCGGGGTGCGCGTGGCCGCCTGCTCCTGGCTCGGGATGGCCGAGCGCAGCGGCATGGCCGCCACCGAACAGGTGCTGTTCCTGCTCGCCCACGACCCCGACAAGGCCGCCCGGATCCTGGGGCCGGGCCGCGACGCCTGGTGGACGGCGCCGGACCTCACCCGGCTGCCCGGCATCGCCCGGCTGGTCTCCGCCGAGACCGGCGTCCCGCTCACCGTCACCACGCCGGTGGTCGGCACCGGCGTCGCCAGCATCTCCACCGGCACGCCGTTCACCCACCCGGGGACCTTCCAGCCGTACGACCCGCAGCTTCACCTGGGGCTGGCGCCGACCGTCGTGCTGACCCACCTCGCCAGCCGGCGCGTCCTGGCGGCCGTCGCCGAGCGGCTCGGTCACCGGCTGGACGCCGAACAGACCCGCACGGCGCTCGCCTGGGTCAAGGACCGCGCCTACCGGCTCGGCCGGGCCGTCGTCCCCGACGAGGACTTCGCCGCCTACCTCGACGGGCTCACCTCGGCCGCCGCCGCCCGCGCCACCGGGCCGGTCCGCGCCGACCACGCCGACGGGACGGACCGCGATGCCCGCTCCTGAACCGCTCGACACCGGCGTGGTCGCGGCCGCGCTGGCCGACGGGCGGGCCGCGATCCTGCCCAACCCCAGCCCGCTGACCTATGTCGTCGCCGCCACCGCGCCGGCGGTGGTCAACCACGCCAAGGGGCGGCCCGCCGGCCAGGAGGTCGCCCTGTGGGTCCACCACGACGCCGCCTGGCACGGCCTCGGCGCCGCGCTGGCCCTGTCGCCGGCCGCGCTGCGCAGCGCGCTCACCCTGCTGCGGGACGAGCTGGTCACCCTGCTGGTACCGGTCCGCGCCGGTGAGCCGGTGCCCGGTCCGGCGCTGCCCGCCCTGCGCGACGGCCACCTCCTGCTCTTCGGCGCCCGCTGGCGGCCGCTGGCCCCGCTGCTGGGCGGCTTTCCCCTGCTGTACGTCAGCAGTGCCAACCGCACCGGACGGGCCCCGGTGGCCACCACGGCGGAGGCCGTCGCGGCGTTCGGCCCCGGGGTTCCGGTCCTGGGCGCCGATGCCCTGCGCGACGCCGGCGCGCCGCACGCCGCCACCACGACGCTGCGGATCGCCGCCGACGGGAGCCTGGCCCTCGTCCGCCGCGGGGCGCAGGACCGGGCCCACGGGCCCGATCCGGCCGGCTACCTGGCCCGCTTGCGGGCGGGCCTGGCGCGCTGACCCGTGGCTCACCCGGGCGCCCTGACCCGCGGCTCACCCGGGTGGGGTGATGCCGGGCGGGCCGCGCGGAGCCACACTCGGCGGTGTCCGCCGTCCCCTCCCGGATCGGAGACTTCCGTGAAGGACCTCGAATTCGAGCACAAGCGTTCACTGACCCGGCTGGAGGCCGCCGACCAGCTGGAGGAGCTCGCGGCCGCCCTGCGGCACGGCGGCAACGCGGAACTGCAACTCGGCCCCGGGAAGCTGACCCTGCGCATCCCCGACGAACTCCGCAGCGAGATCGAGGTGGAGGTCGGGGACGGCGAGGTCGAGCTGGAGGTCGAGTTCACGTGGCCGACCGGCCGAACGGAGGAATGATTATCGCGCTGCCGAGGGGCCGGGAAGCGCTCAATAAATAGAACAGACACCCGGTCATTGATCTTTCGTTCACGCTTTTCTGATTGGCTTCAGAGTTCCCGTCGGTGGCCGTACGCCGACGGGAACCTTGATTTCCGGGGCCGTCCGGCCGCGCTCCCGCGCCGCTCCGGCGCCCACCCGCACTCTCGCCCGACTCTCCGGGACCGGCCGCCCATCCGCACAAACCGCAGGTCAAACGAGTGTGTGGTGACCCGGAGCAGCGCCCGAGGAGTGTCGGCCGATGCCGGCCGGCGGCCCGACGGACCCCCCGTCGCCGCCCCGGCGCACAAGACGGCGCCCCGGCGCACTCCGGGATCTCCGCCTGCGCCGGGTAGTGTAATTGCGTGCGGAATTGCCGCGTCCGCGCCGTTGTGGGCGAACTTGGCGGCCCTTAATACTTCACATCGTCCCACCGGATTCCGGGAATTCCCGCTCCGGCCGGTGGCCCGGATTCCGACCCGGCCCGTCAGGGCCGACAGCGGATCCGGCTCCGTTCCCCATCCCCACCCGCTGGTACGTCCCGCCCCGAGGAGGGTTCCGTTGGACAACCGGTACGAGGCCTACGCCTACGCCGACCCGCTGTTCTACGACTCGCCCCGGCGCTGGGGCGCCCAGGAGGAGTTCGAGGCCGTCGGCCGGCCGCTGCCCGCCGGGTGGGAGCGCGGTGACCTCGAAATCTGGGCCGTGGTGCGGCCCACCGGTGTCCAACTGCCCTCGCAGGGCTGGAAGGTCCATGTGTCCTCCTGCGCGGAGGACGCCGAGGCGGTGCTCGACCAGGTCCACTCCTACTGTCTGCAGGAACGAATCACCTTCAAGTTCCTCCGCGGCCTGCCGATCCTCCAGGTGCAGAACTCCAAGTACGCCCCCCGCGGTGCGAGCGGCAAGTTCTGCACGCTGTACCCGGTCGACGACGCCGAGCTGGAGCGATGTCTGACCGGCCTCGGCCCGTTGCTGGCCGGCCGCCGCGGCCCGTACATCCTCAGCGACCTGCGCTGGGGGGACGGCCCGCTCTACCTCCGGTACGGGGGCTTCGCCGAGCGCCACTGCCGCAACGCGGCCGGCGAGCGGGTGCTCGCCCTCGAAGGGCCGGACGGCCGGCTGGTGCCGGACGTCCGCGGGGCAGGCTTCTCCGTCCCCGACTGGGCGCCGGTCCCGGAGTGCATCGCACCGGCCGTGGCCGCCCGCGCCGCGCAGAGCGACACCGGGTTGCCGTACACCGTCGAACGCGTCCTGCACTTCTCCAACGCGGGCGGCGTCTACCTGGCCCGCGACGGGGCCGACGGGCCGCAGGTCGTGCTCAAGGAGGCCCGGCCGCACGCCGGCCTCGACCAGCGCGGGGTCGACGCCGTCACCCGGCTCCGGCAGGAGCACGCCATGATGGCCCGCCTCGACGGGGTGCCCGGCGTACCGGCCCAGCACGGACTGCTGACCGCCTGGGAACACCGCTTCCTGGTCCAGGAGTTCGTCGAGGGCCAGTCGCTCAGCCAGTGGCTGACCGCCAACTACCCGCTGATCCATCCGGACGCCGACGAGCACGCGGTGGCCGAGTACACCCGCGAGGCGCTCGACATCGTCGGACGGATCGAACGGGCCCTGGACGCGATCCACGCCCGCGGGGTGGTCTTCGGCGACCTCCACCCCCGCAACCTGATCATCCGACCCGACGGCGACATCTGCTTCATCGACTTCGAGCTCGCCAGCACCACCGACGACTTCGTCCGCCCCGCACTGGGTGCGGCCGGCTTCACCGCGCCGTCCGGGTACACCGGCGCCCAGGTCGACCGGTACGGTCTGGCCGCCATCCGGCTCTGGCTGTTCCTGCCGCTGGCCCAGCTGCCGGCCCTCGACCCGGGCAAGGCCGGCGAACTCGCCGACGCCCTCGAACGCCGCTTCCCGGTACCCGCCGGGTACACCGACGAGATCCGCCGGATGCTGGGCCCCGCGCCCGCCGACGGCCGGACGCTCCGACCCGAACTCGGTCAGCAGCGCGCCGACACCGCCGCCCTGCTGACCGACCCACAGGCCGACTGGCCCCGGATCAGGGACTCCCTCGCCCGCGGCATCGCGGCGATGGCCACCCCCGACCGGACCGACCGGCTGTTCCCCGGCGACGTCGCCCAGTTCACCCAGGGCGGCCTGGGCCTCGCCCACGGCGCGGCCGGGGTCCTGTACGCCCTGCACGCCACCGGCTCCCCGGTCGACCCCGACCACGTCGACTGGCTCGTCCGCGCCACCCGGACCCGCCCGCCCGGGCCGGGCCTGTACTCCGGCGGACACGGCGTCGCCTACGCACTGGACCTGCTGGGCGAACGCGACACCGCCCTCGACCTGCTGGAACGGCTCTCGGCCCGGCCGGACGACGAACCGGGCCCCGGGCTGGCCGGCGGCGGCGCGGGCATCGCGCTGACGCTCCTGCACTTCGCCGACGCCACCGCGGACGAACGACTGCTGGACGAGGCCGTCACGCTCGCCAGGTCCTCGGCCGACGCCCTGGAGAAGGCCGGTTCGGGCGACGCGAACCGCAGGGCCGGCCTGCTGGCCGGCGGCTCCGGCGCCGCACTCGCCCTGGTCCGGCTGTACGAGCGGACCGGCGACCCCTCGCTGCTCGACCAGGCGGAGACCCTGCTCCGGCTGGACCTGGACCGCTGCGTGTCGGTCGCCGACGGGACCCTCCAGGTGGTCGACGGCCGCCGGGTGCTGCCCTACATCGAGACCGGCAGTGCGGGCATCGGCCTGGCCCTGGACGCCCTGCTGGCGCACCGCCCGGACAGCCCGTCGGCCGCCGACGAACCGCCGATCCGCCGGGCCGCCGAGCCGGAGTTCATCATCCAGCCGGGCCTGTTCAACGGACGTGCCGGACTCCTCGGCTACCTGGCCCTGACCCGGCCGCGCGCCCGCGCCGCGGACGGGACGCCGGACGGCCGGGCCGTGCTGGACCGCCAGCGCCGGCTGCTGGCCCTGCACCAGATCTCCTACCGGGGAGAACTCGCCTTCCCCGGGGACCAGTTGCTGCGCCTCTCGGCCGACCTGGCCACCGGCTCCGCCGGTGTGCTGCTGGCGCTGGGAACGGCGCTGGCCGGCACCCCCTTCCTCCCCTGGACCGGCAGTCCGGCCGACCGGCCGTCGACCGCCGCCCCCGGCTGACCGGGCCCCCGGGCCCACGACGCCACCGGGCGCAGCCGCGCCCCCACCGACTCCCGGCCGCCGGCCGGGCGATACACACCGCTTAACGAAGGAGAACAGTCATGGCGATCCTCGACCTCCAGACCATGGACCTGCCCGAGACCGAGGCGGCCCCCATCGACGACACCCTGGCCAGCACGAGCTCGCTCAGCGTGCTCAACTGCGGCACCAGCACGGTCAGCACGCTCATCTGTCTCTGACCTGCGCCACCGCCCCCTGAGGGCGGGCAGCACGCCGAGCCGGCCGGGCCGCCACCACGGGCCCGGCCGGCCACCGGGCCGGAGCAGCGCCCCGCTGCTCCGGCCCGGTCCGCGTCTGGGGCCCGCGCCGATCCACCGCCCGACGGGCGCACCGCCCGCGACCCCGAACCATCCAGAGAGGTTCCCCGTGGCCGACCAGCTCCCCCGTCCCGCCCGCCGCGCTCCGGGCCCGGTCCGGCTCCGCCGAGAACTGAGCGCCGAGCCCGGGCGGCTCGTCCTCGCCCTGCTGCTGGCGCTGGCCGCCACCGCGGCGGCCCTCGCGCTGCCGCTGCTCGTCCGCAACGTCATCACCGACTTCTCCGCCCACCGGCCGCTGGGCACCGACATCCTGCTGATGTGCGCGGCCGCCGTCGCGGGCGCCGTCGAGCAGGCCGGCTCCGGCTTCCTGCTGGCCCGCATCGGCGAGCGGATGGCGTACCGGCTGCGGATCCGCCTGATGGAGCACGCGCTGCGACTGCCGCTTTCGGTGGTACGGACCCAGGGCACCGGCGAGCTCGCGGCCCGGATCACCTCGGACGCCGCGCTGCTGCGGCAGGTCGTCGACGTGGCCACCCAGCTGCCGCTGGCGGCCCTGACCGTGGTGTCGACGCTCGCCGTGATGGTGTGGATCGACTGGGTGCTCACGCTGGTCACGGTCGTCTCGCTGGCGGCGCTGACGGTCCTGCTGCTGCTGGTCCTGCGCCGGATGAAGGCCAACGTGACCGGCCAGCAGGTGGCGGTCGGCCAGATCGCGCAGCGCTTCACCTCCAGCCTGGACGCGCTCACCACGATCAAGGCGTACCGGGCGGAACCGGTGGCGGCCCGCACCCTGGCGGCGGACGCGGAGGCCCTGCAGACCGTCTCGCTGGAGGGGGCCCGTCTCGGCGCCCTGATCCCCGCGTTGCTCACCCTCGGCAACCAGTTCGCGATGATCGCCGTGATCCTCACCGGCGGCGCCCGGCTGGCCTCCGGGGACCTCCAGGTCGCCGCCTTCGCCGCGTTCCTGCTGTACCTGCTGCAGACCATCCCGTCGGTCAGCACCCTGGCCACCGGCCTCGGCCGGCTCCAGGCCGGCCTGGCGGCCCGGGACCGCTGCAACGACCTGCTGCTGCTCCCGCAGGAGACCGACCACCGGGACGACGGGCGGGCCGTGCCCACCCCGGCGCCGGACGCCCCGTCCGTGGTGTTCAGCTCCGTCTCGTACACGCACGCCGGGGCCTGCGACGCCGCGCTGCGCGGCATCTCCTTCAGCACCGCCAGGACCGGGCTGACCGCCGTGGTCGGGCCCTCGGGCGCCGGCAAGAGCACCGCGCTGTCGCTGATCGACCGGTTCATCCGGCCGACCTCCGGCTCGATCACGGTGCTCGGGCACGACACCCGGCACTGGCCGCTGGACGCGCTGCGTGCCCGGATCGCCTACGTCGACCAGGCGTTCACCCTGCTGGAGGCCACCGCCCGGGAGAACCTGCAGCTCGGCCGCGCCACCACCGCCACGGACGAGGAGCTCGCGGCCGCGCTGGACGCCGTCGGCCTCACCGAGGACATCGCCCGGCTGCCGCAGGGCCTGGACACCCTGCTCGGGCGGGAGTCGGACCTGTCCGGCGGCCAGCGCCAGCGGATGGCGCTGGCCCGCGCGCTGCTCTCGGACGCCGACATCGTCCTGCTGGACGAGCCGACCAGCCAGCTGGACGGCCTCAACGAGCAGCGGTTCCGGGCCGTGGTGGAGGATCTCGCGGCCACCCGCGCGGTGATCGTGGTCGCCCACCGGCTGTCCACGGTGCAGCACGCCCACCACGTGATCATGATGAGCGAGGGCAGCGTCCTGGACGCGGGCGACCACCCCGCCCTGCTGGAACGCTGCACCCCGTACCGGGAACTGGTCGCCAGCCAGGCCACGGCGGTGCACTGACCGGCCCCGCGGGTCCGCCGAGCCGGTCGGGCTCGGCGGCCGTGAGCGGAGCCGGTCAGTCCCGGCGGCCGAGGAGGACGGGGAGTTCCTTGCGGCCGTTGGATATGAAGGACTCCAGCGGGCGCAGCTCGGCCGGGGGCACGGCGAGCGCGAGGTCGGGGAAGCGGCCGAACAGGGCGCTCAGGGCGATCCGGGCCTCCAGGCGGGCGAGTTCGGCGCCGAGGCAGAAGTGGGTGCCGTGCCCGAAGGAGAGGTGGTCCCGGCGGGTGTCCCGGGTGAGGTCGAACCGGTCGGCCGTCCCGCCGTGCAGGCCGGGGTCGCGGCCGGCCGCGGCGAAGTTGATGACGATCAGCTCGCCCTTCGGGAGGGTCACGCCGGTGTCGGGGTCGTGCAGGTCCTCGGTGGCGAAGCGCGGGATGATGTTGGCCACCGGGGCCTGGTGGCGCAGGGTCTCCTCGACGGCGTCCGACCAGGTGGCAGCGGAGCCGCGGACGAGGGCGAGCTGCTCGGGGTTCTCGACCAGGTTGACCACGGCGTGGTCGAGGAGGTTGACGGTGGTCTCGTGTCCGGCGCCGATCAGCAGCAGCAGGCTGTCGAGGAGTTCCTGTTCGGACAGGCCGGTGCCGGTCTCGTCGTCGCGGGCTCCGATCAGGGCGCTGGTGACGTCGTCGCCGAGGTCCTGCCGCTTGGCCGCGACCAGTTCGGCGAGCAGCCGGTAGACGGCCTGGCCGTTGGCGACGGCCTGCTCGGCGGTGACGTCGGTGTCGAAGAGGCTGCCGACGGTGCTGCGGAAGTCGTCGTGCATCGCCTCGGGGACGCCGAGCAGGGTGTTGACGACCATCAGGGGCAGTACCCAGGTGAACCGGGCGTGCAGGTCGACCGGTCCGTCGCCGGCGTCGGCGGCGAGCCGGTCCGTGAGGTCGGCGGCGATCTCCTCGATCACCGGGGTGAGCTGCCGGACCCGCCGGGCGCTGAACGCGGTGCCGATCAGGCGGCGCAGCCGGGTGTGTTCGGGCCCGTGGGCGGTGAGCGCGTTGCGGACGTCGATCCAGATCCGCAGCGGCCAGTCCTCGGCGACCTCGCCGTCGAGGTAGGCGGGCCAGTGCCGGTGGGCGTCCTTGGAGACCCGGGGGTCGGTGAGCAGCCGTTTGATCAGGCCCGGGTCGGTGACGGACCAGGCCCGGATGCCGCCGGGCAGCTCGACCGGGGTCGCCGGGCCGCGGGCACGGAGCAGGGCGGCCTCGCCGTGGAGGTCGGCCGCGGTGGTGTCGAGTCGGTACGGGCAGCGCTGAGTGTCCATCAGGAGGGCTCTCCGGTGGTCGGATCGGTACATGTTGATCAAGATCGGTCGCCGCAGAGGAATGTACCCGCACGATCCCGTCCCCGGGCGGCTTTTCGCCGATTCCCCGACGCCGGCGGTGGCCGCTCCCGGCGACGGCGGCGGTCCGGCGCTCACCCGGACGGGCCGTCGCACCGGGACGGGCGGGTCGGGTCGCGCTAGCCTGAGGTGCCCGATTCATCCGCTATAGGACGATTCCATTCCTGCTGGAGGTGGCACGTGGGCGTTCCCGCGGCGCGGATCGTGTTCGACGAGGACGACCGGACGGCGGTCGCGGAAGCGGTCACCGACATCCTGTCCACCGGGATGCTCACCCTGGGCCCCTGGACGGAGCGCTTCGAACAGGCCTTCGCCACCGAGCACGGCGCCTCGCACGCCGTCGCCGTCTCCTCCGGGACGGCCGCCCTCGAAGTGGTGCTGCGCACGCTCGGGGTCCGCGACCGCGACGTCGTCGTCCCGGCGGTGACCTTCTACGCGACCGCCGGCGCCGTGCTGCACGCGGGCGGCCGTCCCGTGCTGGCGGACGTCGAGGCGTCCACCTTCGCCCTCAGCGCGGCCACCGTGGAGGCCGCGCTCACCCCCACGACGGCGGCCGTGGTGCTGGTGCACGTCGGCGGGATGATCACGCCCGAGGTCGACGCCGTCCGCCGCCTCTGCGACGAGCGCGGCATCGCCCTGGTCGAGGACGCTGCGCACGCCCACGGCAGCAGCTACGGCGGCCGCGCGGCCGGCACCTTCGGACTGGCCGGCGCCTTCTCGTTCTACCCGACCAAGGTCGTCACCAGCGGCGAGGGCGGCATGATCCTCACCGAGTCCGCGGACCTGCGCGACGAGGCCCGGATCCACCGGGACCAGGGCAAGGGCTCCTTCTCCACCAACCACCACATCCGGTTCGGCGGGTCCTGGCGGCTGAGCGAGCTGAACGCCGCCGTCGGCACCGTCCACCTGCGACGCCTCAAGGAGTTCGTCGAGAACCGCCGCCGGGTCGCCCGGCGGTACGACACCGCGCTGGCCGCGCTCGACGGGCTGCAGCCGCTCACCGAGCCGGCCGGCTGCCGCGGCAACTACTACAAGTACGTCCTGCTGCTGCCGCCCGGCACCGACCGGGCGCGGTTCAAGCGCGAGGCGGCCGAGGACTTCGGCGTCCGCCTCGCCGGCGAGGTCTACGACCTGCCGCTGCACGAACAGCCCGTGCTCGCCCCCTACCGCGGCGGCCCGCTGCCGGTCGCCGAGGACGTCTGCGCCCGTCACGTCTGCCTGCCGGTGCACACCGACATGACCGAGGACGAGATCGACCAGGTGATCGAGGCCGTCTCCCGGGTCCACCGCCGACTGGCGGGTTGACCCGGGCCGACGCGGTGCGACCGGGGGGCGGGGCCAGGGGCGGGACGGACCGGACCAAGGAGAAGGAATGCGCGTAGCAGTGACCGGCGGGTGCGGGTTCATCGGCTCCCACGTGGTGGACCGGCTGCTGGCGGCCGGGCACGAAGTGCTCGCGGTGGACACCACCGAGCGGTACCTCAACCCGGGCGCCGAACACGCCCACGTCGACATCCTCGACGCCGCCGCCCTGACCTCCGTCCTGGACGGCACCGAGGTGGTGTTCCACCTCGCCGCGATGGCCGACGTGGAACAGGTCACCGCCGATCCCGTCCGGGCCGTGCGGCTCAACATCGACGGCACCGCGACCGTCCTGGAGGCCGCCCGGCGCTGCGGCCTGAGCCGCACCGTGCTGGCCAGCACCGTCTGGGTGTACGGCGCCGCCCTCGCCGAGGCCGACCTCGACGGGGACGAGCTCGACGAGCACGTCCCCGTCGAACTGGAGCGCAGCGGCCACCTGTACGTGGCCAGCAAGCTCGCCTCGGAGATGCTCGTCCACAGCTACCGCGAGCTCTACGGCAGCCACTTCACGATCCTGCGGTACGGCATCCCGTACGGGCCGCGGATGCGGGACGAGCTGGTCGTCGCCCGCTTCGTGCAGGCGGCCCTGAACGGGACACCGATCACCATCGCGGGCGACGGCCGACAGACCCGCAACTTCGTCTACGTCGAGGACCTCGCGGACGCCCACGTGCGGGCGCTCTCCCCCGCGGCGCAGGACCAGACCCTCGCACTGGAGGGCTCCACCGCCATCTCCGTCCGCGAGATCGCCGACACCGTGGACGGTCTGCTCGGCCCGGTCCACATCGAGCACATCCCGGCCCGCACCGCCGACTACCCGGTTCGCCGGATCTCCTCGGCCCGGGCCAAGCGGCTGCTCGGCTGGACCCCGCGCACCAGCTTCACCGACGGGGTCGGCCGCTACGCCGACTGGTACCGGGCGCAGGAGCCGCCGCCCGCCACGCCCCCGGCCACCGGTGACGGCCCGGCGGGTCGCGGCGCCGTCGGATAGCGCCGTGCCGCACGCGCTACTCGTCTCCGGATCACTCGGCCAGGGCCACGACGTGATGGCCCTGGCCTGCGCCGACTCCCTGCGCGCCCGGGGCTGGACCACCCGCACGGTCGACGCGATGGCCCTGCTGGGGCACAGCGCCGGCCCGGCCGGTGAGGCGGTCTTCCGGCGCATGCTCGACCTGCCGGGGCTCTACGACGCCTTCCACTTCGCCGCGCTGCGCCCGGGCGCCCGGCTCGCCCTGCTCGCCGACGGCGCGGCCGGACGACGGCTCGTCCCCCGGCTGCGCGACCTGCTCGACCGGGAGCGGCCCGACCTGGTGGTCTCGGTGTTCGCGACCGCCACCTCCGCGGTGAACCGGCTGCGCCGGGACCGCCCCGGCCTGCGCCACCTGGTGCTCTGCACCGACGTCACCCCGCACCGGCTGTGGGTGCAGGAGGAGACGGACCTGTTCCTGGTCACCTCGCAGGTCGCGGCCTGCGCGGTCCGCCGCTACCGGCCCGAGGCACCGGTCGCGGTGGTGCCCGCGCCGCTCCGCGAGGCCTTCTACCGGCCGCCCACCCGCGCCGCCGCCCGCGCCGAGCTCGGCGTGCCGCAGGAAGGCCCCTGCGTGCTGCTGATGTCCGGGTCCTGGGGACTCGGGCCGCTCGCCCGGACGGCCGACTCGCTGGCCGCGGCCGGCCCGCACGTGCTGGCCGTGGCCGGCCGCAACACCGGTCTGGAGGAACGGCTGCGCGCCGTTCAGGCCCGGCAGCCGCGGGTGCACACCTTCGGCCACACCGACCGCGTGCCCACCCTGATGGCGGCCGCCGACCTGGTGGTGACCAGCTCGGGCGACACCTGCAGCGAGGCGCGCGCGCTGGGGCGGCGGCTGCTGCTGCTCGACGTGGTCCAGGGGCACGGGCGGGACAACCTCCAGCACGAGCTGGAGCTCGGCCACGCCGACGTGGTGTCCGCCCGCCCCCGGGAGGTGGTGCGCAGCGCGCTCGCCGCGCTCGGCCGCGAGGCACCGGCCCCGTCCGCGGGTGCCTCCCCCGGCGCCTGGCAGTCGGCCTTCTCGGAGGTGCTCGACCGGGTCGGTCTGGCGGGCGTCGCCGGGTAGCCGCGGGCGCCGCCGGACCCGGCCCGGCTACCGGGCGGTCACCGCAGGCGGCAGGCCGTGGTCGCGCAACGGGCCGAGGGCCAGCCCGAGCTCGCGGCAGCGCTCCGCGACGGCCGGCAGGGCGCCGAGGGCCGAACGCCACGCCCCGGGGGCCGAGGTGCAGTCCGCGTCGTGCAGCAGGAGGGTCGCGCCGCCCCGCAGGCCGGGGCGCAGCGTGCGCCGTACGGAGGCCGGGGTGGCGTCGGCGGTCCAGTCCCGGCCCCAGGCGGTCCACAGCACGGTGCGCAGGCCGAGGCGGCGGGCGGAGAGGGCCAGTCCGGTGGTCAGCACCCCGTACGGCGGCCGGTACCACAGTGGCCGGGCGCCGCAGGCGGCGGTGATCGCCTCGGTGGCCCGGCGCAGCTCCCGCAGGTCGCGCCCGGGCGCCGGGTACCACTGGGTGCGGTGGTGCCACCCGTGCAGGCCGACCTCGTGGCCGCGCGCGACCAGGTCGCGGCCGAGGGCGGGTGAGCGTTCCAGCATGCTGCCGAGCAGGAAGAAGGTGGCCCGCACGCCGAGCGCGTCCAGCGCGTCCAGGAAGCGCGGCGTGCTCTCCGGGTCGGGCCCGTCGTCGAAGGTCAGCGCCACGTGCCCGGCCGCGCCGCGGCCCGCGACGGCCGGCGCCGCGTACCGGCGCACCACCGCCAGCCGGCTCACGGCCGGGGCCAGGTGCAGCAGTTGGACGCCCGCCACCGCCGCCCCGGCCCATCCGGCCGCCCGCGCCGGGCCCATCAGCCGAACCTGGCGGCCAGCTGCCGGAACAGCTCGGGCGCGGCACCGTGCAGTCGCGCGGGCATCGCGAGCCAGCTCGGGGCGAACAGCTTGTCCCGGTGGCCGGTCAGCGCCCGCAGGACGTCGTCGGCGATCCGCTCGGGCGACACCGGCCGCGGGTGCTCGCGGTGGAACGGGGTGCCGCGGCGGGCGAAGAACGGGGTGTCCACCGCGCCCGGCAGGACGATGCGCACCCCGACGCCGGTGCCGCGCAGCTCGTACCAGAGGCTCTCGGCGAACAGGGCCAGCCCGCCCTTGGCCGCCGCGTAGCCGGCCTCGCCCCCGACGCCGACCTGGCCGGCCATCGATCCGAGCAGGACGATCCGCCCGCGCCGGCGCTCCAGCATGCCCGGCAGCAGCAGCCTGGCCAGCCGCAGCGGGGCCGCCAGATCGACCTCGACGATCCGGTCGAGCACGTCCTGCGGCATCGCGGCGAACGGTCCGCGCCAGCCGACACCCGCGCTGGCCACCAGCGCGTCGACGCGCCCGGCCACGGCGAGGGCCCGTTCGGCGAGCCGCTGCGCCCCGCCGGGGACGGCCAGGTCCTCGGCTAGGGCGTGGCCGCCGGTGCGGGCGGCGGTCTCCGCCAGCCGGCGGGGGTCGGTGCCGGACACCAGCGGGTACCAGCCGGCCCGGGCGAGCCTGGCCGCCGTCGCCGCGCCGATGCCGGAGGACGCCCCGGTGATCAGCACGACGGGACGGTGGCGACCGCCGGCCGTGGGCCGGGGGGCCGGGGCCTGCGGCAGGTCGAGCGGGACGTCGATCGGGAGACCGGGCGGGAGGTCGGTCGGGGCCGGCGGTCGCGCACTGTTGTCGTCCATGCTCACCTGTCCGCTGAATGGGGGACGGACCCGGCGGAGGCCGACGGCTCCTCCCCCTCGGTCCGGTCGGCCGGGGGGTCGGCCTGCGGTCCTTCGTGTTCCTGCGGCGCCGCCTCGACCTCACCGAACCGGGCTAGAAGAAACGTTCCGCCGACCGCGATGGCGAAGCCCGCCACCGCCGACCAGGCGAACCCCGGCCGGGCCCGGTCACCCAGGGCCAGCGCGCCCACCAGCGCGGGCCCGAAGGTCTCGGCGACCGTCCCCGCGGCGGTCGCGGCGGTCACCGTCCCGCGTTGCAGGGCCAGCGCGTAGGCCAGGTACCCGCCGAGCCCGCCCAGGGCGAGCGCGTACGCGGCGGGGTCGGTCAGCAGCGACACCGGGTCGGCGGCGTCGATGACCCGGACGGCGAGGCTGGTGATGCCGAAGCCGACGCCGGCCAGCAGACCGAGACCCGCCGCCACCGCGTTGCCGCCGCGGCGCGCCAGCACGACGGTCAGCAGCAGCATCAGCACCGCGGTGGCGAGCAGCGCGACGTGGAAGGCGGTGCCCGCGTACTCGCGGCCCTCCCGGCCCGAGCCGACCGCGACCAGCGTCAGGCCGACGACGACCGCGAGGATCGCGGCGATGTCGGTGCGGCCCAGCCGGGCGCCGAGCAGCCAGACCGCGGCCACCGCGGTGATCGCCAGGCTGGCGTTGGTCACCGCCTGGACGGCGAACAGCGGCAGGCTGCGCAGGGCGACGACGCTGAGCGCGAACCCGACGATGTCCAGGCCCGTACCGAGCAGGAACTGCCATGAACGGGCCAGGGCCGCCAGCAGTCCCACGCGCACCCCGTCGGCCCGGGGCGCCGACCGGGCTCCGCGCGCCTGGAAGACGCACGCGAAGCCGAAGCAGACGGTCGCGACGAGCGCGGTGGTGAGCCCGAGCAGCATGGTGGCGGACGCCCTTCGCGGATCGGGTGCGGTGCTCCCGGTGGCATCCCGGTCGCGCCGCACGGCCCGGCCGCCCGTACCGCCGGCGGCGTTCACCACCAGTCTGGGCCCGCCACTGCCGCGCCGCAGCCGCCGGGGCCGGGCGCGGGCGCCGGGCGCGGCTCGGGACGCACCCGCCGCCGCCCGGCCGTGCGGGTGACCCGGCGCCGGGAGGGCCACCGGCGGGCGCGCCCGCCGAACGGGTTGCGGCGCGGGGCGCGCGGGTGCGGCGTGCGGGTGCGGCTTGCGGTCGCGACCCGTGCGGGGGCAGGATCGACCGGTGTTCCAGCTGCTGCCCGGAGTCGGCGTCGAACTGCCCCACGGTGCGGGCACCCTGACCTTCGGCGCGGACGAACCCGCCACGGCCACGATCCTCGCCCGGCTCGGCCCCGGCGGACCGGCCGACGCCGTCCCGGCGGACTGCGCCTGGAGCCGTACCGCCCGTTGGGGCGACGTCACGGTGACGGCGCGGGCCGGGAGCACCGCGGACGGGCTGCACGCCGTCGTCCTGAGCCGCACGCCGTCCGCGGCCTCGCGACCGGGCGGCACACCGGTCGTCCTCGACGACGTCGACCTGCTCGGCTACCCCGTCCGGGAGGTCCTGGCGGCCGTGGGCTCGGCGGCGGCGCCGGGGCTGCGGATCCGGCCCGCGCACGGCGACGGGTACGCGGTGTCGGTCGCCCTGCACGCGGGCCCGCCGCCGACGCCCGAGGGCCGCCGCTCCCGGGCGGCGGCGCGGGCCGCCGAGGTCGGGGCGGCGCTGGCCGGCTACGAGCCGCTGTGGACGACCGAACGCGACCGCTGGCAGCTCCAGGCGACCGGCGACGGCCACCTGCCCGTCCGCCGGGGCGACCCGGGGACGACGCTGCTGATCTGCCACGACGATCTCGCCCGGCGGGTGGCCGAGGCCATGCTGGCGGCCGGGGTCGAGGTCCTCCCGGAGCGGTCCTGAGCCGGCGGCGTCACCCTCGGGCGTGCGCCGCCTGCCGTCGGGTCAGGAGCGCCGCGATCCGCAGGCACCAGTCCCGGTGCTCCCGTTCGAAGGACAGGCCGCGCAGGCAGGTGAGGTAGCCGCCGATCCGCTCGCCGCGGAGCAGGAACTCGTCCTCCTCCGCGTCGCCGCGCAGCTGCCGCAGCAGGGTGCCGAGCAGCTCGATCTTCGCGTCGGCCGCGGCCGCCCGCTCCTCCAGCTGGGTGATCACCGCGGCGGTGCCGATGCGGTCGGCGCTCTGGACCTTGACGAGCAGGTCGTCGCGGATGAAGGAGGGTTTCGGCGCGGCCGAGGCGAACGCCTCCAGTTCGGCGCGGCCGGCCTCGGTGACCTGGAACAGGCGCTTGTTGGGCCGGGACTCCTGCACCACCTCCCGGCCCTCGACCAGCCCCTCCCGTTCCAGCTTCGCCAGCTCGGCGTAGAGCTGCTGCGGGAGGGCGTGCCAGAAGTTGGCGACGCCGATGTCGAACGCCTTCGCCAGCTGGTAGCCGCTGTACTCGCCGTCGAGCAGTGCCGCCAGCACCGCGTGCCGCAAGGCCATCGCAGCCGCCCCTTCCCTTTCCTCGCCCGTCCCTGCATCATACTCAAGAAAATGACTAGTCAGATTTTTGAGTAGGGGAGGAACCACCCACCATGGACACCGCCGCACGTTTCCGCGCCGCCGTCGAGAAGCGCGACCTCGACGCCCTGGACGAGCTGTTCACCGACGACATCCGGCTCTTCAGCCCGGTGAAGTTCCGGCCGTTCGAGGGGAAGGCCATGGTGCTCGGGCTCTTCGGCGTCCTGCTGCGGACCTTCGACGACCTCCGCTACGTCGGACACTTCGAGGGCACGGCGGAGACCGGCACGGACGGGCAGGAGGCCCCCTCGGTGGTCCTGCCGTTCCGGGCCACCGTGCGGGGCACCCAGATCCACGGCATCGACCTGCTCCAGTTCGACGGGAGCGGCCGGGTCAAGGAGTTCACCGTGATGGTCCGCCCGCAGTCCGCCGTGCACGCGCTCGGTCAGGCCGTCCTCGAAGGCCTGGTCGCCGACGGGCTCGTCCCGGACCCGGCCGCCGCCGGGTAGTGCCGGAAGCCCGCCGCACCGCCGCCCGCGCTACACCGCCCGGCGGTAGAACCACACGCCGAGCGGCGCGAACACGGCGATGATCCCGACGTCCCAGGCGAGCGCCTCCCAGACCACCTCGGTGGCCGGCCCGCCCAGGACCAGCACCCGGACGGCCTCGGCGGTCTTCGAGACCGGCTGGTGGTTGGCGAACGCCTGGAGCCAACCGGGCATGGTCTCCACCGGCACGAACGCCGAGGAGGCGAAGACCAGCGGCGCGAGGACGGGGAAGGCGGCGGCCTGCGCGGTCTCCGGGTCGCCGACGGCCATCCCCACCACCGCGAAGATCCACGACATCGCGAAGCCGAACGCCAGCACCAGCAGCACCCCGCCCAGGAAGGCGGGCACCCCGGCGTGGATCCGGAAGCCCAGCGCGAAGCCGACAGCCGTCATCAGGGCCACCACGAAGACGTTCCGGGCGAGGTCCGCCATGGTGCGTCCGGAGAGCACCGCCGACCGCGCCATCGGCAACGAGCGGAACCGTTCCATCAGGCCGGTCTGCATGTCGGTCGCCAGGCCGATCGCGGTGTTCATCGACCCGAAGACCGCGGTCTGCACGAAGATGCCGGGGATCAGGAAGTCGACGTAGGTGACACCGGGCGGCAGGGCCGGGCCGACCACCCCGCCGAAGACGTACCGGAACATCAGCACGAAGACCAGCGGCTGGATGGTGGAGAAGACCAGCAGCCGCGGGACGCGGCGCAGGGCGATCAGGTTGCGCCAGGCGACCGCGAGGCCGTCCCGGACGGGCGCGGCGATCCGGGTGCCGAGGTGCCCGGCGTCGATGACGGTCATGGCGCGCCTCCGGGGTCGTCGGCTCCGCCGGCCGGTCCCGTGCCGGTGGCGGTGGAGGCGGAGGCGGCGGAGGCGGAGGCGGCGGTGCCGGTGCGGTGCCCGGTCAGGGCCAGGAAGACGTCGTCCAGGCTGGATTCGCGGACGGTGACCGTCCGCGGCACGAGACCGGCCGACTCCAGCGAGTGCAGGACGTCGAGCAGCAGCCGGGACCCGTCCCGGGAGGCCAGCCGGAGCAGGGCACCCTCCTGCTCGGCGGCCTCCGCGGTGCTTCCGGCGATGACGGCGGCCGCCCGCCCGGCCCGGGCGTCATCGCCCATGCCCAGCTCGATCACGGTGTTGCCCAGCCGCGCCTTGAGGGCGGCGGGGGTGTCGTCGGCGATGATCCGGCCGTCGTTCACCACCACGACCCGGGCCGCGAGCCGGTCCGCCTCCTCCAGGTACTGGGTGGTGAGCAGGACGGTGGTGCCGTCGCCGACCAGTTCGCGGATCAGCTGCCACAGGGCGGTCCGGCTCTGCGGGTCGAGGCCGGTGGTGGGCTCGTCCAGGAAGAGCACGGGCGGCTCGGGGACGAGCGCCGCGGCGATGTCCAGCCGTCGCCGCATGCCGCCGGAGTACGTCCGGACCGGGCGGTCACCGGCCTCCGCCAGGTCGAACCGGTCCAGCAGCTCGCCCGCCCGCGGGCGGATCCGGGCCCCGGGCAGCTGGGTGAGGCGGCCGATCAGCCGAAGGTTCTCCCGGCCGGTGAGGTTCGGGTCCACGGCCGCGTACTGGCCGGCCAGCCCGATCAGCCGGCGGACGGTGGCGGCCTCCCGGACCACGTCGTGACCGAGGACCGCCGCGTGGCCGCCGCTCGGGCGCAGGATCGTGGTCAGGATGCGGATCGCCGTCGTCTTGCCCGCGCCGTTCGGACCGAGCAGCCCGAAGATCGTCCCCGGCCGGACCTCGAAGTCCACCCCGTCCAGGGCGGTCACCGACCCGTACCGCTTGCTGAGACCGACGACGCTGATGGCTGCCTGTCCCATCGGCTGTCCTCACCTGTCCTCGACCTGTCCTCGACGTGACCCGCCCGCGACACGATCCGTCGGCGACGCGACGGTCCCGCGCCCGCCCGGCCGTCCAGGAACCGGGGTGACCGGGCCGGCCGAAGTGGCCGGGGTGACCGGGCCGGGCCACCTTCCATCGTCCTCCGATCTAAGCTGTCCGCATGCCTACGCGTGCCCCACTGGACGGGACGGCGGCCGACGGAGCCGCACCGCACGCCGACGCCCTGGCGGCGATCGAGGACCTGCTGGCCGGCCGGGATGTCGCGGTGCTGAGCGGCGCGGGGCTCTCCACGGAGTCGGGGATCCCCGACTACCGCGGCGCGACCGGCAGCCTGCGGCGGCACACCCCGATGACGTACCAGGAGTTCGTCGCGAGCGAGGAGGGCCGGCGCCGCTACTGGGCGCGCAGCCACGTGGGGTGGCGGGCCATCGCCCGGGCGGAGCCCAACGCCGGGCACCGCGCCGTCGAGGCGCTGCGCCGGTCCGGCCACGTGTCGGCCGTGATCACCCAGAACGTCGACGGGCTGCACCGCGCCGCCGGCACACTCGACGCCGTGGAGCTGCACGGGGGCCTCGACCGGGTGATCTGCCTGGAGTGCCGGCGCACCAGCTCGCGCGCGGAGCTCGACCTGCGCCTGCACGCCCTCAACGGCGCCTTGCGGGACACCGGTGCGCGGGTCAATCCGGACGGGGACGTCGAACTGCCGCAGGAGCTGGTGGACGGCTTCCGCATCGCGCCGTGCGAGGCCTGCGGCGCCGTCCTCAAACCCGACGTGGTCTTCTTCGGCGAGAGCGTGCCCAAACCCCGGGTCCAGCAGTGCTACGACCTGGTCGACGAGGCCCGCGCGCTGCTGGTCCTCGGCTCGTCGCTGACGGTCATGTCGGGCCTGCGCTTCGTCCGGCACGCGGCACGAGCCGGAAAGCCGGTCGCCATCGTCAACCAGGGCGCGACCCGCGGGGACGAGTACGCGGCGGTCCGGGTCGCCCGTCCGCTCGGGGCGGCGCTCACCTCCCTCGCGGAACGGCTGACCGGCGGGGCGTCCGCACGCTGACGGCCCAGGCCCAGGCGGCCCGATCGCCCGGCCCCCGATCAGCCGTGTCGACAACGCTCGTGGTCAGTCCACCTGGCCGGCTGCGACCGGCCGGTAGGTGCACACGTTCACGCCGGTGCCGCTGGTGACGGTGGAGACCAGTTCGAGGGTGCGCAGCGCGCCGTCCTCGGGGAAGATCCGCTTTCCGCCGCCGAGCAGCACCGGCATGACGACCAGGCGGAGTTCGTCGACCAGGCCCTCGGCGAGCAGCGTGCGCACGAGGGTGGGGCTGCCCATCACCAGCAGGTCGCCGCCGGGGGCCTCGCGCAGCTCGCCGATCCGGGCGACGGCGTCGTCCCCGGCGATGAGGGTGGTGTTCTCCCAGGTCAGCGCGGTGTCGCAGAGCGTCCGGGAGACGACGTGCTTCGGGATGGCGTTCATCCGGTCGGCGAACGGATCGCCGGCCCGCTCGGGCCACGCCGCAGCCATCGTCTGCCAGGTGCGGCGTCCGAACAGCAGTGCCTCCGCCCTGCCCAGCGCCTCGTCGAACGCGCCGCCCACCACCTCCGGGTCGAAGAAGGGGTGCGACCAGCCGCCGTGGGCGAACCCGCCGTCGGTGTCCTCCTCGGGACCGCCGGGCGCCTGCACGACACCGTCAAGGCTCATGAACTCGCTGACCACGATACGCACGGGCTTCGCTCCTCGATCTGGCACCGGGTGGTGCTGCGCGGCGAGTGGTGCTGCGCTGCGGGTGGTGTTGTGGAGAACATAGGGCCCCGCACCGACAGAACGGGTGAACCTCGGCCGGCGGCAGCACGGCTGACGGGTCGTACGGCGACGAGGGCGGCCCCGCCGGACGCGTGCGGACCTCGGAGCTGGCGCGGAGGCGGCCCGGACGGGCAAGGTAGTGGTCATGTCCGAACGCCGCGACCGCCGTCGCCTGCACGCCCGAGCCCGCGCCCTCGGGGTTTCCGTCGAGCGCGTCCCCCGCCGCGGCACACCCGAGGGCCGCCGGGCCAGGCCCTTCGCGGTTCCGCTGACCGGCCCCGTCACCCCGCCGGCGCGCGACACCCCGTACTGGCCGCGTACCGAGGCACCGGACCGGTACGAGCCGGCTGAGGCCCTGGTGGCGGCTCGGCCCCGGACCGCGTCCTGCTGCGAGGTGGTGCTCACCCGGGAGGTCATGGACGGCGGGACGGTGGTCATGCTCAGCTCCCACACCGCGCTGTGCCCGGTCTGGTCCGTGCCGCGCTGAGCACCCCGCACCGCGCCGTCACGCTGTCGGTCCCGTGCACCAGAATGCCGCCATGGCGACGGCAGAGGGCGGATCGGCACTGGAACAGCTGAGTGCGATGCTCGGAGAGCCCACATGCTGGGGCTGGGCCCGGCCGGCGGTCTGGGAGGCCAGTGAACGGCACCTCGGGCGCCGGCTCCCGGTCGACTACAAGGCGTTCCTCGACCTGTACGGCTCCGGCACGGTCGACGGCTACCTCACGATCGACCGCCCGGCGGACGACTCCGGGTCCGCGATGGAGAGCCACTGGGGCCCGGCTCCCGCGCTGCCGTCCTGGTACGCCGACATCGCCGACGAGCCCTGGGACTTCCAGGAGTCGGACGTCGACGCGGGCGCCCTGCTGATGTGGGGCGGCGACGAGGAGGGCGGCCGGTACTTCTTCCTCGCCGTCGAGGAGGACCCCTCGCAGTGGCGGATCGTGGTCAACAGCGAGGCCGGCGAGTGGTTCGAGACGGCCGGTACGTTCACCGAGTTCCTGCTGCGCTGCTTCCGCCGGGTCGACCGCCCCGCCTTCATGCACGGCGGCTGGCCGGGCCCGGGCGCACGCCACGAGCCCTTGGCCTGACCCGCCGGGCCGACCCCGGCGCCGGGGGACGGGGCACGCCGTGGCAGGCTTGGCCGCCCGTCACGACGAAGGATCCGCACCATGACCGACCCCGGCAGCGACAGCAACGGCGACAGTGGCGGCGCCTGGGACAGCGGGTGGGACGCCGGCCGGCGGAGTACGGCCGGTTCCCGGCGCCGGGAACCGATGAGGTGGCCGTCGAGCGGGGGCGGCTGGCTGTTCGTGGCGGCCCTGGTGGTCCTGTTGCTCGTCGCGGCGCTCGCCGTCGGCTGATGCGGGCCCGGACGTGCCGGCGACGGGTTGCTCCGCACACGGAGAGTGCTCGTCGGCCCGCCGCACACAGGGTGGGCGGTGAGGGTGCTCACACGCCCCCGCAGGCCTACGATCCCCGGTAGTTGATCGCCCGGGTCGGGCCGCCGACGGCATGCCACCCCGCCTGCCGCGAAGACCGGGATCGGACCGGATCCGCGGGCACAACCGGGCCGCGAGGCCGGAAGACCGTGAAATTTTGACCGAAATGCCCGATTTTTAGAGGTTTAGATCGCCGCCGGCCCCTCCCGAAGCGGTCGCCCGAGCCGGGCGAAAATCGATGTCCACTACGATCGCCCGTCGTATCAGGACCCCTTGGCCACGGGCGATTCCGCCGCTAACAATGGCGAAGTCGTCAGACGCCGCAGCAACCTGTCAGGCCGCGGCGCCCGTTCAGGCCCTCGCTCCATGAGGTGCCCCACGCCCCGCTCCGCCCCCTCGGCCACCATCCGGCCGACGGTCGCGGCGGCCGGGAGCGTAGCCAACCGATTGAGGCAATTCCTTCATGCGAATCTTCTCCACCCGTCTGCGCGCCTCGGCCGCGCTCCTCGCGTCCGCCGCCGGTGTCGCAGCCCTCGGCAGCGCCGTCGCCCCCACCCTCGCGTCCGCCGCCACCCCCGCCTACTCGCCCGCCTCGGTGCAGGCGATCGCCGCGCAGATCGTGCCCGCCAACCAGCTGGCCTCGTTCAACCAGATCGTCGCGCACGAGAGCAGCTGGAACGTCACGGCCACCAACGCCTCCTCCGGTGCCTACGGCCTGGTCCAGGCGCTGCCCGCCTCCAAGATGGCCTCGGCCGGCGCGGACTGGAAGACCAACCCCGCGACCCAGATCAAGTGGGGCCTGAACTACATGAACGAGCGGTACGGCAGCCCGAACGCCGCCTGGGCGTTCTGGCAGACCCACCACTGGTACTGATCGAACCGTTCCAGCGGTGACCCGAAGGGCCCGGTGCGCGACAGCGCGCCGGGCCCTTCGGGCGTTCCCGAACTCCCGTCGAGGTTGCCGCCACCGAGAAATGAGTGATTGACTACTCACACATCGAGAGATGAGTGACCGACCACTCAGCAGTCCCGGCCGCCCAAGGAGATCCGCCATGCCCCGCCCCTCCGCGCCCGTCGTCGTCCGGCGCTCCACCACCGTCGACGCCCCGCTCACCCGGGTCTGGACACTGCACACCAACATCGCGGCATGGCCGATCTGGCATCCGGACGTCGAGCGGGCCGAGCTCGCCGGGCCGCTGTCGCGCGGCTCCTCCTTCCGCTGGCTGACCCACGGCCTCGACATCACCTCCACCGTGCTCGAACTGGTGCCGTACCGGCGGATCGTCTGGGGCGGGCCGGCGCAGGGCATCGACGGCATCCACGTATGGACCTTCGAGCAGGTCGACGGAGCCGTCCGGGTGCACACCGAGGAATCCCGGAGCGACGCCCCCGTCGACATCCGGCCGGAGCGGCTCCGGGCGGCCCTCGACTCGTCCCTGGAACGCTGGCTGCGATACCTCCGCGCCACGGCCGAGCGCCGCCCGTAGTCCGCACCGCCGCCCGCGGCCCGCAGCCTGCAGCCGGGTCGCGACCGCCGCCCGGGACCCCGGCCGTTCGGGTGACGGCGTTTTGCCTGCGCGGACGCCTGGGGTCGAGAGTGAGCGCGTACTGACGGACCATCACGAGAGGACGCCGATGCGACGCCTTGCCCTCACCGCCGCGGCCCTGGCCGGCCCCTGCCTGCTCACCCTGGCCGCTCCCGGCCCGGCCGACGCCGCGACCGGGACACTCACCCTGAACGGCCGCACCGTCACGGATCCGGGCGGTTGCTACCGCGACCTCACCGCACCCCTCACCCTCCAGAACCACACCGGCGCCACGGCGTACATCTACCCGACCGCGGACTGCACCGGGCCCTCCCACCCCGCACCGGCGGGGCAGTCGGTCAGCTCGACCACCGGCCACAGCGTCCGCATCTGACCCCGCCCCGCCCCGGCTCCCGCAGCCGTCGCCGGAGTCCGCACCCTCACCTGCACGGCCGCCCGGCTGCGCCGCGCTGCCACGCCGGACCCGTCCTACCGGTGGTGACGGCGGCGCCCGACCCCGACCCGGCCCGGCCGCACGGACCAGGACACCTCGGGCGCCGGGCCGGCCGGCTCCGGGACCGGTACGTCCCGGGGATCCTCCCGGGGACGGTCGTAGCAGGGCCAGGAGCACCCACCGTACGGGGTCCACGGCACCGTACGGCCGCAACCGGTGCAGGTCATCATGGGGACTGCGGACGGCTCGGACATCGCCACCACTCCCAGCGTCGTCGCTCGCTCCTACCACCGTACGACCGGCACGCCGGGCCAGTGGCCGCCGCGCACGGCAATCCGGGCGGCCGGCCCGGCGTCCTGAGGCGATGTCACCGACGGTCACGCCCACCGGCCACAACCGGGGAAACCGTGACTCCCCGTCACCGGTGACTCAGCCGGTCACCGCCAACTCGGCGACCACCGCGCGGTGGTCCGATCCGTGGACGGTGTGCTCGGAGACGTCGACGCCGGTCAGCGCGCCGCCGTGCAGCACGTGGTCGATCTGGATGATCGGCGGGAGGTACGGGAAGTCCGCGTTGTGCTCCGGCCAGGTCGGAGAGCCGCCCCGGCCGAGCTCCGCGTGGGTGTCGGTCAGGCCGGTGTCGAGCAGGGCGCGCATCGGCGCGTGGTCGAGGGTGGCGTTGAAGTCGCCCATCAGCACCGAGTCACGGGTGTCCGCGCGGGCCGCGGCCTCCAGCCCCTCGAAGCCGTCGGCCCACTTGCGGGCGTTTCCGAGCGGGTAGTAGGTGTGGACGGCCACCAGGCGGACCCGGTGCCCCGCCACGGTGACCTGCGCGCCCACCTGACCCCGCGCCGCCGCCGGGTCCGAGGCGTCGAGCCGGGTCAACGGCAGCCGCGAGTACAGCGCGGTGTCGTTGTTGTTCGGCTGCTCCCGGTACGGCATCAGCTCACCGATCCCGGCCTCGTCGAGCCGGCGCGCCGCGCCGGGGCTGAGCTCCTCCACGGCGAGCACGTCCACCCGCTGCTCCCGGACCAGCCGGACCAACGCGGCCGCGTCGACCTGTCCCAGGTAGGCGTTGCTGGTGGCGACCCGCAGCCGTGGGGCGGCGGCGGGCACGGAAGCGCCGTCCGGGACGAAGCGCGGCCCGACCAGCGCCAGCAGGACGGCCGCCAGCAGACCGGCCGCGGCAGCCGTGCGCCAGGAGCGCAGCGCCAGCAGGGCGGCCAGCACGACCAGGGTGGCCAGGGTCGCGTAGGGCAGGGTCGACATCGGCATCGCCAGCACCGTGCCGTCGTCCCAGCCGGCGAGCCGGGTCAGGAGCAGCACCGCCGGCCCCACCAGGGCGAGGCAGCAGACCACCACCGCCGCCGTGCGCAGCACGCTGCGACGACGCCGCCGCCCGGCGGGCGCGTCACTGTCCGTCACCACTGCCGTCGTCACCTCGGCCATGCCGCTCCCCCGCATCCCACCGTGTCACACTGTGTCGCGCCCCGCGCAGGTGATCATCCCCCGGCGCCTCCGGCTGGAGACGCCGACCGCGGGCCCGCCGGTTCCGCCGGGGCCGCGGAGCCGCGCGTCAGGCCAGGGACCGGTGCATCGCCAGCCGCGGCCACCGGTCGAGGCCGTGGGCGGCCTCCCGGTCACGGATCTCCCGCAGGCCCGGGCCGAGCGCGGAGTCCTCGATCGGGCGGAACCCGCAGCGCGCGTAGTAGGGCGCGTTCCACGGGACCTCGGCGAAGGTGGTGAGGGTCAGGGCCGGGACGCCCTCGCCCGCGGCGTGCCCGGCGAGGTGGTCCAGGAGCGTGCGGCCGATGCCCCGGCGGGCACTGTCGCGGTGGACCGAGACCTGTTCGACGTGGAGGTTGCCGTCGACCCGGTCGGCGAGCAGGTAGGCCACCGGTACGTCCGCCGGGTCCGTCGCGACCCAGGCCAGGCCGGCCCGCCGGTAGCGGGCCAGTTCGTCGAGCGGGAGCGGCTCGTCGTCGGCGATCTCGGGCATGCCGACCTCGTGGAAGCACTGCCCGGCGGCCCGTTCGATGTCCTGGAGCAGGGGCAGCTCGGCGGTGCGGACGGCGCGTACGGTCATCGGGCCATGGTCTCCCGGCGGGCCGTTCGGGGCAGCCGGTTTTCCGTCGGCCGGGGGTGGTTCGCGGGCGTGGCGCGGGCGGGCGGGACGCGGTGCGGGGGAGAGTGGTGCCCGGTCGGGTTCGGTGGCTGACGGAAGGTGCCGGGGATGGACAGGTCCGAGGTGGCGGCGCAGCTCGCCGATCCGGTCGCGCAGCGGCTGCTGGCCTCCTGCCGGCTGACCCGGCTGGCGTACACGGGCCGGGACGGCGCGCCGCGGGTCGTGCCGATCGGGTACACGTGGACGGGTACGCACTTCGTGCTGTGCACCGTCCCAGGGTCGGCGAAGGTGGCGGCGCTGACCGCGGATCCGCGGGTGGCGCTGACCGTCGACACCGACGTCTTCCCGCCGAACGTGCTGCTGGTGCGGGGCACCGCGGCCCTGGAGACCGTCGAGGGCGTACCGGAGGAGTTCCTGGACGCCAGCCGGCGCTACCTGGATCCCGAGGCGTTCCCGGCCTGGGAGGCGGAGGTGCGCCGGCTGTACGAGTCCATGACCCGGATCACCGTCACCCCCTCCTGGGCGAAGGTGCTGGACTTCGAGACCCGGATCCCCTCCGCCGTGCAGGAGTTGGCGGACCGCAGGCAGCGGTAGGCGGCCGGTTCCCCCGTGGCGAGGGCCGGTCAATACTCCGGAGAATGGGAACCGGCCGGGCCGGCCGGGGTGTCGACGAGGCGGCGGATGCGGGCCAGGGGCGCGAGCGCGTACCCGACCGCGATCCGGTTGGAGACCTCGGTCAGTTGCCGGGCCACCGTGCCCAACGTCCGGTCGGGGTGGGTCAGTCGGGCTTCGACCAGGCGCAGGGCGAGCGGGATCCTGCCGCAGACGGTGAGCAGGCGCTGCGCGGCCTGGGAGGCGGATCCGGTGGGTGGGGGGTTCGGCACCAGCCAGGCGAACTCGGCCAAGGCCGCGTCGAACTCCGGCCCGGAACACACCGGTTGAGGCCTGCCGACGGCGGTAGCGGGCGGCGCGGGGGCGGCAGGCGGCGCGGGGGCGGGCGGGTCCCCCGGTGAGGATGCTCCGGTAGGCGTCACGGACGGCCGTCCCGGGTTCGATCCCGAGTTCGTCGACCAGGGTCCGGCGCAGCGCGTGGTGGGCTGCCAGGGCGTCGGCCGTCCGACCGGCCGCGTGCAGGGCGAGCATCAGCTGCCGGTGGAAGCCCTCCCGCAGGGGGTGTTCGTCCGTGAGGACGGTGAGCTCGGCGACCAGGCCGGTCCGGCGGCCGGAGTTCAGCAGCGCGTCGAGGCGCCACTCCCGGAGCTGGAGGTGCATCTCCCGGGCGTGCACGGCCTGCGGGGCGTCGGCGAGCGGGGGCAGGTCGGCGAAGGGTTCGCCGCGCCAGAGCGCGAGTGCGCCGTCGGCCTCGCGCTCGACGGCGGACCAGTCCGCGCGCAGGTGCGCCCGGCGGGCGCGTTCCAGGTGCCGTGCCAGCTGGTCGGTGTCCAACTCGCCCGGGTGGACGGTGAGGAGGTACCCGAGCTCGGTGGAGCGCAGCCGGGCCGTGCCCTGGGGGGCCGAGGGCCTGCCGCAGGCGGGCGACGAGGTTGTGCAGGGCGGAGCCGGCCGCCCGCGGGGGCCGTTCCCCCCACAGTGCGGCGCGCAGGCGTTCACCCGGCACGGCCCGGTTGGCGTTCAGCAGCAGGACGGCCGGCAGCAGCCGTACCTTCGGGCCGGTCACCGGCTGCGGCAGGTCGTCGGACTCGACCTCCAGCGGGCCGAGCAGTGCGAACCGCATCCCCGTCGTCCCCCGGTTCCGAACCCGTGGCGGGCCTGACGGCCGCTCACCGATGGTGCTGTGCGCTGCATGGTGGCCAGTGTGATCCGCGGGTGAGCGCACCGGGGCACAGTCGGGCCGGGCCCGCCCGGGCCGATCCGGAACACCCGCCCGGCAGGGGAGACACGCATGCCCGCTCCGACCGCAGCGACCCGCGGTGACGACACCGTCTGGACCAGGTCCGCCCGCCGGCACCCCGTCGGCGCCAGGTCCGCCGTGCCGCGGGGGTGCGCCGGGGACTGCCGGTGTCGCGGACGGCCTGGCGGTGCGGGGCCGTTCGGTGGTGCATGCTCGCGTCATGACTGAACTCCGTGCGACATCGGCCGACGGCACCCTCGTCACCGCGCTGGACGACGGCTCCGGGCCGGCCCTGCTGCTCGTCCACGGCGGCGGCGAGGACCCCGGCTCGTGGGACGGCGTGACCGCGGCACTGGTCGAGGACTTCCGCGTCGTCAGGATCAACCGCCGGATCTACGCGGACGGCGCGCCGGCCGCGGGGGCGGCGCACTCGTGCGCGGTCGAGGCCGCCGACGTCCTGGCGGTCGCCGCCGCCCTCGGGCAGCCGGCCCTCCTGGTCGGGCACTCCTCGGGGGCGATCGCCGCACTGGAGGCCGCGCTGGTCGACCCGTCGGCGTTCCGCGGCCTGTTCCTGTACGAGCCGCCGGTGCCGTCCAGGTCGCAGGTCGGCGGGGTGGCCGCGGTGCGGGCGACCGCCGCGCTGGAGGCGGGCGATGCGACCGGGGCGGTGCGCATCCAGCTCCGTGACATCGTCGGGCTGCCGGCCGCGCAGGTCGAGACGCTGCTCCGGGATCCCGGCACGCGGCGTCTGCTGACCCGGCGGGCGGCGGCGCAGGCGGCGGACATCCGGGCGCTCGACGCGCTGGGCGTCGGGACCGGGCGCTTCACCGGTCTGCGGCTGCCGGCCACCCTGCTGGAGGGCGGGCAGAGCCCGGCCCACCTGCGGGAACGGCTCGCCGACCTGGCCGCGGCACTGCCAGACGCCCAGGTGGTCACGCTGCCGGGGTGCGGCCACACCGCACACCGGTCCGCGCCGCGGACCGTGGCGCGGAAGATCCGGGAAGCCGCCGTGGCCGTCCTGGGGCTGCCCGGCGGCCCGGGCGGCGACGGTCGCGGCGAGGGTCAGGGGGTGTCGCCGGCCCAGTCCCAGCGCCTCGGATCGGCGGGCCGGGGCGCGTAGTGGGCCCGGCCGCCCGGTCCGTGGGCGCCGATCTCGGTGGGCAGGGCCGCGCCGGTGCGCAGTTGCTCGTCGCTCCAGCCGGTGACGTCCAGCAGCAGCCCGTCCAGCGGGCCCGCCACCAGCTCGCGGTAGCGGCGCCCGGGGCGCGGGCCGGGATCGGGATCGTCGTGGTCCGCTCCGTACACCCGGCCCCTCATCAGCGCGTCGTCCATACCGGCAGCATTCCAGCCCGCACTGACACCGGCGCCCGTCGGGCCCGGCCGGTACGCCCGCGCGGGTGCCCGCCCGGCGGGGTACCGTCGCGCGCGGTCCGCGGGGCGGTTACCTGGGGTCATGAGATTCTTCGTGATGGTCCAGGGCTCCCAGCGCGACTACGACGCCATGCGCGGGACGGCGTCGCCCGGCCTGCCGGCGTGGTCACGGGACGACGTCGAGGCGATGTTCGCCTTCATGGGGGCCGTCAACGACGAGCTGACCGCGTCGGGGGAGCTGGTGGACGCGCAGGGGCTGACCGACCCGGCGCAGGCCCGGGCGGTCATCCTCGGGCCGGACGGGGAGCCGGTGGTGACCGACGCGCCGTACAGCGCGGGCGAGGTGCTGATGGCGGGGTACTGGGTGCTCGACTGCGCAGGCCTCGACCGGGTGACGGAGATCGCCACCCGGGTCACGCGGTGCCCGGTGCCGGACGGCAGCCCGCCGCGCGCGGTGGTCGTGCGGCCGATCGGGGACGGGTCCGAGATCTGACGGTCCGTCGGGCTGCTCTTGATCTTGGGCTAGTTTAACTCTAAACTACTCAAGCGAGGCCCGCCGGGCCCCCGAGAAGGAGCAGGAGACGTGATGACCACCAGCGTGCTGGACAATCCGGACCGGTCCCGGTTCGAGGTCCTCGACGACGGCGAGCTCGCCGGGTTCGCCGAGTACCACCGCTCGGAGGGCGAGATCGCCTTCATCCACACCGAGATCGACGCCCGCTTCGAGGGCCGGGGCCTGGCCGGGCAGCTCGCCCGGACCGCCCTCGACTCCGCCCGGGAGCAGGGCCTGGCCGTCCTCCCCTACTGCCCGTTCATCCGCGGCTGGCTGGGCAAGCACCCCGAGTACACCGAGCTGGTGCCGGGAGCCCGGCGGGCCAGCTTCGGCCTGTAGGCCCACCGGCCCCACCCGACGCCCCAGCTCGGTACGGACAGCCCGGCACGGCACGGACAGCCAGGACGGAAACCACGACATGGACCACACCACCACCGCGGCACCGGAGTTCGTCAGGTCGGCCGCCGCGGTCGCCACCAGCACCGGCGACGACTACCGCGTGGAGATCCGCGCGGGCCGCCACCCGCTGGCCGCCGACGAACCCGAGTCGGCCGGCGGCGCAGACACCGCACCCACCCCGATAGGCCTGCTGCTCTCCGCACTCGGCTCCTGCACCGCCATCACGCTGCGAATGTACGCCCGTCGCAAGGACTGGCCACTGGAGACCGTCCGGGTGCACCTCGGGTACGAGAAGGGCGACGGCACCGCCCGGATCACCCGCCGCATCGACCTGCTGGGCGATCTGGACGACGCCCAGCGCGCCCGCCTGCTGGACATCGCCGACCGGACCCCGGTCACCCGGGCCGTCGGCGGCGGCACCCCGATCGTGCCGGCCGCCCCGCACCGGACGCCCACCCGCCCCGCGCCCGCCGGGACGGAGGCCGCCGACCATGAGTGACCCCCGCCTCCCCTCCCCGGCCGCCCTCCGCGGCGGACGCCGGGACGTCACGGCCGGACCCGTCCGGGAACTGCTGGCACCGCGCGAGACCGCGCTCGGCGGCAGCACCGTCGTGCGGCGGTTGCTGCCGAACCTGGGCCGCCGGATGGTCGGGGCCTGGTGCTTCGTCGACCACTACGGCCCGGACGACATCGCGGACGAACCCGGTATGCAGGTCCCACCCCACCCCCACATGGGCCTGCAGACCGTCAGCTGGCTCCACCAGGGCGAAGTCCTCCACCGCGACAGCCTCGGCACCCTCCA
>NZ_JBIURH010000031.1:0-80496 GCF_044740765.1 Kitasatospora sp. NPDC088346
CGGCCACCACCCCACCATCACCCAATGCGCCGTCCTCGTCCGCGAAGACCGACCCGGCGACAAACGCCTCACCGCCTACCTCGTCCCCACACCCGGACACGAGTTCAACGCCCAGGCCCTGCGCCACCACTGCGCCGACCTCCTGCCCGAGTACATGGTCCCCGCAGCGTTCGTCCAGTTGGAGACCCTGCCGCGGACCGCCAACGGCAAACTCGACCGCCGCGCCCTGCCCGCCCCGGTGCACACCGCCGGCTCCCACGGACGCCCGCCGCGCACCCCGCGCGAGGAGATCCTCTGCGGCCTCTACGCCGAGATCCTCAACCTGCCGGCGGTCACGATCGACGACAGCTTCTTCGACCTCGGCGGCCACTCCCTCCTCGCCGCCCGCCTCATCAGCCGCATCCGCACCACCCTCGACGCCGAACTCGGCATCCGCACCCTCTTCCGCACCCCCACCGTCGCCGGACTCGCCGACCACCTCGACACCACCGGCACCGAAGACCCCCGCCCCACCCTCCGCCGCACCGACCGACCCACCACCCTCCCCCTCTCCCCCGCCCAACAACGCCTCTGGTTCGTCGGCCAGTTGGAAGGGCCGAGCGCCACCTACAACCTCCCCGCGGCACTGCGGCTGCGGGGCCCGCTCGACCGGACGGCGCTCGCGCAGGCGCTCGGCGACCTGATCGGACGCCACGAGGCGCTGCGCACCCGCTTCCCCGCCCACGACGGCCGGCCCGCCCAGGAGATCGTCCCGCTCGCCGAGGCCCTGGAGCTGCTGCCGCTGCCGGTGACCACGCCGACCGTCCGGCCCGGCGAGGACACCGAGGAGGCGCTCGCCCGTACGGTGGACGCCGCCTGCACCGGGGTCTTCGACCTGGCCGCCGACCTTCCGCTGCGGACCCGGCTGATCCGTGTCGCGGACGGGGACCACGTGCTCGTCCTGGTCATGCACCACATCGCCAGCGACGGCTGGTCGCTGGGCGTCCTGCTCCGCGACCTGGCCGCCGCCTACCGCGCCCGGGCCGCCGGCGAGGCACCCGACTGGGAGCCGCTGCCCGTCCAGTACGCCGACTACACCCTCTGGCAGCGCGAACTGCTCGGCGACGAGGAGGACCCGCAGAGCCGCTCCGCCCGCCAGTCCGCCTACTGGAAGCAGCAGTTGGCCGACCTGCCGGAGGAGACCCGGCTGCCCGCGGACCGTCCGCGGCCGCCCGTGCCCAGCCACCGCGGCCACGCCGTGAAGGTCCTGCTGGACGCCGAGCGCCACCGCGGGCTGGACCGGCTGGCCCGTACCCACCAGGTCACGATGTTCATGGTGATGCAGGCCGCCCTCGCCGCGCTGCTCACCCGCCTCGGCGCCGGCACCGACATCCCGATCGGCTCCGCGATCGCCGGCCGCACCGACGAGGCACTGGACCACCTGGTCGGGTTCTTCGTCAACACCCTGGTGCTGCGCACCGACACCTCCGGCGACCCGACCTTCACCGAGCTGCTGGCCCGCGTCCGGGAGACCGACCTCGCCGCGTACGCCCACCAGGACATCCCCTTCGACCGGCTGGTGGAGGCCGTCAACCCGGCCAGGTCCCCGGCCCGGCACCCGCTGTTCCAGGTGATGCTCGTCCTGCAGAACCAGCAGACCGCCGCCACCGCCGGGGCGCCCGGCTTCGGCACGGTGCTGGCCGAGCCGATACCGGTCGGGCGGGGCTCCGCCAAGTTCGACTTCACGGTGGGCGTCGAGGAGTTCCGCGGCGGCGACGGCGAGCCCGGCGGCATGGAACTGCTGCTGGACTACGCGACCGACCTCTTCGACGAGCCCACCGCCGCCCGGATGCTCGACGCGTTCGTCCGGCTCCTGGAGTCGGCCGTCGCGGCGCCGGCCCGGCCGGTCGGACAGCTCGACCTCCTCCCGCCCGGCCTGCGCGAGCAGCTGACCGGCGCCCTGCCCGACCCGGTGGAGGTCCCGGACACCACACTGTGGGAGCGGTTCGCCGAGCAGGCCGCCCGCACCCCCGACGCGACCGCGCTGATCTCCGCCGGTGAGCGCACCGGCTACCGCGAACTCGCCGCGGACGCCGCACGGTTGGCGCGACACCTGGCCGCGCACGGCGTGCGGCGCGGCGACCTGGTCGGGGTGCACCTGCACCGCGGCCGCGGCCAGGTGGTGGCCGTGCTGGCGGCCCTCGCCGCCGGGGCCGGCTACACCATGCTGGACACCGAGTTCCCGCCCGAGCGGCTGTCCGCCGCCCTCACCGCGAGCGGCGCCGGGACCGTCGTCACCGACGGCGGGCTGCGGGGCCGTCTCGCCGCCACCGTCACCGCGGTCGAGGTCGACGACCCCGCGCTCGCCGGGCTCCCGGACGGCCCGCCGGCCGGTGCCGCCCACCGGGCGGGCGCCGAGGACGTGGCGTGCGTGATGTTCACCTCGGGATCCACCGGTACGCCCAAGGGCGTCGCCGCCTCGCACCGCGCGCTGCTGGCCACCTACCTCGGCCAGGACTACGCCGCCTTCGGCCCCGGCGAGGTGTTCCTGCAGTGCTCCCCGGTGTCCTGGGACGCCTTCGCCCTGGAGCTGTTCGGCGCCCTGCTGCACGGCGGTGCGGTGGTGCTCCAGCCCGGGTCGCGGCCCGAACCGGCCGAGGTCGCCGCGCTCACCGCCGAGCACGGCGTCACCATGCTCCAGCTGTCCGCCAGCCTGTTCAACTACCTGGTGGACGAGCACCTCGCGGAGCTCGGCAGCGTCCGGACGGCGTTCACCGGCGGCGAGCCGGCCTCCGCCCGGCACCTCGCCGCCGCCCTGGCGGCCCGGCCGGACCTGCGGATCGTCAACGGGTACGGCCCGGCCGAGAGCATGGGATTCACCACCTGCCGGACGGTCCGGCCGGAGGACACCGGCGCGGCGGGCGTCCCGATCGGCCTGCCGGTCGCCCACAAGCGGGCCCTCGTCCTGGACGCCGCCCTGCGACCGGTCCTGCCCGGTGTGCCCGGCGAGGTGTACCTCGGCGGCGCCGGGCTGGCGCACGGCTACCTCGGCCGGCCCGGACTCACCGCCGAGCGCTTCGTCGCCGACCCGTACGGCCCGCCCGGGGCGCGGCTGTACCGCACCGGCGACCTGGCCCGCCGGCGCGCCGACGGCGTGCTGGAGTACCTCGGCCGCGGGGACGAGCAGGTGAAGATCCGCGGCTTCCGCATCGAGCCCTCCGAGGTGGCGGCCGCGCTGGCCGCCCACCCGTCGGTCGCCCAGGTGGCCGCCGTGGTCCGCGAGGACCGGCCGGGCGACAAGCGGCTGGTGGCGTACGCCGTCCCCGTCGCCGGGCAGCGGATCGAGCCCGCCGCGCTGACCGCGCTGGCCCGCGACCGGCTGCCCGACTACCTCGTCCCGTCCGCCGTGGTCGCGCTCGACGCGCTGCCGCGCACCGCCAACGGCAAGCTGGACCGCCGGGCCCTGCCCGCCCCGGTGCACACCGCCGCCGCCGGCGGCCGGGCCCCGCGCACCCCGTGCGAGGAGGTGCTGTGCGGCCTGTTCGCCGAGGTCCTCGACCTGCCCGCGGTCACCGTCGACGACAACTTCTTCGAGCTCGGCGGGCACTCCCTGCTCGCCGCCCGGCTGGTCGGCCGGCTGCGCTCGGTGCTGGGCAGGGAGCTGACGGTCCGCCGGCTGTTCCTGGCACCCACCGTGGCCCTGCTCGCCGAACGGCTGGACACCCCCGCCGGCGACGGCAGCGCCCTCGACCCGGTGCTGGCGCTGCGCCGCTCCGGCACCCGGGAGCCGCTGTTCTGCGTCCACCCGGCCGCCGGGATCTCCTGGGTGTACGCCGGCCTGCTCCCGTACGTCGACCGGCAGCGGCCGGTGTACGGCCTCCAGTCACCCGCCCTGGCCGCACCGGACCCCGCGACGGACGTGGCACCGGCCCCCGCGACGGGCGCGGCGCCGGGAAGCGTACGGGAGCTCGCGGCCGCGCACCTGCGGGAGGTCCGCCGGATCCAGCCGCACGGCCCGTACCACCTGCTCGGGTGGTCGTTCGGCGGGGTCCTCGCCCAGGAGATGGCCGTCCGGCTGCGGGCCGAAGGCGAGGAGGTGGCACTGCTGGCCCTCCTGGACGCCTACCCCGGCCGCGACCCGTACGGGACCGGCATCCCGGACCCGTCCTCGCCCGAGCTCCTCGGGGCGCTGCTCGACTCCCTGGGGCTGCCGCGCCCCGGGTCGGGCCCGGTGGGCCCGGAGGACCTCGTCCGGTCGGCCGCCGACCCCGGCAGCCCGCTGGCCGGCCTCGACCGCGGCCGGCTCACCGTGCTCGCCGAGGTCTTCGCCACCCACATGGCGCTCGGCAGCCGCGCGGTGCCCGAACGCCTCGACGGCGACCTGCTGTTCTTCCGGGCCGCCCTGGGCCGGGCCCCCGACGCGCCCGACCCCGCCGCGTGGCACCCGCACACCGGCGGCCGGACCGACCTGTACGACGTGCCCGTCACGCACGGCACCATGACGAGCCCCGAGGCCCTGGCCGTGATCGGCCCGGTGCTGGCCGCCCGGCTGCGGGCCGCCGACCCCGTGGCCTCCTAGGACGGGTGGGGGAATTCCCTTTCCATGCGAATTCCCCCACCCGTCGGACAGCCTTCTCCGCACCCTCGTTCCGCGACCCGGAACGCTGCTCCGCCATTCCCGGAAACGCTCTGGAAATTGCCGGAGAAAAATCCCCGAACCGACTTGACCGACCGTCAGGAGAGTCGCCATGCTGAAGCAGGAAGAGAACGCCACCCGCCCCGCCGAGGAGCAGGTCCGCACCTACTACGACCTCGTGGACTCCGGGGACGTCGCCGGCCTGGTGGCCCTCTTCACCCCGGACGCGGTCTACTTCCGCCCGGGCCACGAGCAGCCCTTCGCCGGACACGCGCAGATCAGCGAGTTCTACACCGCCGGCCGGGTCATCGACACCGGCTCGCACCGCCTGGCCCAGGTGATGGCCGACCGCGACGGCGTCGCCGTCCACGGCGAATTCCGCGGCGTACTCAAGGACGGCACCCGGGTCGCCTTCCGGTTCGCCGACTTCTTCGCCCTCGCGCCCGACGGCCGATTCTCCCGCCGCGACACCTACTACTTCATGCCCCCGATGTGACCTCCTCGAATCCCCCCCGAACCTTGCACCACCACCTCCACCGAATTCCCGTGACACCCTCAGGAGCCCGATCATGACCGTGCAGGACACCGCCCTCCCGATCTCCGCCCCCCAGCCGCTGCGTCCCGTCCACGGCGAGCTGTTCACCGACCACATGGTGAGCGTCACCTACTCCCCCGAGGCCGGCTGGTCCCGCCCGCAGCTGCGGCTGCGCGAGGACCTGCCGATGAACCCGGCGATGATCGGCCTGCACTACGGACAGGTCGTCTTCGAGGGCCTCAAGGCGTACCGCCTGGCCGACGACAGCATGGCGATCTTCCGCCCGCGGATGCACGCCGCCCGCTTCCGCCGCTCCGCCGCCCGCCTCGCCATGCCCGAGATGCCGGAGGAACTGTTCCTCCGGGCCGCCGAGGAGGTCGTCGCCGCCGACGCGAACTGGCTCTCGGACGACCCCGAGCTCAGCATGTACCTGCGCCCCCTGCTGTACGGCACCGACGCCAGCCTCGCCCTGCGCCCGTCCCGCGAGTACCAGTTCCTGATGATGGCCTTCATCACCGGGGCGTTCTTCGGCGCGGCCGTGAAGCCCGTCAAGGTGTGGATCAACCACGACTACCCGCGGGCCACCCCCGGCGGCACCGGCGACGTGAAGTGCGCGGCCAACTACGGTCCCGCCTTCCGCGCCCAGCTCGCCGCCGAGGAGGCCGGCTGCGACCAGGTCGTGTGGCTGGACGCGGTCGAGAAGCACTGGATCGAGGAGATGGGCGGTATGAACCTCTTCTTCGTCCGGGGCAGCGGCGCCGGCGCCGAGGTGATCAGCCCGCGCCTCACCGGGACCCTGCTGCCCGGCGTCACCCGCAACACCCTGCTGACGCTGGCCGAGCGGCTCGGCTACGTCCCGCGCGAGGAGCGGATCAGCCTGGACCAGCTGCGCGCCGAGGCGGCGGCCGGTGTGATCACGGAGATGTTCGCCTGCGGCACCGCCGCGGTGGTGACCCCGGTCGGTGAGGTCCACGACCGGCTGGGCGGCGACTTCGCCGTCAACGGGGGTGCGGCGGGCCCCGTCACGCTGTCGCTGCGCAAGGCGCTGACGGACCTGCACCACGGCGCGGCGGCCGACCCGGAGGGCTGGCTCCACCCGGTGAAGTGAGCCGGTGGAGTGAGCCGGTGAGCCGCCGGCGGTCCCCCGCCGGGGACCGGCCGCCGTACCGGGGCCGGGCGTTCCGCGCCGTGCGCGGAGGGCCCGGCCCGCCGCGTGCCCGGGCGGTCCGTCGCCGGTGCCCGCGGGCGGCCCGCTCAGGGCGGCCGCTCAGGGCGGCCCGCTCAGGGTCGGGGTGGCCCGCTCAGCCCCCGGCCGCCGGTTCGCCCGGCGCCGGCTCGCCCGGCTTCAGCGAGAGGACCGAGTCGCCCTCGCTGTGCGGGCGGTGGCCGAACACGTTGCGCTCGCTGATCAGGAACCCGAGGTGCACCCGGCTGCGGGCGCCGAGGCGTTCCATGATCTCCGCGACGTGCCGCTGGCAGGTCCGCAGCGAGATGCCCATCCGCCGGGCGATCACCTTGTCGTCCAACCCCTGGGCGAGCATCCGGATGACGGCCATCTTGATGTCCGTCGAGATCGCCATCACCTGGTCGCGGTCGTAGCGGCTGGGGAACGGCAGGGCCATCGTCCAGGCCCGCTCGAAGGTGGCGGCGGCGAAGCCGACCAGGTTGGGCTCCTGGACGATCAGCGCCCCCAACGGGTCGTCGCGCAGCGGCAGGATCGCGGTGTGCTGGTCGAAGACGATCATCCGCATGAACCCGTCACCGAGTGTCCGGATCTCGGCCCCGAGCGGAACGACGTGTTCCGCGTAGGTGATCGTGGCGGGGCTGAACTGGGCCGAGTGCTGGTACAGGGTGCGCATGCCCACCCCGCGCTCCAGCAGGGCCTCGGCCTTGGCCAGGGACTCGTGCAGGACCTCCTCGTCCCGGGCGCCCCCGGGCTGCGAGGTCATCACCTCGCTCTGGCACTCACCGGCCAGCTCGGTGATGATCCGCCGCACCTCGGCGAGGTCGGTGACCACCCGGACCGCCTCCACCCGCAGGTGCTGGGCGTTGCCGCGCTCGTAGACCTCCTGGAGCGGCGCGAGGTCGGCCCGGGTCACCTCCATCTCGCGCTGCAGCTGCGAGATCTCGCGCTCGATCGAGGCCACCAGGTCCTGGTAGGCCAGGTGCGGGGAGACCGGGACGAGCTGCCGGGGTTCGGTGGCCGAACGGCGCAGCAGGTGGAGGGCGAGCAGCCGTTCGACCACGGGCTCGCCGTCCGTCCCGGGCTCGGTGCGCCCCAGCTCGGCGAGCAGGGCGTCCGGGGTGATCGAGCCGGCATCGACGGCGTGGGCGTAGGCGCGGGCCTCCGCCCGGGTCAGGCGCGGTATGCCGGCGCCGGGCGTGGACGGCGTGCTCTCCAACGGCGTTCCTTCCCCCTCGGACTCGGTGCCCGCCGGCTCGACGTCCCCCCCGGCTCCGGTCGCGCGGCATGTGCGGGGGACCGGAACGCGGCCGTTGTGCGGGCTGCCTGGTGCGCAGTCGCACGGTTGGTGGAGCCAACGACAAGTCGCAAGAGTGCCACACTTTGCCGACGATCACGCCGCATAGTTCGACAGCCGTTCGATCACCCGAGGAATCCGGCCACCCGGGGCCCGGGGAGCCGCCGCGCGGACGGATCCGCCGCCGTCCTCAGCCGTCCTCAGCCGCCTTCGGGCGCCCGGCAGGCCAGGGCCAGCCGCAGCAGTGCGGGGACGACGAAGCGGTCCTCCTCGTCGTAGCCGCAGTGCCTGACCAGTCCGCGGACCACCAGCCGGTGGACCGTCCGGTTCAGCCCGGCCCAGGTGCCGCCGACCAGCGCGTGGGCGTCACCGAGGGTCCAGGGGCCGACCAGGCCGGCCAGGCAGCGCAGCAGCAGCGCGGGCTCGGGGTCCAGGGCGTCGATGCTCCGTTGCAGGGACAGGTGCAGCGACGGGCCGGAGACGGAGGACGGCGCACTGAGGCCCAGCGGGTCGGCCCGCACCTGGTCGACGAGCTGGCGGGGCGAGTGCATCAGGCACCACTCGGCGGCGTAGGTGATCGCCCGGGGGATCCCGTCCAGCAGCCGGCAGAGGTCGACGACGGCGTCCAACTGCGGTCCGTGCAGCGCGAACCCGGGCCGGACCCGCAGCATGTGGGTGGCGAACAACCGCACGGCGGAGAACGCCTCGGCGGCGTCCCGGCCGGAGCCGGCGGACGGCGGCGCGGGCACGGCGAACGGCGGGGGCACCGCCAGCGGGGACAGCGGGAGCACCTGCTCGCCCTGGAGGTGCAGCGGGGCGAGGCCGGTGGTGATCACCCGCAGGCCGGGGCAGCGCTGGAGCAGCTCGGTCAGCCGGTCGCCGCGCAGGTCGGCCGCGCCGAGGCCGTCGAGGACCAGCACGCGGTTGCCGACGCCCAGCACGGGAAGCAGTCCGGCGCGGGCCTCGGCGGCGCGCTCCGGCGGGCCGGTGAGCATCTCCACCACCTGCCGCAGCAGCGGGGGCGGGGAGGGGACCTCCCATCCGATGCCGCCGCGGTCGCCGCCGGCCAGGTGCCGGGCGTCCAACCACAGGACGGGCCAGCCGAGTTCCTCCCGCAGCAGGCCGGCGGCCTCCAGTGCGAGCCTGCTGGAGCCGATGCCGCTGAGCCCGACGACGGACACGAACCGCTGCCGCTGGTGTCCCACCGCCCGGGTGAGCCAGGTCAGTTCGTCCTCGCGGCCGATCACGGCGCCGTCCGGGGTGGCCAGGGCGAGCGGGACCGGGCCGATCCGGTCGTCCTCGGCGCCGGCGCCGGCCGGGTCGTCCCGCAGGTGCAGGCGCAGCACCGCCTCCTCGACGGCCCGGCGCTGGGGCTCGGCGAGCCGGAGGGCATCGGTGAGCAGGCGGACGGTCTCGCGCCGCGGTCGGCGGACCTTGCCCGCCTCCAGGTCGCGGATCGCGCGGACGCTCAGGGTCGAGAGATCGGCCAGCTGGCGTTGCGTCATTCCGGCGCGGTGGCGGTGGTTCCGGATCAGGGTGCCGAGTCCGGGCGGTCCGAGGGGGTCGGGGTGCCGGGTGAGCACGGGCTGCGGTGCGGGGGTGGGCGCGAGGTGCGTCACGGTGCTTCTCCCTCCTGGGGTCGCGGACTGGCCTGGCGGGGTGCGCGGCGGGGTGCGCGGCGGGGTCAGCCCCAGCCGAGGTCGTTGCCGCTGGCGGACGGGGAGGGGGTGGGGACGACGGGCGCGGTGACGGCGGCGGGAACGGCGGTGTCGGCGACCGGGCGGGTGCTGCCGGCGACCCCGGGCGCCTGGTGGGCGAGGGCGAGCACGGCCAGCGCGGCGGAGAGCAGAACGGAGGCGGCGGCGAGGCGGAAGCGGGCAGCGGCGGACATCGGAACCATCCTGGTCTGGTGTGGTGTTCCGGGGATCTCCCGGCGCATTCAGTCTGTTTGAGTGCGCCGGGCCACGACAGCCGTCGAAGTCCTCGCTATTCGTCATGTCGCGTCTGCGAGGGGGGCCGCGGCGGGCGGCCGGCCGCCGGCCGCGATCCCGGAGCAAGCCGCTGAGCTGCGGGTTCACCCGCCGTGTCGCGGTCGCGAGGGGGTCCGGGGCGTCCGTCGGGGCGGGGGCCGCGGACCCCCTCGTAATCCGTCCCTGTCGCAATTCGTCGGCCCCGCGCGGCCTTTGGGGATTGCCGCCCGAGCCCCCGGTGAGTTCGGCCCGGGCCCGCTTCGAGCGGCGTGCGAGCGGTATTCGAGTGGCGTGTGGAAAGCGGTGGAATTCCCTCCGGAAACGCGCCGATTCTCAGCGGCTCGCAACCCGCACCGACCGGCGACGCGCGGCGCCCACGTGCACGATGGCGGGTACACACCGCGCCCTCCCGGACGGTCACCACACGCCCGGTGCAGGACGGTTGGGCGTCGAGGAGCCGATCCCCACGTCCACACCGACGCGGACGGCACCCGGCCGCACCCCGGCGAGACGACCGACATGTTCGAGCGGCTCGTCGCACTCTCCGGCCTGCCACCGATCCGGCTCCACGACCTTCGCCGTGTCGCGGCGACGCCGCTCCTCGCGACCGGGGCCGACCTGTTGGCGGTCCGGGAGGTGCCCGGCCACTCCTCCGTCACCACTACGGCGGACGTCCACGCGAGCGTGCTATCCGAGCCGGCCTTCGCCCGGGCCGAGGCGGCCGCCGCTCTCGCGCCTCGGGCGCGGTCGCTCACGGACACCCGGTCCGCCCCCGCACCCGGCGTTGATTCGTCGTCCGCTCACGCCGTGCTCACGCAGACGGCCCCAGAACGCAACAGCACCCCGGCCACTCGAAGTAGTCGGGGTGCTACGCTGCAGGTCAGAGGGGGTATAGCCCCCTCGATCCAGTGGGCCGCCAGGGGCTCGAACCCTGAACCTACGGATTAAAAGTCCGCAGCTCTGCCAATTGAGCTAGCGGCCCTACAACGGCGACAGTATGCCAGAGCGTGCCGCCGCGTGCCGCGTTGTCCAGCGTTTGCGCAGATCAGACAGGGTGCGCCCTGCCTAGCGAGGTTCGTCCTGCGATGCATCCTCACCGCTCCTCCGTGGGCACGATCAAGGTTGTGCCGTCGCGTCCCGGATCATCCGCAGGCGTCCGGACACATCATGGACACCGCGGGAGGGGAGCTGACGCGTCGCCAACCGCCCCAGGTCGCCACTCTGCCGCAGAGCCGGCGGTTTGGCGGGTGACCACAAGCCCTGGCTCAGGAGCTTCGCCAATCCAGTTCGGTCAGCCGCCACGGCTCCGGGGCGACGGGCCTCGCTCCGCGCCTGCCGTCGAGGCAAAGCCACCGGCGAGCGACAGAAAGTCCCAGCGCGACCCAATCTGCCGCGCGACCCTCCGTCGTCACCAGCCATACGTCCGACTCCGTCCGGTCCAGCAGCTTCCGACGGTCGCCGACGAGGGGCGGGTCTAGGCCGTCTCCTACAGATCCTGCCGAGGTCCGAGCCCCTGAATTCCAGGAGCCCAGCCCGTTCCGCGCGGGAAGCCCTCACAATGTCTTTGACCAACCCTCAAGATGCGAAGGGCCGCAGTATGGATGACGACTCCCCGCACCGGTGGTGGACGCCCCGCACCGCCCCCGTCGCCGCATCGGACTGCGGCCAGCAGGAGCAGGAATCCCGCTTGCGAACAGCCGCCGCCCACGTCCGTGCACGGACCGTGAGGGCCGCTGCGGCGGCCCGCCCGCACCTCGGACCGATCGCTACGACTGTTGCAACCGTCGCCATCTCTACTCTGGTGTCCTCCGCCCTCGGCCGCGGCCAGCCGAACGGCCAAGGTTTGACGCCGTCCCCGTCGTGCCAGCCGACCAGCGGGGGGCCCTCCTCGACATGCCAGGAGTGCGGGCGTCCCCTCACCGATGAGCTATCTCGGCAGGCCGGATACGGGCCGACCTGCGCTCGCTACAGACTCCTCTGACCCCGGAACGACGACGGTCCCCGCACATGCTCGTGTGCGGGAACCGTCCTGTTCACGCCGGTCAGCGGGCTTCTGGTGGGCATGGATGGCGAGGCAGTCGTCGCCCGGCAGGCGCGGCGTACATGGCCGGATAGACTTACCCATATTGATCGTGCACGGAGGTGTTGTGTTGTGGTTCGTTTGCTGAGCGCCGCATGGAAGCGGGCCCTCGGCCGGGGAGGGCGCAGGCTGTCTCGGGCGGAGGCCGTGGAGGCTTCGCGGCGGGAGATCTACGGGCTCTTCGACTAGTCGGAGCGGACCAGCTCCAGAACGGACCTCTCAGCGAGCGCTGGAACCCCGCCCAGCCCCAGGCATTCCTCGCGAAGTCGGGCACTCGACGACGGCGCGCATACATCCCGCGTCACGGGCGGCTTCCGCCGCTTGAGCGTCAGCGCCCGATGGCGACCAGCAGCCTCTTGCCAGACTCCTGCCGGGCCCCAGCCTCGTAGGTCCCGAGAATGGCCTCAGCAAGTCCGACCCAGGCGCCCCATGGGCGCGGAGACTCCGTAGAGCCGCCGGCATTCTCGGGCGCCGGGTGGGCGGTTGTCGAGGCCGCTTCGCCCCGACCGTCAAAGGGTGCCGTCAAGACGGCGGCCAGGTTCAGATCCGTCCACCAGGTGTGCGACACCCGTGTGCCCGAGTGATCAGCGAGGACTTCTTCCCGCAGCACGTTCTCTACGCAGTAGGGGCAGTCGATGGCAGAGGCCGGGCCACCGCACTGCTCCGGCTCGGACCACCGCACGGTGTAGGCCAGATGCGGCGCGCCCGTCGAGCACGAGTCCCACTGCCCGTGCGGGGTTACCCGCAACACCTTCTCGCCTCCGGCGAGCAGGTCACCGAAGGCCTCCTGCTGGGCCAGGCTCGCGCATCCGGGGGCCACTGCTTGGAGCGCCTCCACCAGCTCTGCGACAGGAGCGGCGTCCGGGTAGGACTCGACAAGGATCATGATGTAAGTGTACGAATCACACCCTCGGCCGCGACCTTGTTGATCTGTGATGAGCGCCGCACCGTGGCACTGCCGGCTCCGGCCTCCGGATCAAGCTGTCCCTGCGGGGCCCGCTCCGGGCAGGTCGGCCCACGTCCAGTCGTTCCGGACTGCGAACCGTCGCAGCGCTCCCTCGTTCTTGGGCGTCCGGGGAATCCTCCAGCTGTCCTCGGTCCGCTCCCCCATGCGGTTCAGCGCCACATAGATCTCGTCGCTGAGCGAGGCCGGATTCTGGGGACGCACCTGGAGCCAGTTGTCCCATCGCGACACCTCGACGCGCGGCTGCTGCCCGGCGACTTCCTCGGCAGTCCACAGCGCGCCTTCCTCCTGGGCGGCGACCGAGAGCCCGTACTCGTTCGACACCAGGCGCAGGGGTTCGTCCTCCCCGCTGTCTATTCGGAAGTTGCGGCCCCGGACTCCCAGCATTCTCCGAATGGCATCAAGTTCGGGCTCCAAGGTTCCGATGCGGGCCGGACAGACCGCGTAGTGGATCAGTCGGCAACGGGCGGCGCGGCGGCCGGGCCTCATCAGCCCGTCCTCGTCCTCACTCCAGGCCACTCGCGCCGGCATCCGGTCGCGGGGGTAGTCCTTCGGCTGGAAGGGCACCCACTTGCCACGCAGGGTCATCCGCCACTCGACGCTGGTCAGACACTCCCGGCAGCGGGAGTACGGCGAGTAGTGCGCGCCACTCGGGCGCCCGATCGCCCCGGCCCACGCCTCTAGGACCTTCTTCCGGTCCTCGTTCCCATAGTCACCGTCCGCCACCGGGCCGCCCTCCCCGCACCTTTCGGAGGTCCAGAGTCCATCAATCACCGAAGAATACGATGCGCCACCAGCAGTCGTCAGCTGCCTATCTCCGGGTCGAAATACCGTCAGGCATGCCTACGAAGACCGGCCGCAACGAATTGGTATTCCGACATGACGAGAAGTGAGATATCTGCAACATGACCTGGTTTGCCCGCTTTCGGGGAACTAGGGTGGCTTTCCTGTACGCCGGGCGGGGCCGGCGGCGAGGCGCAAGGGGGAAGCATGGGGCTGAGGCTCTTCCGTACCAACGGCGGCCTGGCGGAGGAGATCGCCGCGTCGGCGGCCGCGCTGGAGCGGCAGCTGCAGGCCTACATCGAGCGCAACATGGCGGCGCTGCTCGGTGTCCGGTTCCTGGACTCGGAGGTGTCCACGGGTCCCGTGCACGCCGGGCGGATCGACTCGTTGGGCCTGGACGAGGACGGGTCGCCGGTGGTGGTGGAGTACAAGCGCGGGCGTGACGAGAACGTCATCAACCAGGGCCTCTTCTACATGGCTTGGCTCCGCGACCACCAGGCCGACTTCGAGGCGCTCGTATCCCGCAAGCTCGGTGCCGCTGCGGTCGACGAGGTCGACTGGACGAGCCCGCGGATCATCTGTGTGGCTGCGGCATACAGCCGCTACGACCGGCACGCCGTTGGCGAGATCGGCCGCCGCATCGACCTGGTCGAGTACCAGTACTTCGGCGAGGAGCTGCTGTCGCTGGACCTGGTGGCCTCCACGGCCGGCGCCTCGTCCCGGGCCGGTCAGGGCAGCGCCGCCGCACCGGCTGCCGGTCGCCGTACGGTCGCTCAGCGGCTGGCCAGCACACCGGTCGAGGTCCAGACGCTGTACAAGGAGCTCGACGGTCGGCTGTTGGCGTTCGGTGACGCCCACAGCGTGGAGTTGCGGCACTACATCGCCTACCGCAGGAGCGGGAACTTCGCCACGGTGAAGGTGCTCTCCGGGGGACTCCGGGTCTTCCTCCGCCTGGACCCGAAGTCCGTCCCCCTGGAGCCGGGGTTCACCCGGGACGTGTCGAGGATCGGGCACCACGGGACCGGGGACCTGGAGGTTCGGATCGGCTCGGCAGCGGACCTCGACCGGGCCATGCCGCTGCTGCGGGCGAGCTTCGACGCGGTCGCCTGAGCGCCGCGCCGGATCCTGGGCGGGCGGGCCCTGCGGCCCGCCCGCCCAGCGCTTCGCGCCTGCCCGGCCCGGTCCGCCGGGGGGTGTGGCAGCCGGTCCGGCGTGGAGCAGGGCGCGATTCGCGACCCGATGGGGGCGCTCTCGGTGCCCAACGAGCGTCTGCCCGCCCAGGCACGCCCGTGGAGCTTCAGCGACTGCGGCCTGCGGGCTTCGCATGATGGCCGTGCACGGGGCCGAGGGCTTCGCTTCTTCCGGTGCCCGGGGGAAGGGTTCGGATCCGCGCCGCGTGGATCTGCCCCGGCCGAGCGACTGTTGGCAGGCGTTCCAGCGCCCCGGTGATCGGGACAAGGCTCTCCGGAACGGCCGTGCTCCGGCCCTGGGCCGTGGTCAGGGGAACTGCGCGGTCCTCGAGCCACTCCGCGATCGCGTCGTAGGAATCGAACTCGGCCAGTCGCACTGTCCGCTTGCATGTCCGCTCGTCCCAGCGCCATTGTTCGAGGAGCAGGAGGCGGCTCTGGTCTTCGGGGTCCGCCGTGGTGTCCTTGAGGATGGCCCAGGTCTCGTACTGCTGGTGGGTGTCGGTGTCGTGGTTGACAACGTGGTACCGATCACCGAACAGCCTGAGGTGTTCGAGGAGTTGGGCCTCCTGCAGCGTGCTTGGGCCTCTGGGTGTGCCCACGTCGGAGCGGAACACGGCGGGGTCGGCGCCGCGGCTGATCAGCCAGGCGGCTCCGAGTTCGAAGGTCGGTCGGCCCGCCTTGTCGATGGTGAACGTGCGCTCGGCCGGGTCGAGGCGGATGTGCGCACACAAGATCCGGTTGACGCCGGGGTAGTCCCAGTCGGCGCCTCTGTCTGCGTAGATCAGGTACTCGTCGAGGCTGTCGCGGCTCACGCTCCGGGAGAGGAAGTCGTACGTCCCGTGGGCATAGAACCAGTCGGCCTTGAGGAACTGATCCTGCGCGTCGGCGCTCGCATCGTCGGCGGGTGTCCAGTCGTGGAAGTGGAAGTCCGGAACGGGGGCTCCAGGTTGCGTCGGTGCCAGTGCAGGGCTTTGAGCCCCGCACTGCTTCATGGGTGACCTCGGGCCAGTTCACCAGCTCCGTCTTGCCGGACCTGAGGTGATGTCGATGGGTGGCGCAGCGGGCGCGGGCGTGGTGTCGCTCGACCGGAGGGGGAGGGTTGGGCTCGTGGTCCGGGCGGCTGCGGCACGTGTGGCGACCTGGGCGTCGCCGTGTTGCGGGGGCGGCTCGGCGGGAGCGACGGCGTAGACCTCCAGGTATTGGCCGATTGCGCTGCGCAGGGGTTGGGGGTCGAGCTCTCCCGAGCGGTGAATGCGGTCGAGGTCGTGGAGCGTGTGGACGAAGCCGGTGCGGGGGACGGTGCCGTGGGCGTCGAAGTCGAAGCGGTTCGAGCCCAGTTCGGCGCCGTTCTCCAGCAGGACGGCGCGGATCAGGATCCCGTTGTAGGTGTTGTCCCGGATCCCGGCCTGGGCGAGTTCGGCGGTGAGCAGTACGCCGCCCCGGCGGGCGACGGCCTGGCGGCCGGTGGCGAGACCGTCTGCCAACGGGGCGAGGACGGTGAGGACGGTGGCATGGGTGGGCTTCAGGATTCCTCGTCAGGGGCGACGGTCAGCAGAGGCGGCGGTGCCCGGACGGCGCCGCGCTCTTCACTTCTCCGGTGAGTACTGCTGCGGGCGCGGCTTTGGTTGTCCTGGTACGGGCGGCCAGCGTCCGCGCGGACGGGCCGGACGGGCCGGACGGGGTCTGCGGGACGAGCGGGCGGACGTCGAGGTACAGCAGGTGCTCGGAGGTGAGGTCGCGGCCGAGGCGGGCCACCGGTGTGGGGTCGGTCATGGCGGCCGTGACGGCTTCCAGCAGCGGGGCCGGGATGTTCTCCGACATCTCGACGGTCCAGCCCTCGACTTCGCCCGGACCGAGCTTGCCGGCGCTGATCTGCCAGGCGCGGCTCTCCCCAGCGAACATCTGCCCGGCGGGGGCGGTGCAGCGGTAGACGCTGGCCGTCTCGGCGTCCGGCGAGTCCCACATCAGGTGCTCGCGGGTGCTGTTGTCGTGCCAGCCTGCGGCGATGACCGGCGCGAGGCCGTGTGCGGTGTGCCGGGACGGCCGGACCAGCTCGGCCGCGTTGGCGGCGAGGACGGTGTGCAGGGCGGCCACGATCTCCGGCGGGGTGCGGCGGTCCGCGCTGGCCCGCCAGACCTCCTCGCCGCCCAGCGGGTAGTGGAGGGAGGCAGTCCAGCTCGTCCCCTTATCGTCGATGGTCGACTGGGCGCACAGCCGTCGGCACGGGCTGGTGTACACCGTGGTGTCGCCCTGCTCCTCAGTGGTCCAGCCCTGGTCGGTCAAGGGCTTGGCCGCAGAGGTGCGGTCATGGCCGGGGCCGGCGAGGTAGACCGGGGTGACGAGGGCCAGCGGCGCGGGCCTGAAGTCCGGGGCGAAGAGCTCCGGGGTGCGCTCGGCAGCCCCGGTCAGCAGGCGGTCGATCTCGTGGAGCGCCTGCTTGTGCTGGGCGGTCGGCAGTGATCCCCAGGTCCACTTGGTGCCGTCGCCGACCGGCCGGTCGTGCAGCGAATCGGCGATTCCGCTGAGGTCCACCCCGTTGATCTGCGCCGCAGCGGCGTAGGCTGCCGCGTCCTTCAGGTCGCCTATGGTGAAGGCGAGTTCGCTGAGCTTCGCAGCGAGGGGCGGGGTCGGCTTTCGGCTCGCGGGCAGCGGGTCGAGGTTGGCGCCCAGGGGAAGGTCGAGGAGTGCCGGTGCACTCGCCGCGGCCGCGACGACCATGTCGGTCACCAGCAGGTACGCCAGGGCTTTTTGCTCCGACGGCAGTTGGCCCCACGTCGTGGGGGTGCCGGTTCGGCTGCTGGGGATGAGCCGGTCCTCGATGTACATGTCGGGTGTGAGGTCGAGGTCCTCGGTCCACTCCAGCGCTTCCTCGCAGACCTCGGCTGCCGCTTCCCGCAGGTCCGTCTCGGTGTACGGGCGGGCAGCCTCGCGCGGCTCGGGAGCCTGTGGATCGGTGTCGGCGAGCACACCATCGACCGTGTGGCCGAGGTGGGCGAGCAGTTCCTCGTCCACCCAGTCCCGGTCGCGCTGAAGGGGGGTGGGGTCGGTGAGGGCCTGGGCGAGGGCGTCGACGACGACGGTGGGGGCGGTCGTCGTGAGCATGGCCTGCCAGTACGGCGGGTAGCCCCCCGTGTCGCGGGGGCCGACCTCGACGTACAGGTGGGGCTGGCTCATCAGGTCGAACGGGTCGCCGTGCGGGTCGATGCGGATCTGGACGCGGGCGAGGTGGTCGGGGGCCTCCAGGTCGAGGCGCCCGTCGCGGTAGGTGCTGCGCCAGCCGGCGTCGAGGAGGGTGTGGATCAGGGTCCGGCGGTCGGTGGGGGCCTTGAGCGCCGGATGGCTCTCGCCGGTCCAGTCGATGGCCGAGCCGGTGCGGGCGAGTTCCTCGGTGACGGCGAGGACGATCTCGGGCGGGGTCTCCTGGGAGAAGCCCGCTTGCCACTCGGGCGGCCCGAGCGGTTCCTTCGCCGCAGCGATGCGCCACCACGCGCCGGGGTCGAGTTGGCCGGCCCCGAGGCGGAATCGATGGTCGGGACTCCAGCCAAACTCTTGGTTGAGTTCGGTCGCATCGGCGCGGCCCCACCCCCATCGTGTGACGAGCCGGTCGAAGACCTGGTTGCTGTAGTCGCGCCCGGCCAGGTACCGGGGGGTGACGTCGATCATCGTGTCCGGGTCGGCGACGGGGCACCTCCGTGCGGGTCTCGGGATGTCGGGGCAGGTGGGCCGTCCGGGCCGGGAAGGCCTGCGGTGTGGGCTTGTGCGGCGAGGTGCCGGGCCTGCTGCTCCAGCAGCCGGGTCAGGTCGGGGTCGATGCCGAGGCCGTCGACCCCGGCGGCGGTGAGGAGGTCGGCCGCGAACTCGATGCGCAGGACGACGTCCTGGGGGTGGGTCTCGGCGGGCAGCTCGTGCACGCCGGCGTCCGGCCGGTAGGCGAAGCCGGCCTTCTCCAGCTGGCGGGCGGCGTCGGGGTGGCGCTCGGGCCGGGCCCCGACGGCCACCACGGTGGTGCCGAACGTGCCGAAGGTGACGAGGGATGGGGTGGTGTCGGTCATCGGCGCCGACCGGGGTGGGGTTCTGCCGACGGTGCCTGTACCGGTGTCTGCGGCGCGGGAGTGGTGCCGGTACTGGTCGAGTGGGTTCCGGCGGTGGCTGCTGCCTGGCGGGGGCTGGACCGGTGTGGTTCCCAGCTGGCGCCCATGGTGGTGATGCGTGTCGCGGTGTCGCCAAGCCTTCGTTGGAGTTCGCCGAGGGTGTCGGCGCTCTCGGCGAGGAGGTCGGACAGGTCGTCGCCCGGCCCGTGGCCGAGCCTCGCGCTCCAGGCAGCGGCGCCCTCGGTGAAGGCGACGAGCTGGGCGAGGGCGCCGTCGGGCCCGAGGACGGCCTGGGTGAGGCGTGCTGTTCCGTCGTATCCGGTGTCGCCCGTGCTCAGGCGGTGGGTCAGGTCGGCGAGGGCGGCTGCCGGGTCGGGGACGGCGGTGGGGACGAAGGCGGCGGTGGGCGGCGGGGTGCCGAGTGCCGGGTCGAGGTCGACCGTGAAGCCGTTGGCGTGCAGGAGACTCGCCGCTGAGGAGGCTGCCCGGTTCTGGTCCTGCTCGCTGAGGTGGTGGGGCAGTTGGGCGTGGAGCGTGCCGCCTGCGATGTGCATGTCGTTGAAACCCTCGCGCCGCAGGAGGGTGAGCGCGAGGTCGTCGAAGGGGCCTTCGGCGATGGTGCCGGTGGTCGCCGAGCGGCTGATCGTGTAGGTGGGTGGGATGGGGTTTCTCCTTGTCGGCCGCGGTGCAGGCGTCGGGCGCGGCGGCGCTGCACGGGAAGGGGTAGCGGCTGGGGTCAGCGGCGTCTCGGGCCGGGCGTGGTCGTGGTCCAGGCGAGCCGGGTGCTGGCGTCGGCGGGGGCGGCTAGGAGGATCCTCGGGGCGGTGCGGACTCGGGCTGCGGCCCGCTGGAGGTCGGCCGGGGTGGGAGCCGGTGGGGTGATCGGCGTGATCGAGGCCGTTCGTCGGCTGTAGGGGCCGAGTTCGCTGCGGTAGCGCGGGATGGGGGCGGGGTCGAGCATGGCGGCGGAGGCGGCGTCGAGGATCCGGGACGGTGTGCCGCTGCTGAACCGTCCGTACCAGCCTGTCCTGGACACGGTGCCGATGGTGTACCGGCCGTCCTGGCCGGCCTGTTCGGCGTCCTCGCGGGCGAGCGGGCGCAGGCTGTAGGTGACCTTGGCCAGGGTGTCGGGTGAGTGCAGGGTGAGCTGTCCGGTATCGACTTCGTGGGCGGTCCAGCCGGCTGCGGCGTAGGGTGCGATCCACTCCAGTGGGCCGGCGGTGCGCTCGGTGAGCCATGCGTCCTCGCTCGGCCGGTAGAGGTCGGCGAGTTTCGTGGTGACGGCGGTGACGATCTCGGTCGGTGTGTCATCGGAGAAGCTCGCCACCCAGTGGGGGTCGGCGAAGGGCCCCGGGGCGACGGCGAGCTGCCACAGGGTGTCCCAGTCCTGCTCCGGGATGAACCCGATGCGGATCCGACCGTCTGCGGTGGTCAGGTAGAAGTTGCCGTACTCGTCGTTGTGGGCCCGAGTGTCCGGTAGGTCGAGGAGCGGTTGAAGGGCGAAGTCCCCGGTGTAGCGGCTGCCTGCCAGGTAGACGGGGTGGACGTGGGTGTCTCCGTCGGTCTCGGTTGCCGCGGCCTGGGTGGTGGAGGTCAGGTGGGTCTCCGTAGGGATCGGGGGTGGGGCCTTGGCGGTGGGCGGGTCCGGCTCCTGCTCGGAAGCGCGGCAGGAGCGTTGGTGGTCCTGGTGGCCGCGCCCGCGGGCGCGGCCACGGCTGCGGTGCTGGTGCCCGGTTCGGTACGACCGCCGGAACGGCATTCGTGCTCTCCCGTTGTGGCACTGGGTCGGTCACGAGCGTCGCTTCGCCTGCCTGATGGCCGACTCGGTGGAACCGGGCCGGAGCGCATGAGCGCCAGGGGACGTGTGGCGTCCGCGGACGGCGGCGGCTGCTCGGCGCGGGTGCCGCGCCTCGGCGCGGACCTGCGTCAGGTTGGGCGCGGGCACCTGGTTCATGAGCCGCGTGGCGGGCAGCGGCTGGACGACCTCGTCGAGAGCGGCCGTGATCAGCATGCTCGGGGTGTTCCGGGTGAACTGGGCCTGCCATCGGGCGTCGGCGTATCCTCGCGGGCCTGCCCACAGAGTGACTTCCACCGCCGAGGCGGGGTGGTGCGCACCGGATTCCTGTGTGCGGATGCCGCCCGTACGGTCGGGGCGGATGAACTCCTGCGCGGGCTGGTACTCCTGCCAGGGCGGGTCGCCCGCCGCCACGGACTGCAGAATCGCTTCGCGGCGGGGGTGCCGGCCCCACAGGAGTTCGTCGCTCGCAGTCGCCGAGAAGGAGTTCAGCGCTGCGGACAGCTGGCGGGCCGCGGCCATCACCACCTCGACCGGCGTCCGGGTGCAGAACGTGGCCCGCCAGTCGAGTTCGCCGACCGGCGACTCGTAGGAGGCGATGGTCCAGCGTGGTCCGGTTGTCGCCTCGTGGTCGAGTTCGATCCTGGCGGTGAGCTGTTCGTGGACGGCGACCGAGGTCTCGTCGTTCGGACGGTAGCGCTTCCAGCCGGGGCAGTCCTCGAAGAACTCGGCAAAGCCCGCATCGGGGTCGCCGGGACCGGCCAGGTGGCCCGGGGTGACGGTGACGAGGGTGTCGGGAGCCAGGGCCCGGCTTCCGGAGGCCGGGGGCGACGGGATGTGGTCATCGCTCACGGACGGGCCTGCGGGCGGCGGCGGGCCACCGGGTGGGTGCGCAGGAGGGACCGGTGGAGCATGGGGATCTGGGAGGCGTGGCGCTCGTAGTGGCCGGGGTCGGTGACGGTGCGCACTGCGGCGAGGAGGACGGCGGTGGGGATGCAGCGGCTGAACTCGGCTCGCCACCAGTCGTCTTGGTGGCCGCGGGCCCCGGCGCGGAGGGTGAAGACGGTGTCGAGCGGGTCGCTGCCGGAGCGTTCGACGAAGCGGTGGACGCGCAGGGCGGCGGTGCCGTCGGGGTTGTCGAGGGTGAGGGTGGTGCGCAGGTCGCCGGCGCGGGTCCAGTGGTGGGCGCGCGTGGTTTCGGCGTCGAGGGCGTCCGCGGTACCGGCGACCGGGTGGTCGTGTCCCCAGAGCTGCCGGTCGCGTTCGGCGTCGGTGCTCTGGGCCAGGGCGAAGGCGAGGCGGCGGGCCACGGCCGTCACGACCTCGGCCGGGGTTCGGGCATCGAACGTGGCGTGCCATTCGAGCAGGCCGGCGGGGTGGCTCAGGGAGGCCATCGTCCAGCGTGGCCCGTCGTCGTCCGGGTCGAGGGTCAGCAGGACGGGGTGCCGCTGGTGCGCGGCGACGAGCTGGTTGCCGACCGGTGTCAGCGTCCAGTCCTCGCGTCCCCTGGTGAACGTGTGCAGGGCGTGCGGGGCGTCGCCGGGGCCGGCGAGGTATCCGGGGTGGACGACCATCGGCATGTCGTGGGCGGGCGGCGGCGTCATCGGTGCTCCAGAGAGGTGGGGGCGGCCCCGGTTGTTCCGGGGCCGCCCTGCGTGCGGGTTCTACAGCAGGCTGGCGGCGCGTTCGGCCTTGAGGAGCGCGGCGATCTTGCGGGCCCGCGCGGTGCCGACGGGGATGCCGCGGGCGCGCAGGCCCTCGGCCAGGGCCGTCGCCGAGGTGCGTCCGGTCTCGGCGACGACCTTGCGGGCGGCGGCGAGCAGCGTCTCCAGCGGCGCGCTCGCCCGGCCGGCGTGCGGGCCGTCGGCCGTCTCCGGTGCGAAGCCGCAGGTGGGGTGCTCGTCGAGCGGGTGGCAGGCCGCGGCGATGAGGTGGGCGGGTGTCGCCGCGTCGAAGTGGGCGTGCCAGCGGCGTCCGTCGTCGTGCAGGCCCCACAGCCGCCACCCCGCTCGGGTGAGGTAGGTGCGGTCCAGGCCGAAGGCCCGGGGGCAGCCGCACCAAGCGGGCGAGGTGGCGCCGGGGCAGTGCCTGGCCGAGGCCAGGAGGTCGTCCGGGTCCTCGACAGCGGGTCCCACGAGCGCGCGCTGCTGGTCGTAGCGGTCGGGCTGCGCGAGGTCGTGGGCGAGCGCGCACATCAGCGAGCCGATCACCGTGTCGGGCGCGGTGTCGTCGAAGCGGGCGCGCCACAGCGGCTCGCCGGTCGGCCCGTTGTAGGCGGCGACGGTGACGGCGCTGTCCCAGGCGGGTGTCGACGGGAAGTGCAGCCGAACCCGCTGGCAGGGGCTGGCGAACACCTCTCCGCCGTCCGGGAGCTGGTGCAGGCTCCAGCCGTCGAAGCAGTCCTTGTCCGGGGTTTCGGGCTCGGCGGCGGGCATGGCGGGGCAGTTGCTGGGCAGGTCGACTCCAAGATCGGGATGGGGCGGCGCGCGGAGGAGCAGGGCGGGCTACGCGGGCTGCACGGCGGCTTCCTCGGCGGCGAGCTTGGCCTCGGCAAGGCGCTGCTCGGCGATGTCGGCGTAGTGGTCGGTCAGTTCCACGCCGAGGAAGGAACGGCCTTCGAGGAGAGCGGCGACCCCGGTGGACCCGGATCCGGCGGTGAAGTCGAGGATCCGGCCGCCGGGCGGGCAGATCTGCACCAGCTCGCGCATCATGCCGACCGGCTTCTGCGTGATGTGCTGGCGCTTGGAGCCGCTGGGCTGGCTGCCCTCCAGGAGCCCCTTGAGGTAGACCGGGTTGCGGTCGCCGTCCATCGCTCCCTTGGAGCCCCAGACCACGAACTCGGCGTTCTGGGTGAAGCGCCCCTTCTGCGGGCGGGCGGAGGGCTTGTACCAGGGCACGATGCCGCGCCACAGCCAGCCGCCGGCCTGCATCGCGTCGGTGGTGGTCGGCAACTGCCTCCAGTCCGCGAAGATGCAGGCGGTGCCGCCGTCCACCGTCAGCCGGAAGGCCTCGGCGAGCAGCTGGGACAGCCAGAAGCCGTACGACCTCTGGTCTTTGTTCTCGCCGGGGAAGTCCGGCAGGACCCGCTTGGAGCCCGCGGTCGTGTACTTGTCGCGGGCGGACCGGCCGACGCGCTCCTGGGTGGTGCGGCCTCCGCTGTTGTAGGGCGGGTCGCAGATCACGCAGTCAAAGGAGCCGCTCTCCAGTTCACTCAGGCGGGTCAGGGCATCGCCCCGGTGGAGGGTGTAGTCGGGCAAGGAACCTCGCAAGATGGGGGCCAACAGGCTGCGCCATGGCCTTTCGGCGGCGCACAGAAAGGCCCGCGGCGTGGTACACCGGCGGGCCTGGAGAGACCATAGGCGCCGCAATATCTCCCGTGCAAGGAATTCACGCATATTCGCGGATATCCGTGAATTCCTTGCACGGGAGATATGCGGGCCCTTAGCGTGTTCACCGACGCCGAGAGTGCCTTGACCAGCACCGATGGAAGCGGGAACTTCCGCCGGTTACTGCGGGCGCCAATCTCTCGGGTGTCATTCGACCCTCTCACCGCTGCGCCGGGACGCCTTTGGACGAGCCGCCCGCGCTCCACACGATCGGAGTTTCCACGTGACGGGAATCAACCTGCCCATCTCCACCTTTGCCCGCCCGCCGGGCGCCGACCGAAAGGGTGCGGCCGACCGGCGGGCCGTGTGAAGAAGGTCGCCGCCGGTCTCGGCGCCGCCGTTCTTCTGACACCGTTCGCGCTGATCCTTCCCCTGGCGATCGTCACCGCCAAGGACGCCTCCGCCGCGTGCTCGACCTCGGGCAATCCACAGGCTGTGGACGCGGCGGCGGTCGAAGCCGCGGTCAAGCAGATCCTGGGCGGCCAGGTCGGGCCGACCACCCCGGTGCCGGGCCTGGATCTGCCGAGCGTGCAGATCCCAATGGCCCAACAGATCGTCGCCACCGGTGTCGCGCTGCAGGTCCCTCCCCGGGCCCAGGTGATCGCGCTGGCCACCGCCATGCAGGAGTCGCGGCTGCGGAACCTGAACGGCGGCGACCGCGACTCGCTCGGCCTCTTCCAGCAACGCCCGTCCCAGGGCTGGGGATCCGTCGAGCAGATCATGGACCCGGTGTACGCGAGCACGTCCTTCTACAAGGCGCTGCTGAAGGTGAAGGGCTGGCAGGAGATGCCGCTCACCGTCGCCGCGCAGGAGGTGCAGCGCAGCGGATTCCCCGACGCCTACGCGCAATGGGAGACGCTGGCCATCGCCCTGCAGCAGGCGGTCGGTGCGGCCATCGGCGCCCCGGCGACAGGCACCGCGCCCGTCGCCGGCGCCGGGTCGTGCACACCGCCGGGTACGGACACCGACTGGGGACTGATCCCGGCGGGCGCCCTTCCGCCCGGCTACCAGATCCCTACCGACGTGCCGCAGGCCGTCCAGTCCGCGATCCGTTGGGCGCTGGGCCAGTTGGGCACGCCGTACCAGTGGGGCGGGCTGTGCACCGACAGCCACGGCCCGGATCCGATGGGCCGCTGCGACTGCTCCAGCCTGATGCAGCAGGCGTACAAGGCCGGCGGCGCCACCCTCGCCCGCGTCACCTACGACCAGGTCAAGCAGGGCTCCGTCGTCACGCTCGGCGACCTGCGGGCCGGTGACCTGCTGTTCACCGAACCCGGCCCCAAGGGGCCCGAGCACGTGGGCATGTACATCGGTTCCGGCCTCGTCGTGCACGCCCCGCACACGGGTGACGTGGTGCGGATCGCTCAGTTCAGTGCGTGGAAATCCGGCGTGACCGACATCCGCCGCGTCGCCCCCTGAGCTTTCGCCTCTCCCCCTTTTTCTCTCTCTTTCTCTCGCGCCGCGACGGCGCCGCTTCGCGCTCTCGCGCGCCCAAATCCCCTTCCGGAGAACCCGTTTGTCGTCGCTCATCCTTGCCGCCGAGGCTGTCTCCCACCTCGCCTACGATCCGGGTGTCGCCCCGGCCGAGGGCGGTCTGCCGGGCCTCACGGTCCTCAAGCAGGTCGTGTCCTCGATCAACCTGTTCGCCGTGGTCGCGACCGTAGGCGCGATGTGCGTCGCCGGCGTCGTCTGGGCCTGGGGCCACCACTCGGGATCACACGGAGCCGAACAGAAGGGCAAGCAGGGCGCCATGGTCGCCGGGGGCGTCGCCCTGCTCCTCGGCGCCGCCAACGGGCTCGTGGCCTTCTTCTCCGCGCTCGGGACGCAGGTCAAGTAAGTGCCCAAGCCCCTTTCCACCAGCGGCGGTTCGCCCTTGCGGCACCGGCTGCTGATCGGACTGGGCGTGCTGCTGGTCGTCGGCCTGCTGGCCGGGCTCCTCGCCCGGCTGGCAGGCGGCGGCCACACCGCCCCTCCCCCGGCCGGCCCCTCGCCCGCCGCCCGCCCTGATCCCACACCCGCCCCACCGGTCGGACCGCCGGACACCCTGCCCGCGGAAGCGGGCCCCACCGTCGCCCGGCCGCCGCACACCACCAGCCCGACCGACTTCGCTGCGGCGTTCGCCCAGACACTGTGGACCTACGACGCCCGCGCGGTCACCCAGGAGGGCTTCGTCTCCGGCCTGCGACTGTGGCTCACCCCGGAGATCGAGTACGCCGACGGCGCCAGCGTCGAGGGCCAGGTGCCGGACCCGGTGCTGTGGTCCCGGCTGCGCGACAACGCCCAGACCTCCACGGCCCGCGACATCGAGGCCCACGTCCCCGCGACCTACGCCCAGGCCATCGCGAATGACCCGACCGCCCTCACCAGGGCGTACATCTACGCCGTCACCGTCACCGGCAAGGTCGACATCGCCTGGAGCGACGGCGGCCGGGGCGCCGAGGCCCGCGCGCTGACCCTCGCCGTCCAGTGCCGCCCGGGCAAGGACTGCACGCTCGCCGCCATCGCCCCCACCGTCTACCCCTGACCCCCGTCCCGCTCTACCACTAGGAGGACACCATCGGATTTTGTGATCTTCCGGGTGCGGGGTTGCTGTGCGACACCGTCGTCGGCGGCGTGTCCGACTCCATCACCTCCAGCATCGGCAACTGGATCGCGAAGTCGGCCGGCGACCTCGCCAAGTCGGCCGTCGACCTCGCCAGCCGTGCCGTCGACCAGACCACCAACGTCGACCTCGGTGCCGCCTGGTTCCGCACCAACTACGCCCTCATCCTGCCCATCGCCCTGACCATGATCGTGATGACCTTCACGCTTCAACTGGTGAGGGCCGCCTGGAGACGTGACGGCCAGGCCCTCGGCCAGGCCGTCACCGCCACCATCAGCTCAGTGTTCTTCGCCATGTGCGCGATCTCCTTCACCAGCGTCGCGCTGGTGGTCGTCGACGCGCTGTCGCGTGGGCTGTTCACCATCGCCAACTCCTCGATGGACGATGCAGTGCGGCGCCTCGTCAAGGTCAGCATGATCACCATCACCACCCCGCTGGGCTGGGCCGTACCGTCCCTGGTCGCGCTCGGCTGCGCCGTCGGCGCGATCCTCTACTGGGGCATGATGATCTTCCGCAAGGTGTCGATCCTCGTGCTGGTGATCCTCGCGCCGTTCGCTGCCGCGGGCGGCCCGTGGGAGCCGACCCGCGACTGGAAGCGCCGCTGGGTGGAGGCGACCGCCACCGTCGTGTTCTCCAAGCTCGTGATGACGATCATCATGCTGGTCGGCGTGTCCGCCCTCGGGAAGTCCGACACCAAGGACGGCATACAGGCTCTCAGCGACATCATCGCCGGCTTGGTCGTCATGGCCCTGGTCCTCCTGTCGCCCTTCATGATCTACAAGTTCGTCCACTGGGCCGGTGACGGGCAGTCGCACGACCTGCACCGCTCGACCGCCGCCGGCCTGCAGGTCGCGAGCGCCGCCGCCAAGAAGGGCGGACAGATGGCCATGGGCGCAGGCGGCGGAGCCGCGGCCGGGGCCGGCGCCGCCGGATCCACCCCGCAGGGCCCGGCCCAGATCCCCGGCACGCAGTCCGGCGCCACTGCCAACGCCTCCGGCAGCGGCGCCGCACCGCAGGGTCCTGGAGCAGTCGACCTCGCCAAGGCCGCGCCCACCTCGTTCAAGTACGGGCAGCAGCGCAGCGGCGACGGCGACGGCGGCGTTCCGCTGATCAGCCGCTCCGACCGCGCCGACGGTGACAAGGGCCGACCGCTCGTCACCCGCGCCGGATCCCCCGGCGCCTCCGCTCCTTCCGGCAGCTCGACAGCCTCGGCAGCCCACGCGGCGGCCGGCTCCCCTGCCCTGAAGACCTCGGGCACGGCAGCCCCGGCTTCCTCCGCCACGGCACCCGCCGCCCCCGCCTCCGCCGGGCCGGCCTTCGATCCCGTGATCGCACAGCCCTCCGGGCCTTCCGCCGCAGGCGCGGCCTCCGGCGCCGGCCAGCGCTTCACGTTCCCCCAGCGCCCGCCGTCCCCCTGACGGCCCGGCGCTTCCCCCCGCCCCATGTGCAGAAACGTCTCTGCCTGCTCCTCCCGGTCCTGCCCCGTCGGGAGGAGCAGGGGCAGGCTCCCCGCCCCCGCACCCCGAGAGCATCCCCTGACGCCCAGCGAGACACCCGCCACGATCAAGTTCCCCTCCCGCTCCCGCCGGGGCATCCTCCTCGGCCTCACCCTCCCCCAGCTCGTCGCCACCGCCTTCGGCGGTGCCCTCCTGCTCGCCGTCCTGATGACCGTCGGCATCCTCGGCGCCCTCGCCCTGACCCCGCTGTGGGTACTGCTCGCCGTCGCCGTCGTCTTCCGCATACGCGGCCGGTCCCTCGCCGAGTGGGCACCGATCGGCCTGCGCTACTGGCTGCGCCGCACCCGCGGGCAGCTGATCTGGCTGGCCCGGCCCTCCACCCGGCCAACCGTCGAGGGCCTGCTGCACCTGCCCGGCACCGCCGCCTCGCTGCGCGCGGTCACCTCGCCCGACGGGCGGCTCGGCGCCGTCCACGACCAGCAGCAGGGGACACTCACCGCCGTCACCCGCGTCTCCTCCCGGGCCTTCGCCCTGCTCGACCCGGCCACGCAGTCCGACAACGTCCGCGGCTGGGGCCGGGCACTCGCCGCCCTGTCCCGCTCCGGACAGATCGCCCGCATCCAGGTCCTGGAACGCACCGTCCCCGACAGCGGCGACGCCCTGCAGCGGTACTGGCTGGAACACGGCCTGCCCAACACCCCGGTCGCCGGCCCGATCTACGCCGACCTGCTCGCAGCCGCCGGCCCCGCCGCGGCCCCCCACGAGGCCTACATCGCCATCGCCCTCGACCTGCGCGAGGCCCGGCGCCTGATCAACCAGGCCGGCGGCGGCCTGGCCGGTGCATTCTCGGTCCTGGCCCAGCTCACCGCCTCGCTCGACCAGTCCGTGCGCGGCGCGGGCCTGGTGCCCGGCGGCTGGCTCACCGCCGGCGAGATCGCCGCCGTCGTTCGCACCGCCTACGACCCCGCCGTCCTCGGCGCCCTGGAACGCTGGTCCGACTCCGGCCGCCCCGAGGCCGACGTCGCCGCCGCCGGCCCCGTCGTCCTCGTCGAGGAACCCGAGAAGATCCGCACCGACAGCGCGCACCACGCCACCTTCTGGATCGAGCAGTGGCCCCGCACCGAAACCTCGGCAGGCTTCCTCCACCAGCTCCTGTACTCCTCGGGCGTGCGGCGAACGCTGTCCCTGCACTACACGCCGCAGCAGATCGACGCCGCCCTCAAGGACGTCCAGCGCAAGAAGGCCACCATCGTGGCCGACGCCGCCGAGCGTGTGCGCCGGGGCCAGGTCGACTCCGAGGCCGACACCGTCGAGTACGCCGACGTGAAGGCACGCGAGCTCCAGCTGATCGCCGGACACGCCGATGTCGCCATGACCGGCCTGCTCGTGGTGTCCGCCGACGACGCCGAGCAGCTCAGCGCCGCCTGCGCCCAGGTCGAGACCGCCGCCGTCGCCGCCCTGATCGACCTGCGCCGCCTCACCCTCCAGCAGGCCGAGGCCTTCACCGCCGCCGCCCTCCCGCTGGCCCGCCTCTGACCGCCGAAGGGCACCCCATGCACGACGAGCCGAACCTGATCGGGTTCGCCACCACCGCCCTCGCCTGCCACCGCGACACCGAGCTGACCAGCGACCAGCCACTGACGCGCGTCGAACTCGACGCCCTGCACGAGCACGCCGTCACGCTGCACGTGCTCCTCGACCACGCCACGGTCCGCACCCGCGCCCACGCCACCGCCGAGGGCGACCAGCTCCACAACGCCAGGATCCGGATGTGGCAGGTCAGCGAGTACCTGCACGCCGCCTACCACGCCGCCCCCCGCCCCGACGGACGCGCGCCCACCCGAGAGGCCTGCGCACTGCGCCTTCCCGAAGGCGCCCCCGACCTCACCATCTGCCAGCGCCACCTCAAGGCCTCCACCCGCGTGCGGCAGATCAGCACCCCCACCGACCTGATCCGCCGCTGAGCCCGGAGAGAGCGCCCGCCCCTTGACCAAGAACACCAGCGCCAGCGCCCTGTTCACGCCCAGCCGCAGCGACCGGGACCGCCGCCGCCAGGCCCGCCGCGACCTCGCCGCCGCCCACCGCGAGGCCCGCCTCGCCAACCAGCCCCGCCGACGCACCACGACTCAGGTCGACGAACTCGACGCCCGCCCCGTCTACCCGTCCTCCGGCCGCCCCGGCGCCGCCTCCGCCCGCGGCGGCAAGCTCAAACTCCCCGCCCACCGCATGACCACCGCGACCGCGAGCGGAGCGTTCCCCTTCCTCGCCGAGGGCGGCCTCGGCGCCGGCGGCATGTACATCGGCCGCGACGTCCACGCCGAAGCCGGCTTCTCGTTCGACCCCTTCGAGTTGTACGGCCGCATCGAAGGGTTCACGAATCCGAACCTGTTGCTCGCCGGCGTCATCGGCATGGGCAAGAGCGCACTCGCCAAGTCCCTTGCCCTGCGCAGCATCGCCCACGGCTACAAGATCTACATCCCCTGCGACCCCAAGGGCGAGTGGACCCCGGTGGCCGAGGCCCTCGGCGGGCGGACCATCGCGCTCGGCCCCGGCATGAGCGGCCGGCTCAACCCGCTCGACGCCCCCACGACGCCTGCCGCTGCCGACCCGGCCGAGTGGGCGACCGAAGTCCGCAAGCGCCGCCTCCTGCTCCTCGCCTCGCTGGCCCGCACCGTGCTGCACCGCGACCTGGTGCCGATGGAGCACACCGCTCTCGACGTCGCGCTGGACGAGGTCGTCGCCGAAGCCCACCGTACCGACCGGGTGCCGCTGCTCGGCGACGTCGCCGCCATGCTCGGCAACGCCCGACGCCTCGACGACGCCCTCGGAGACCCCGCGCGACGCCTCGGCGCAGCGGCTGAGGACCTCGCGCACGCCCTGCGCCGTCTCGTCCAGGGCGACCTGGCCGGAATGTTCGACGCCCCGTCGACCGTGAGGTTCGATCCGACGGCGCCGATGCTCAGCATCGACCTCTCCAGCCTCGGCACCGCCGGCGACGACACCGGCCTGATCCTCGCCATGACCTGCGCCTCCGCATGGATGGAAGCCGCCCTGTCCGACCCCGCCGGTGGACGGCGCTGGGTCGTCTACGACGAGGCGTGGCGTCTGATGCGCCACCTGCCGCTGCTGGAGCGCATGCAGCAGCAGTGGAAGCTCAGCCGAGGCCTCGGCATCGCCAACCTCCTGGTGATCCACCGCCTGTCGGACCTGCTGTCCGCGGGCGACGCCGGATCCCGGGGCCGCGCCCTCGCGGAGGGCCTCCTCAGCGACTGCGCCACCCGCATCATCTACCGCCAGGAACCCGACCAGCTCGCCGCCACCGCGAGCCTGCTCGGCCTGACCGGCGTCGAGACCCAGGCCATCGCCGCCCTCACCCGCGGCCGGGGCCTCTACAAGATCGCGGGCAGGTCTTTCGTGGTCCAGCATCTTCTGCATCCGGCCGAGCGTGAACTGTTCGACACCGACGCAAGGATGCAGGCCGCGCCTCGCGAACCAGCCAGCGTCAGCGTGTGACAGCGCGAGCCCTGACACAGCGGTCGGCGACGGCCCTTCCCCTCAACTCTAGGACACCACCATCGAGTTCCACCCCACCGCCAACACCTTCCCGATGCTCGACGACGAGGAACTCCTCTCTCTCGCCGAAGAGATCAAGGCCAAGGGTCAGTACAACCCGATCATGCTCGACACCAGCGGTCGACTCCTCGACGGCCGCAACCGCCTCAAGGCCTGCGAGATCGCCGGCGTAGAGCCGCGATTCGCCACCTACGACGGCCCGGACCCGGCCGACTTCGCGCTGCAGATCAACATCCGTAGGCGCAACCTGACCAAGGGGCAGGTTGCCATGGTCACAGCGAGGAACTGTTCAGCGGCTGAACAGGACGGCCGTTCTGCGGGTGAACGGTCCGCTCGTTCAATCGCTGAACGGACCGGCGTCTCGCTTGGCCGGATCGGTCAGGCACTGACCGTCCTCCGCCACGCCCCCGACCTCGTGGACCAGGTCATCAACGGCGCCGTCGGCCTGGACGACGCGTACAAGGCCGCTCGGGAGACCAAGGCCCAGGCGGACTCCGTCGAGAACCAGCTCGCCCGGCTCCGCGCGGAAGACCCCGAGCTGGCGGATCGCGTCGTCGAAGGCGACTTGAGCCTGCCCGCCGCGTGGGCCGAGCGCAAGGAACGCGCCGAGGAGGAGATCCGCAGGCGAAAGGTCGCCACCCAGTTCCTGTGCGAGGTGGTTCCGCCGCTCGCGCAGGCACGCGGTACCGACACCGTGGCGCTCTACGACCCGCAGTTCATGCTGACCGGCCGGGCGATCACCGGCGAGGTGATCGAGCAGGCCATGGTGGCGCTCACCGAGATGGCCCAGGCGTGGCGGGAGCGTGAGGCCGCATGAGTGTGACTGCCGAACTCCGGCTGTGGGAGATCGTCGACGAGGCAGCGCACGCCGTAACCGACCAGAGCGGGCGGTTCCGCAAGGGCGACCTCGAAGCCGAGGTCCGCCAGCGTCTCGCCGCCACCGACCTCGAAGCCCACGTACAGGCCGCTGCTCTCGACAAGCTCGTCCACGGCCTGGTCCGCGGGTGGGGTGAGCGCCGCAGCCCCAACCCCCGGCGGAAGTCCGGGATGTTCCACCCCGAGGGCGTGCTGAAGCTGGGCTCGGGGATCTGGGTGTGGATGGACCTTGCCACGCCTACAGACCTTCTGGAATGGGGACGGCTCTCCACCCGTAACCTCGCGCGCGTCGCTCGCGCCGAGGCCGACCGGCAGGACTACGTCGCCGAGCGCCTCGACGCCTTCCGCCAGCACGGCGACCTGCTCCTCGGCCAGCTGGAACGGATCGTCTTCGGCTACGTCCACGACCCGGACTCCAGCCCCGACGCCGAGTAGACCCCCGTCACACCCCGCCCGACCGGACCACCCGCATCGGAGGCCTGTGCCCTCACCCACCATCACCTTCGCCGCCGACCCCGCCGGCGCCACCCTCGCCGCCGAGCCGGTCGACCGGGCCAGCCGTCAGTGGCTGGAGCAGGCCGGACTCGTGCGCGACGACGCGACCGGGCTGCACCGGCCCCCTCGGGACACCTCGCCGTCGGTCGTACCGCGGCTCGTCATCGACGCCACACGGCTGCTCACCGCAGCCGGCTACGACGTGCTCCGCCTCTACAGCGAGGCCGAGCAGCGGCAGGCCGTGGCCGAGCCCGCGACCGATGCGCCGTCGCTGACGCGCCTGCCGGGGACGATCTGGGTCCATGCCGTGGCCGCGGACGTGGCGGCCGGGCGTCTCGTGGTCCACGCGCGCCTGAGCCAAGCCGCCGGTCCCACCCGCCTGCTGGCGAGCTACCCGGCCGACGGCACCGCGGCGGTGCTCACCACCGAGGGCAACCGCTTCTTCGACGTCATCACCTACGACGACCTCGATGCGGCGGCGGTCGTCCTCGGGCACGAGCCGATCCTGCCAATCCCTGCGTCGGACACCCCTCGGGCGGATGCCGCGACCGCCCGGTCCGCCGCGGCGGCCCCGCCCCAGCGCGATGCCCTGCCCGCCAAGGCGCCGGCCCTCACCGCAGCACCCCGCGCCACCGGGATGCGCCAGTGAGCGCCGAGCCGTCGTACCCGCCGCCGCCCTCACCGAACAGGGCGGCCCCGACCCGCACAACCGCCGCAGCCGGTAGCAGGCCCGCCTCGTTCCGACGTTCGGAGATCATCTGTCCACACGCTCCGTCATCGCCCGCCCCACACCGAGCGGCTACCGCGGGATCTACTGCCACAGCGACGGCCTCCCCAGCCACCAACTCCCGCTGATTCTGGGCGCGTTCCAGTACCGGTTCGACGCGGACGTCGACGCCCTCGCCCGTCACCTCGTCGACGACGTCCCGGTGGGGTGGTCCGCCCTCGGCGCCGAACTTCTGGACGGCGCACCCGACGAGGTGCGCACCGCCCCTGGCGTCAGCCGGTGGCCCGGCCGCCAGTACAGCGCCGGGCCAAGGGCGGACGGCCGGGTGGAGCACCGGGCGGTCATCACGGACCGCACCACCGCCGGGCTCAGCTGGGCGTACGTGCTGCACGCCCATGGTGTCGAGGTGATCGGGCTGAGCGAGCACCGGCGGGGCCCGGTCGTGCCGTGGTCCACGGACCCGCGCGGGCGGTTCACCGACGCCCCCGCCGCCTGGCGCCTGGACGCACCCCTGCCGATCCTCTCCCGTCCGGGCCCGGCCGCTGCCGCCTCCGCCCGCTCGACCTCCGCCCGCGTCCGGTCGGCGCCGACCCCGGCGGCCTTGCCTGCCGCGCCGCCCCTGGCAGCGCCTGCTTCGCCGGGCCGTGGGCTGTGAACTCGCCCGCCGCCTGCGTCTGCCCGTACCACTGCTTGAAAGGAATCCTTTGCCTGTCCCGCCGTCCCTGACCCGCCTCGACTCCCGGGTGGAGGCCGCCCTCGGCGCCAGCATCGCGGTGCTGCACGCCGAACAGGCGCGCCCCGGCGCCGCCGAGGCTCGGGTACTGGATGCCCATCGCGCGCTGACGAAGGCGGAGACCGCCGTCGCGTTCGAGCGAATACGGCTGCTGATCTGCGCGGACCGGCAGCGCCGGGTCGACGACCGGCTGCTCGCGGACCTCGGCGTCCAGTTGGAGGTCCTGGAGGACGCCGCTGCCTCCCGCGACCAGGCCGAGGCCGATCTGCTGGAGCACCTCCAGGCTCTGCAGAACCGCGACGCACCGAGGTCTCCGGCCGCGCCGGGTCGGAGCCGATGACGGGCCGTGTGGCACCGCAGCCGCTTCGCTTCGGTTGGAACTACGACCTGGGCGAGTTCGTCCTGGCTCCGCGCTACCCCAGGCCGGCTGTTACGCGGGTCCTGGCCGATGCCGGCTTCCACCTGCGGTCCGAGCCGTTCGGCGCGTGGCACATGGGCACCTCGCTGCCCATGTTCGATCAGAGCGCCGCGGCGGAAGCCGCGATCGGCCGCCTGATCGCCGAGGGCGTCGAGGTACGCAACTGGCACGAGCCGCAGCAGGGTTCGACCGCCGTACTGCGGCACTACGGGTGGCTGAACTCCGAGGCTCCGTTCCCCGACGCCGCAGAGACCGCCCGCCGGGCGCGGAGCGAGGCCGGCGGGCGGCTGGGCCGCGTCCGCCTGAGCTCCGACACGCGGGCCGTCACCGAGCAGATCGCCGAGGGCGAGGTCGAGGTGGAGGCCCGGCGCACGTTCGACGACGACGAATGGATGATCGCCGCCGACCGCGGCACCGGGCGCTACCTGGAACTGCGCCATCACCGCCCCACCGGGGCGCTGTCGATCACCGTGGACGCGCCGCAGACGTTCGCCGGCCACATCCGCCGGGAGTTCCGGCTGCTGGTCCTGCGCGAGACCCGTCCGCCGACGGCAGCCCGCATGCGCGCCGCACGCGCTGCCAGCCGCGCGCCCAGCAGCCGGCAGGCACCGGTGGCTCCGGCCCCTGCACCCCCCGCCGCGGCCCCCGCCCGCCGACGGTGATCCCCCACCCCCAACCCACAGCGAGGATTCCATGGCTGACATCACCTTCGGCACCGGCGCCGACGGCGCCATCACCGCCCGACTCGGCCCCCGTGCCCCCGACGCGGCACACCGGCTCCTGGAGCAGAACGGCGCCGTCGCGCTCCAGGACGACCGCGGGGTGTACGAGTTCCGCGGCGACGACGCCGTTTCCCGGGCCGCCCAGGCCGCGTACCTGCTGGACGCCGGCGAGCTGACCGTCGAAACGGGCGCCCGGGAAGACCCCGCCCGCGCGGCAACGTTCGGCGCCGACGTGGTCTTCGCACGCCACCCGGCCGAGGGGATCGTCGCCGCCACCGCCACCGACGCCACCGAGGGCCTGGTGCCCGACGTCCTGCGCCAGTTCGGGTGGCGCTACGACGGGTCCGCCCCCGACCGCGACATCTACCTGCCGCCGACCGGAGCCGGGGACCGGCAGTCGCTGATCTCCGCGGCCAGGGCGAGCCTGGTCCTGCAGGGCCTGGGCCTGCAGGTCGCCACCGTCGGCCTCGCCACGCCCCCCGCCTCCGCAGACCGCCTGGCCGAGGCCGCCGAGGACCTCGTGCTCGAACAGGTCAACCTGCTCACGCTCACCGACAGCCGGGACGTCGCCGACCTGCTGGACACCGCGCTCGACCCGAAGTCCGGGGCGCTGCCGAACCTCTCCCAGTTGCTCGCCGACGTGAGCACGTTCATCGACCAGGTGCCCGCCGAGCAGGGCGAGCTGCTCGCCGCCCGCGCCGACATCGCCCTCAGCCAGACGGCAGGGCTGTCCGACACCCTGCGCGACCTGCAGGCCGCCCTCGCCGACCTGGGCTCCGTCGTCGAAGCGCCGATCGCGACCGCGCGCAGCGTCCGGGCCACCGCCGCGAGCGCCGTCACCGCCCGCGGCCTCGGCGTCGGCCCCATCATCCAGGCGGCCCCGTCCGTGCAGGCGCTCTCCACCGCACCCACGCACGCCGCCAGCCTCTAGGAGCCCCGCATCACCGACCGCCCCGTCATCCAGATCACCCGCCACCCCGAGCACGGCGTCGCCGTCACCGGTCTCGACCACGCCACCTACCGCCAGCGCCGGCTGCTGGCCGACTACGGCTTCACCCCGCTCGCGGGCACCAGCGGCGACCTCGCGTTCACCGGCCGGACCGACAACCTGCTGCTCCACGCCCGCCAGACCGTGGCGGCCCTGCGCTCCACTGGTGCCGACGTCCGCCCGGACCGGGCGTTTGAGTACGACGCCCACCCCGGCTACCCGTCCCCCTCCTCGGCCGCCGCCGCGCCCGGCACGAAGATCGTCACCGGCCGTGTCTCCCCCGCTCCCGACGCCCCGCTCGTCACCGGTCCCGCCGCGTCGGCCCGGGCCGACGTCACGGTGGGCACCCACCACGAGCACGGCATCACCGCCACCAACAACACCGCCGACCCCGCCGCCGCCAAGCACCTCGCGGCCGCCGGCTTCTACCGGGTCCCCGGCCACCCGACGCTGTTCTCCCTCACCGAGCAGCAGGCCAACGGCCCCGAGCGGGCCATGGACACCGTGGCCCGGCTGCGCGCGGCCGGCCTGAGCGTGGCGGCCGACCTGCCGTACGACCCGGACCGCTCGCCGGACAACACGGCGGACCAGTTCCACACCCACCTGGTCAAGGTCACCGCGCCGCCCGCGCCCTCCCGGCCGCGTCCGGCCGGGGACGACCCGTTCGCCACCCGGATCATCCCCGCGCCCGACCTCGGCCCCGGCAAGCGGCCCGAACCGGAGTCCGGAGGGGACCCGTTCGCCACCCGCGTGCACCCGGCCCCCGCGGAATCCGGCAGCCGGATGGGCGCCCTGCTGAACAACCGGCAGAACACCCTGGCCGCGATCGAGGAGATCCTCACGGGCCTCGCCCAGCAGCTGCGCGACGACCCGCAGGCCCTGGACCCCGAGCAGGTCTCCGCCGTGCTGGAGAGCGCCCAGACCACCCTCGGCGGCGTCCGCAAGGACCTGGAGACCATCTCCGCCGCCTCCCCCGCGCGCACCCGCGCCGCCGCCCCCGCCGCCCGGCCGCCGGTCGGGGCCACCCTCGGCGCCCGTGCCAAGGCCGCCCGCGCCACCAGCCTCCAGCTCGGCCGGGTCGGCGCGGCCCAGCCCGTCGAGGCCGCCGCGCAGCCGGTCGACCCCCGCCACGCCTACAGCATCCACGCCCGCTGAACCCTGCGAAGGAGCCTTACTTGGCCGTGAAGACCCGATGGCCCGTCACCCACTCCTGCGGACACGAGGTCGAGCACGACCTGTCCGCCCGCCCGGCCGACCGGCGTGCCGGCTACGCCCGCTGGCTCGCCGGCCGCGACTGCACGGACTGCTGGCGCGCCGACCGCGAGAGCGACGGCGTGGAACGGGCCGCGTGGATCGCCGCCCGCCGCGCCGAGGAGCAGCAGGCCGCCGCCGCGTGGGCCGAGCAGTACCGCATGCCGCCGCTGACCGGGCCGCAGACGATCCTCGCCTGGGGCGAGCGCTCGCGCCACCAGCTCGTCACCGCCGCCTACCGGGCCCTCGTCGTCGAGGGCACGCTCCCGGAGGAGCGGTGGGAGGAGGTCGAGGGCCGCGCCCGCACCGTGGATCGCGCCGGGTGGTGGATCGACCAGCGCGAAGCTCCGGCCGGTGACCTGCCCGAGCTGCTGGAGGCCGCCACCGACGCGGACCGCAGCACCGAGAACCCGTACTAGGCGAGGCCCCGACCGTGTCCCCCACCCCCGCCACCGCCCGACGCAGCGTTCCGGACGACGCCGAGAGCGCCCGCACCGCCGCGCAGGCCGTGCGGCGCCTGGGCGACTCCCTCGCCGACAGCAGCCTGCCCGCCGACATCGCCCGGCCCCTCGCCCTGCTGGAGCCCCTGCTCGCCGAGGTCGAGGAGACCCTTCGACTCGCCGCCGAGAGCACCGCCGGCGGCGGCACACGCGCCGCCCGGCAGACGGCCGAGCAGCTCGTACAGGCCGGCGCCACCGCAATCCTGCTGCGTCTGCACCTGGAGCAGATCAGCACCCGCCTGGCCGGCTACGGCCTCGCCTTCCCGGCGGAGCCCGCCACGCTCTCGCCCCGGGCGGCAGCCGCACACAGCCACTCCACGGAGTCCGCCGCCCGGCCCGTCCATGCGGGCGCGCCGACGCCGGCACCCGTCATCGCGGTGGCGCCCGCGGTCCGCGCCGTTGCCCGTTGAGCGAGCCGGTCCGCATCGCACCGGGCTCCTTCGGCGCCGCCGAGGCGACCGGAGCCGACCAGCGGGCCCGTAACGTCCTGGCCCGGCTCGGCTTCGCCCCGCCGCACGACGCCGAGCACCCTCTCGCCCTGCAGGGCACGGACGGGCCGCTCGTGCTGCGGGCGTTGGTGGGCGAAGGCGCGCGGCTGCTGGAGCGCGCCGGCTACCGGGTCGAGGTCGACCCCGAGCTCCGACTGGCCCCCGCAGGCGAGCAGGCCCTGGAGGTCCTGGCCGAGATCGCCGCCCGCCTGGGGGAGCTGACCGCCCTCGTCGAGTCCATGGACGACGTGCGCGACCTCGCCGACATCGGCGCGCAGATGGTCACCGGCCCGTACAGCACGACGGACGCACTGCACGCCCTGTTCACCTCCGGGGCCCAGACTTCCCTGCGCGCCGGCGGCTCCCTGCACGAGCGGGCCGACCTTCAGGCCTGGCATCTGGACGGCGCCGCCCACACGCGCGCCATCGCGACGGCGGCAGCTGCCACCGGATATCCCCCGCCCGCCGCGACGGAGCCGCGGGTGCGCGCCGCGCGGACCCGCTCGCCCGCCGCCCGCGCCTCCACCGCCGTCCCCGTCACCTCGGCGACAGCCACCGAACCCGCCCCCAGCCCACGAAGGACCCGCGCATGAGCAAGCCCACCACCGTCGCCTCCTACGCCCAGCGGCTGCGCGCCCTCGCCGACCAGCTGGACTCCCAGCAGCGCACTCCCAGCCAGGCCCTGCTCCAGACCCTCCTCGCCGACAAGGGCCTGCTGGCACTCGCCTCCTCCATGGCCGTCACCGTCCGTGCCGATCTCGACGGCCTGGAGCACACCCACCGCTCCGACCCAGCGGCCGAGGACCTGTACGAACTCGGCCACCTCGCCGCCGACGCCGGGGAGGCCATCGACGAAGCGCTGGGGAAGTCCGGCCCCCACCTCGCGGCCTCGCTGAAACTTCTCACCCAGGACCTCAGCCCGGCCGAAGCCGCGGCCAACCGCCACGCCATCGAGCAGGCCCTGTGGACCGGACCCGCAACGGCCGACGGCGAACGGGTCTACCTGTTCTGGCCGGAAGGCTCCACCCACCTCCCGGTCCCGGCCCTCGCCACCCCCAGCGCCGGCTACGTCGACCCGTACGGCAACGCACTGTTCACCCGCAGCGGAGCCGAGCAGATCGTCGCCGACCTGCTCAAGGACGACTGCGGGATGACCGCCGCGTTCGAGGCCGACGGCACCCTTCAGTTCTCCTGGCCCAAGGAGTACGACGGCGAGGGCGGTCACGAGCAGGTCGCCGCCGACGCGCGCGGCCTGTACGCCATCGGCGGCCACTGGCCGTGGGACTACCGCAGGCCCCTCGCGTCCGACCTGAGTACCCGCGCGCAGGCCGCCCGGGTGGCCACCCTCCCGTCCACGGCGCCGTCCGCGACCTCCTCCGAGCCGGCGCACCACCCCGTTCCGCAGCCCTCGGCGGGCAAGGCCCGCTGACCGCCCCGAAGGAGACCATGCCCCCCACGACCCAGCCGTCCCCCGCGGTCCGGGCCACCGAGGCGCTGCGGCTCGTCTGCGAGCACCTGCGCAACGCCTCCGGTCCCGCCGAGGTCGCCGACCTGGTCGAGGCGATCACCCGCGACGGCGGCACCCTCGAAGCGCTCTCCGACGCCCTCGCCACCGCCAGCCGATGGGTCAAGGACGCGCCCGGCGGCAACTACCTGTGGCAGCCGCTCGCCCTCGCCGCCGACGAGATCTGGCAGGCCGGTACCGACATCACCGACACACCCGAGCGCCTGCGCTCCGCGGCCGCCCGCCCCGCCCGGATCCGTTCGAGCGCCGCACGGCCCGTGGCCCCGCCGGCACCGGCCCCGACCCAGCCGCCCGGCACAGGACCCGCCCCGCGCAGACGCTGAACCACCCACCCCTGGAGAAACGTTTCCCTGATCCCGTCCATCACCCGCTACGCCAGCACCCGCGACCTGCTCGTCGCCGCCCAGCACCACGCCGTGCGCCTGCCGGGCACCCCCCGGGTCACCGTCCTCGACGCCTGGCGGCCGATCGCCGGACTGCCTGCTCCCGGCAGCGCGGAACTGGACTCCCTCGCAGCCGAACTGGACGCCCACCTGCGCACGCGGCGGCCCGAGCGGGACCTGCGGCCGGGCCGCAGCCGGGACGTGTGGCACTGCACCGTCCGCGCCCATCCCGACAGTGCCCCGCTCCCGGACGAACGGTGGGCCTCGACCGCCCGCCGGATCCTGGCCGCCACCGGCATCGTGCCCATCGACGATCCCTCGGCCTGCCGGTGGATCGCCCTGCGGATCGGCGGCCACGAGGCGCGCATCGTCGCCCCGCTGATGCGCGCCGACGGCTCGGCCCCGCACCTGGAGCGCGACCTCTCCCTCGCCCACGCGGCCTGCCAGCTCGCCTCGTTCGACCGCGCCGGCCGCCTGCGCGCCTCCACCGCCCGCACCGCGCCCGCACCGGCCCGTCCGGCGTCCGCCCTGCGCAGCAGCGCCACGTCATGGAGCGGGACGCCCGCCCCGGCGGCACCGCACCGCTGAGCATCCTCCCCCTCTCCCCGGCCCCGGTCCCCGGCGCGTGAACACACCGCGCCCGGCGCCCGGCCGTCTCCCGCCCCGCGCCCGCGGCCCCTGAGGGCCTGCCGTCCCGTGCGCCCGGGCCATCCCCGCAAGGACGACCCTGCCCCCCGCTTCCTCCCCCAAGTCACCCTCCGCATCCCCCGGCACCGACGCCCTCCTCTACGCCCTGATCGGCGCCGGCCTCCTCCTCATCGCCTTCGGCTCGATCGCCTGGGCCCTCGGCAACACCACCGACCACTTCTTCGGGCAGGGCCCGTGGGCGGCCTACCAGCCGACCACGGCCGCCCTCCACCCCCAGCGGCTGTGGCCGGGACTCGGTCCCCTCGCCCTGCTCGTCGGCGCCAGGCTCCTGCCCGCCGCCGTCACCCTCGGCGTCGCCGCCGTGGGCCTGCGGATCTACCTGAAGGTCCGTAAGAAGAGCAGCGGCCTGGCCACCAGCCGCGACCTCGCCGTCCTCCTGCCCAAGGAGATCACTACCAAGGCCCGGAGCCTGCGCCCCAGCCTCGCCTCCGCCAAGCCCGGCACGATCCGCCCCGAGGACACCGGCATCCTGCTCGGCACCCTGGGCGAGAGGGGCCCCGAGGTCCGCACCTCGTGGGAGGACGTGGCCGTCGCCATCATGGCGCCGCGCTCCGGCAAGACGACCAGCCTCGCGGTCCCCTCGATCCTCAGCGCCCCCGGCCCAGTCCTGCTCACCAGCAACAAGGCGGCGGGCGACGCCTACACCGTCACCCTGGACGCCCGTGCCGAGGCCGGCCGGGTCTGGGTGATGGACCCCCAGCAGATCGCCCACACCGAGCAGGCGATGTGGTGGGATCCGCTCGCCGACGCCGGCGACCTCCCCGGAGCCCGGCGCCTGGCCCAGCACTTCGTGACCGCCGCCGTCGACGAGGGCGAGCAGGGCGACTTCTGGTCCACCGCGGCTGCCAACACCTTGACGGCCCTTTTCCTGGCGGCCGGCGCCGACGGGCGCCCGATCACCGATGTCCTGGCCTGGCTCGCCCAGCCCGCCGACCGCACCCCGATCGACATCCTCAAGTCCAACCAACTGTCCGCCATTGCAGCCCAGTTGCAGGGCACGGTGTCCGGTGCGGTCGAGACCAGGGACGGCATCTACGAGACCGCGCGCCAGTACGCCGCATGCCTGCTCGACCCGAAGATCGCCGCCTGGGTCACCCCCAACAGCGAGCTGCCGGAGTTCAAGCCCGCCGACTTCGTCACCCGCACGGACACCCTCTACCTGCTCAGCAAGGACGGCGGCGGCAGCGCGTCCGCACTGATCGCCGCCGCGGCCGACAGCGTGATGCGCACCGCGGTCGTCCAGGCCGAACGTGACGGCGGACGCCTCGACCCGCCGCTGCTGTGCATCCTGGACGAGGCCGCGAATGTGTGCAAGATCGGCGATCTGCCCGATCTGTACTCGCACCTGGGCTCCCGCGGGGTCATCCCGATCACGATCCTGCAGTCCTACCGGCAGGGCCAGCGGGTGTGGGGCGAGGTCGGCATGGACGCCCTGTGGTCCGCCGCGACGATCAAGCTCGTCGGGTCCGGCATCGACGACGCGGACTTCGCCGACAAGCTCTCCAGGCTCGTCGGCGAGCACGACGTCGAGACCGTCTCGCACTCCACCAGCGAGTCCGGGCGCTCCACCTCCGTGTCGATGCGCCAGGAACGGATCCTGCCCGCCGACCAGATCCGCGCGCTCGCGAAGGGCTCCGCGCTCTTGTTCGCCACTGGGGTCAAACCGGCACTGATCCGGTTGCGGCCCTGGTACAAGGAGCGCGGCGCCGACGTGATCGGCAAGGCCTCCGCCCGGCAGACCGCGGCGATCACCGAGCGTGCCCGCGCCAAGGCGGTGACCGCATGAGCCTCCACCTCGTGCCCGTCCGCGACCGCGACGCCGTCCGCACCGTCCGCCTGCGCCATCGCCGAACACCGCGAGGACGGGTGTTCGCCGTGGCCGGCGCCGACGACGACGGGAGGGTTCGCACTGTCGCCGTCGCCCACCGGCCGACCGCCGGACTGCTCGACGACGGCACCACGCTGGAGGTCACCTTCGCCGACGTCGGCACCGGCGCCCCGGTCGAGGACTCCCCGCTGTACACCGCCTGCCGCCGTGCTGCCGAATCCCTCGGTTACACCCGGCTCGTCACCTACGCCCGTGACGACGAGAGCGCCGCGCGCGCCCGACGCGCGGGATGGCGAGCCAGCGCCCGCCGCAGGGCGCGGCCGGGCGAAGGTCCCGTTGTCGTCTCGCTGTGGCAGGCGCCGTGACCGACACCGGCACCGCGCCCACCGTACGCACTCTGTCCCTGGGGGCAGGTGTGCAGTCGACCACCCTGTTGCTCCTGTCCGCGATCGGCGAGCTGCCGAAGCTGGATTTCGCTGTCTTCGCGGACACGGGCTGGGAGCCGAAGGCGGTCTATTCCCATCTCGACCGGGTCGAGCGGGAGATAGCCCAGCCCGCCGGAATCCCCATTCTCCGGGTCTCCTCCGGCAATATCAGAAATGATGCCCTGGACCCCGCTCACCGCTTCGCCAGCATGCCGCTCTACATCCTCAACAAGGACGGCTCACCTGGGATGACGCGGCGCCAGTGCACCGGCGAATACAAAATCAAGCCGATCAAGCGGCAGGTTCGGGAAATCCTCGGGTATCCGTATCCGGCGCGAATACCGGCCGAGGTGTTCGCCGAGCAGTGGATCGGCATTTCCACCGACGAGTTCCATCGGGCCAAGGATGCCGACGTCAAATACACGCGCAACAGGTTTCCGCTGATCGAGCTGGGCCTGTCGCGCGGTGACTGCCTGGGCCTGCTCGCCGAGCACGGTCTGGAGAGCACTCCGAAGAGCAGTTGCCTGGGGTGTCCGTTCCACGGCAATGCCCAGTGGCGGGCGATCCGCGACGGAGACCCGGCCGAGTGGGCGGACGTCGTCGACTTCGACGCGCAGATCCGCGCCGGGAACGCCCGGGCGAACGCGGACGGCCGGCCCCTGCTCGGCCAGGCCTACCTTCACCGCTCCCGTGTCCCGCTGTCCGAGGCGCCGATCGACCGCCTCACCCGCCGCGAGCAGCTCGCCCTGGAGGAACAGCTCGCTGCCGACGAGGCCGAGTTCGGCCCCGCCGACGGCTGCTCGCCCTACTCCTGCCGCTCCGGCAGCCCAGTCGCATGAACGCCGTCGGCACGGTCGCGCCGGACCGCACGCGCGAACAAGCCTCTGCCCGTCACCTGCCCACCCCGGGCGACCAGACCCGTGGCGGTGCGCGTCCCGCACGGCGGGGCGCCCGGCCCCGCGGTTCCTCCGCCCGGCCGGAGCACCGCCCTTGACCCCGGACAGTGCGTTCCCGCGAGGCGGCTACCGTCCGCTGTCCACGGCCGGTGAACCGGCGTGGTTCGGTCCCGACCACCGAATGGGGCCGTGGTCCTACGGCGAGCTGATCGCCCGTGCTCATCCCTGGCCGGTCCGCTGGCTCTACCCTCCACGCAGCGGTGACCCGCCCAGAATCGTCAACCTCTTCGCTGGTCCGGCCGGCTGGGAGCAGGGCCTGCGGATCCTCGATCCCCGCCCCGGCGCGTTCGACGTGATCGGCGTCGACCTGTCCGCGAACGCCTCGGCGACCGCGGTGGCGGCCGGTCACCGCCGGATCGTCTGCGATGTCCGCTCCCTCGACCCCACGAACCCGGCCCTTCGCCACGTCGAAGGGCTGATCGTCAGCGCCCCCTGCCAGGTCTGGACGCCGGCCGGCAGCCGCGAGGGCCACGAGGGGCGCAACCTCCGGCTCCTGAACGAAGTCCTGTCGCGGGCCGTCGAGGGAAGCTTCGGCCACTGGCACGACGAGGGCGAGTGCGGCGAGGGCGACACCTGCCTGATCTGCGGCGACCCCCACTGGGACGGCAACGCCGGCTGGACCGGACCGCTCCTGTCCAGGGCCGGCGTGCGGGAGCCGGTTGCCGAGATGACCAGACCGGACATCGGCCTGATCGCCGAGACCCTGATCTGGTCGCTGACGCTCACCGCGAAGTTCGACTCGCTTCGCTGGTTGGCGATGGAGCAGTCCAGCGCTCTGCCCACCGACGTGCTCGACGCCCTCGCCGACGCCCTTGAGCTCGCGGACTGGTACACCAGCGACTACGAGACGCTGGACGCCGCCGATGTCGGCCTCGCCTCCCACCGGCGCCGCACCTACTTCGTCGCCGGACGCCACGACAGGGTGAGTCTGCGCACCGCCTAGCCCAGCGACCCGACACCGGCCCGCACCGCCGCGCAGGCCCTCGGCTGGCAGAAGGGCGTGCGGGTGAACACCCGCGGGAACCGGGCGACGCCCGGGGGCAACGAGTGGAGTGCGGACGCGACCGCCACCGCCGTCACCGGGCGCAGCCGCAGCTGGTACTGGGCCGGTGACCCGCAGCGGCGGATCACCACCGGCGAGGCCTCCCTGCTCGTCGGTATGCCCGCCGGCCACCCCTGGGACGGCTCGGACACCGCCCGGTTCCGGCAGATCGGCGACGTCGTCGCCCCCACCGAGGCCGCACGCGTCCTCGGCCCGCTCCTCGGCCGGCCATGGCGGGAGGCGGTGCGCGGCTATCTGGAGGACCTGTACGGACCGCGTTCACAGGCCCGCGCCGCCTCCGCCAATCCGCGCCCTGTCTCCCGCCGCGCCGTAGCCGCCAGTACCGCGCCGGTCCTTCCGGGCCTGGACGCCCTGGGGGCCCCTGCGGAACTCCCGCCTCCGGCCCCGGACAACCGTCGTCCGCAGCGCTCGCGCTGACCGCCCCGGCAGCCCGGCCCCGGGCTGCCGGGCGCCGGACGCCGGGCCCACGCCCCTACTCCTTCAGGAAGTCCATGGAAGAAGCCGTCCACGCACTGCGTGGCTGGACACCCGGCGATCGCGCCAGCGCCACAGCCCTTCACCGGCTCGACGCCGAGCCCGCTCTCTACGAGGTCGTCGCCTCCCAGCAGAGCGCCACCGAACAGTTTCTGGTAGCCGCCGACCGCGGCGCGCCCTCGATGATGACCGGCACCAACAGGGCCGCCGGCATCCATCTGCGGCTCGACCCGTCCGCCCGGACCTTCCACCTGCGCATGTCCTCGGCGGTCACCTACGCCTGGGCCGGCCACTGGCTCGTCGGGCGCGGGGCGGGCCCCGACGCCCTCGCCGCCTACCACCCTGTTCCGCCGGACCCGTACGGCCTCGGCTCCCCGCACGAGTTCAACGGGCTGCTGGACGGCGGAGACTACGCGTTCGCCCGCCCCGGCGACGACGCCACCCTGCGCGTCGAGCACCGGATCCGCCGATCCGGCCCGCGCTACACGCTCCTCGGCCGGCAGATGGCCTACTCGTGCGGCTCCAGCGGCGGCGAGCGCGAGGCCAACTGGGCACTGCTGCTCGACCGCCACCCCCACGCGGCCGGCCGCCGATTCCTGCTCCAACTGGAGACCATCCACCTGCGCAGCGCGACCTACAGCATCACCGAGGGCGGCTTCCCCACCAAACAGCAGGCGGAAGACGTCCTGCGCCGGATCGACCCGCGCGCCCCCGCCCCAATGCCCGCCACCGACCCCGTCACGGGCCTCGCGCCGGCCAGGCAGCCGCTCCCGCCCAGAACGGCGGGCCAGGCGTTGCAGCCCCAGGCCGCCACAAGCCCTCCCCGCCGCGCGCGGAGGTGACGCGGTGAATCCCCAGACGGAGGCCGAGCAGGCGGTCCTCGGCGCAATCCTGCTGGCGCCGGAGCGGCTGCGCGACGTGGCCGGCTGGCTGCGGCCGGAGCACTTCTACCGGCCCGCCCACGCCGACCTTTTCGAAGTGCTGCTCGCCCAGGACGCGGCCGGGTACCCCGCTCCTCCCCCGGACGCCGACGGGGCGAGTTCCGCGTGGGCGACGCGGGCCATGGCCTCGGCGGCCGAGGCCAGCCCCGGCTTCACACCCGGGTACGGGCACACGCTGATCGCGGCGTGCCCCGTGACCGGCCACGCCGCCGCGTACGGCCGGATGGTACTGGAGACCGCGGTCCGCAGGCAGGTGCACGAACATGCCCACCGGCTGCTGGCCGCCGCCCGCACCGGCGCCATGGACGACACGCTCCGCCTCACCGGCGACCTGCGGGCCGTCATCGGTCAACTCGCCGACGCCTGGGGGTCGCTGGACGAGAGCCCGCGGCCCCTTCCCGGTCCATGGCCGCTCGAACTTCCCCCACCCGCCGTCGAGGAGACCCTGCAGCACGAGAGGGCGCTGCTCGCGTCCCTGACCGCCCTCCCGCGCGAGATCCGGGACATGTCCCCCTGGCTGCACCCGGCGGACTTCCTGGACCGCGGGCACCGCGCCGTCTACCGGGCCGTCGCCGCACTTGCCCACCGCGGCGAGCCGGTCGACCCGCTGACCGTCCTGTGGGAGGTCCAGCACCACGGAGACCTGGCCTCGGGCGCGACCACCGCCGACGCCGTGCGCGCCGTCACCCGGGCCGGCTTCAGCGGCGATCCGGGCTACTGGGCCGAACAGGTCCTCCAGTCCTCCGTCCTGCGCTCTGCCCACACTGCGGCGGGAACGGTGCGCATGCTGTCCCTCGACGCCTCGCTGCCCGCCGCCCGCCTCCTCGGATCGGCCCTGCGCACCCTGCGCGGCACCGAGGCGGTGCAGAAGCGCTGGCGTGCCGCCACCGGCACCGCCGACGCCGACGGGAACCCCGTCGGCGAACCCGGCGAGCCGGAGCACCGCCGCGACGCCGCCCGCGCCCGCTCACTCGCCCCCGTCCCCGACACCGGGACGAGGGGCCCTGCGTCGCCCGCGCAGCAGGCGGCCTGCGCCCGCGCGCCCATCCGCAGCAGCCACTGAGCCGCTGCCGACCCTCTCCCCTCTCCCAGCCGAAGGACCCCTGATGCCCACCTCCGTCCGGCCGCCAAGTCCCGCCTCCACCCGGCTGCGGGCCGCCGCCACCGCCATCGACGAGCTGATCGCCTCCCTTCCCGGTGCCTACCGCGAGCAGGGACCGCCCTCGGTGGCGGAACTCCGGGAGCACGCGGTGCGGATCGGCGAGCAGCACCAGGTGCTGCTGGGGACCGCCGCCGCTCTGACCGGCGCTCCGAACGCCGACACCGCGCAGCGGGCCCTCGCCCGTGCACTGGCCGATGCCGGCGCCCGCGCCGGCGAGGCCCTCGCCACCGTCGGGCGGGCCGGTGCGATGGCCGCCCGGCTCTACGAGGTCGACGGCCTCGACGGCCCAAGGGCCGTCGACGTGCGCGAGCGGGCCGGGCGCGAGCTGAACCTCGCCCTGTCGCGGACCCGACTCGCCCTGGAGGACGCCGGCGAAGGCCTGCGGCGCGAAGCCCGCTCGGGACGCGACGGCGCCGCGCTGCCCCCCGGCCGCCTCCGAGCCGCCGTCACCCGCAGCACCGCTGCCCACCCGGCAGCCGCGTTCATCGCCGCCCCGTACCCGGCTTCGCCGCCCGCCGTCCTGCCCATCACCGCCGGCCACCGCCGCTGACGCCGCCCTCACCTCCGGAGCCTTCCATCGCCCCACCCACGACCCCCGGGTTCGACACCGAGCTGGTCATGCTCGCGAACGTCATGGCCCATGTCGCCGAGGCCCTCAACGGCGCCGACACGATGCCCGGCCACCCGGGCGTGCCCTCTCCCGCGGCCCTGGCCGACGGAGCCGAGCACATGCTCACCGTGCTGCGGCACTGCTCCACCCGGGCCCAGGCCCTCCAGGCCGGGCCCGCCGACCATGCCCGGACCACGGCCGTCCGCGGCTTCCAGGCGGGCCGTGCCCACGCCGCGCGGGTGAACCGCCACCTCGCCCACGCGCTCGACGCCGCCGTCGCCCTCGAAGCCGGCCCCGAGGACAACGGCACCGGCCGTACAACCGACGTACGCGAGGACGCGCTCGGCTACCAGGTGCTGAACTCGGCGGCCCTGGCCCACAACGCCCTGGTCGCCGCCTGGCGGCAGATCACCGAGATCCGCGCCGAACTCCCCTCCCCGGCGCAGCGGCAGGCGTCCACCACTGCCCGCCCGAGGCGCCCAGCCTCCGCGCCGCCTGCCGCCGTTGCGGGCGTTGTCGCCCAGACGGGCGGGCGGCGGCGATGAGCGATATCAGCGCCGACGACGTCCAACGCCTCGCGGACCTCGCTGCGAACCTCGCTCAGATCCGCCGCGACCTGCGGCGCACCGCGAAGGCCCCGCCCGCCAGGGTTCCGGACCTGCTGGCCCGGGACATCGGCGCGCTCGCCGACTACGTGGCCGTGGCCTGCCTGCTGCGCGCCCAGTTGTCGCACCGCACCGGGCCCGCTGTGGCGAACGTCGGCGAGGACTGGGGACCCACGTTCGCCGCCACCCGGGCAAGCCCGGTTCTGCACCGGCTCACCGAAATCCTCGACCAGGCCTGCAACCTAGCGAACCAGGTCCGTCCCCGCGGCGAGACCCGCTCGCACTTCTACTCCCCGGGCCTGGCCGACCGCGTGACCCAGCAGTTCGCCGAGGTCGACGGCATGCTCTCCCACACCATCAGCACGATCCGCCGCTTCCGCACCGGCCTGGCCCAGGTCCGCAAGCGCGAACTCGCCCGCGAGCAGGGGGCGCTGGCGGACCCGGACGGCAAGGCCGCGCGCTTCCTCGCCGCGCGCGCCGAGTACCGCAAGCAGCCCCTGGTCATCGTGCCGTCCGGGTTCGCCGAGGAAGCCGCCGCCACCGCCGAGGCGGCGTCCCGCCGTTCCGGTGCCACCCGGATCGTCTCGCAGTCCCCCGCCGCCGCGAAGACTCCCTCCGCCCGGCGATGACCCCCGTCCCCCCGGATGATCGGAGTGCCCTGATCGACACCGACCCGTCGGCGGTGATGCGCTCCCTGGCCGACCGGCTGGAGGCCGTGAACCGCACGCTGCTGCCCTCGCCGGCTGGCCACCCCGCCGAGACGGCATGGCCCATGACCCACCTGGTGGCCATCGCCGCCGACGCCAGTGACGAGGTCCTGTTCCGCACCGCCGACCCCGGCGCCGACCGGGCCGCGCTCGCCGCGTTCGCCGCCGCCGTATCCGGCACCGCCCAGGTCCTGGCCGTCGTCGCCGACTCCGCGCACCGCCTGTTGACCGCACCGCCCGCGACCTCCTCCCCGGCCGAGGCCGGCCACGCCCACTCCGTCGCGCGCGCGCTCGTCACGACCACCGCGCGGGAGCTCATTTCGGCCGCCGACCGCGTGTCCACCGCACCAGTGGCCGCCGTCACCGACCTGTCGAGCCACCGCGGCGCGCAGGCAGGCGCGGCGCTGGCCCGCTCCCGCGTCGTCAGCGTCCAACCCGCCGTCCCGGACACGCCCAACGACGCCGCCCCCGCAGCGCCCGTCATCCCCTTGCGCCGCAACCGCTGACCACCTGGAGCGCTCCCTGCCCGCCCTCGACGACCGCCCCGACCTGATCCTCCTGGCCGACTTCATGGACGAGGCCGCGGCCTCCTGGTCCGAGTCCCAGGACAACGCCGACCTGCCCTCTGCCGGACTGGTGGCCCTGCAACTGATCACGCTGCGCACGATCCGCACCGCGCTGCTCCAGGCCGCCTCCAGACAGCCCGACCCGTACGCCGCCCCGGAGGACGCGGCTGCCGCCCGCCGCAGCATGCTCGCCGTCGCCCGCGCCTCCTCGTCGTCGGCCCTCGCCGACCGCCACCTGTGCGAGGTCATGGAACTGGCCCTTGCCCAGCAGGGTCAGCCGACGACCGAAATCGCCGTCGGCCACGCCAAGTGGCTCTACCGGGACGCCACGAAGGCCCTCTCCTCGGCCTCCCTCCACCTGCGCCAGCACATTCAGCCGCCCCGCGCCGCCCGCACCCGCCCGGCACCGGCCGCCACACCGGACAAGCGCGCAGCCGCCGCCCGACTGCGGACCTCCCTGCGCCTTCCGTTCCGCAAGAACCGCTCCACCGACCCGTCACCCGCCCCCGCGCCCACCGCACCACCGGCCCCGCGGCACCGCTGACCTCCCCCACACACCTCCTACCGGAGCCCTCTCCTGCCCACCTCCTCCCTCTCCGTCGAAGAGCAGTCCTCCCTGCTCCACACCGTCGCCACCGCTCTCGCCGACGCCGCCCAGTGCCTCGCGACGAGCGCCGCCCACCGCGACCCGCTCGCCGCCGCAGCCACGACCGCCCGGAAGCCCCGATGACGGGGCCGGACGGTATACGGATCGGCTCCCTGTGCTCGGGCTACGGCGGACTCGACCTCGGCATCCAGTCCGTCGTCGGCGGCAGCATCGCCTGGCACGCCGATCCCGCCCCGGCCGCCGCCGCGATCCTCGAACACCACTGGCCCGATGTCCCGAACCTGGGCGACATCACGAAGGTCGACTTCAGCCAGGTCGAGCCGGTGTGCGTGCTCGTCGCCGGATTCCCTTGCACCGATGTGAGCGTGGCCGGTGCCAGGGCGGGGCTCGCCGAGGGCACCCGCTCGGGCCTGTGGCACACCATCGCCCGCGCCATATCGATCCTCCGACCCTGCCTGGTGATCCTTGAGAACGTCCGCGGTCTGCTGTCCACCCCCGCCAACGCGCCCTCCGACGGCGACGTGGAACCGTGCCCGTGGTGTCTGGGAGACACCGGCGATGAACATCATCTGCGGGCACTCGGTGCCGTACTCGCAGACCTGGCCGACGCGGGGTTCGATGCGAAATGGCAGGTTCTACGCGCCTCCGACGTCGGAGCCCCCCACCGCAGGGAGCGCGTCTTCATCGCCGCCTGGCCTGCCGACCCCACGGGCGAGGGACTTCAAGGGTCCGGACCCCGGCAGGGAGGACCTCGGGCATGTGGTCACGCTGCTGCTCACCCCGACCTCGAACCTCGGCAGCATCGGCGGCTCCCAACACCCGGACCGGCGCAAGGCCGGCGGCCACGGGCCGAACCTCTCGGACCTGGTGGAGCATCTCCTGCCGACGCCGCGGGCCAGCGACGGCACGAAGGGCGGCCCGAACCAGCGAGGGAGCAAGGGCGACCTCACGCTGCCAAGCGCCGCAGCGCGGCTGCGTCCGACACCAACAACCCTGGACCGGACGGTGTTGGGGCGCCGGACCGGCAGCACCCCGATGCCGCTGCCGGGGCAGACACGGCTGCCGATGGACGGCGCGGATCCGCGCGGCTGAGCCGCTGGGGTGCCTACGCCCCTGCCATCGGCCGCTGGGAGGCCGCCACCCGCCCGGCACCCGAACCGGTCGATTCCAAAGGGCGCCTCTCGCCGGTATTCGTGGAATGGGTCATGGGCCTCGAAAAAGGATGGGTGACGCAGATCACAGGCCTTTCCCGGGCATCCCAGCTCACCGCCCTGGGGAATGGCGTGGTCCCCCAACAGGCTTCACTGGCAGCCGAGTTGCTGACCCCTGGAATTCCACTGTGCGGGAATCATCAATTCCATTCCGCCTGAATTCCCGGCGCCCATACACCACCCGATATCTCCCGCACAAGGAGTTGGCCGGCGGGCAGAGTCTTGCCCATCGACGAACCCCCCGATCTTCCCGGAGCCGCCCTTGACGCCCCCCGACCCCGCCGACCTGCCCGGACGCCCCGGCGTCACCCCGGAGACCCTCGCCGAGTGGCGGGCCACCCTGGCCCGGCTCCAGGCCGAACGGGACTCGCTCGCCGTGGTCGCCGACCGGCTCTCCGAGGAGTACGAGCCGCAGGAGACCGACGAGGTGCCCGACGGCGAGGCGTCCGACGACGCCCCGGACACCGGTCCTCTGACGATCCTGGCCTTCGACGACGACGCGCTCGCCGCCGAAGTCGCCACGATGGTGCCGTGGGTGGACCACATCCTCCTCGCCGTGTACGGACAGGAGATCACCTCCGGCCGGCCGTGGTGCACCCGCTGGCCCGAGCACGACGAGGCCCTCGCCCGCATCCACCACTGCTGGCTGGCCTGGCAGGAGTTGACGGACGCCCGCTCCGGCGCCACTGGTCCGAGCGTGTGGCAGCGCGACCACCTGGAACCACTGCTGCTCAAACTCCGGTCCCCGGACGGCCCGTTCGCGGCGTGCACCACCAACCCCGACCACCTGAGCCACCGCCTGTTGCCCGCACCCGTCTTCACCGACCCCGACTCCCTGCCGCAGCCGGGAGTGCCCCGCCCGCCCGCCTAGACCTAGGACCACGCCCCGTGACCGCCGCCGCGATCCTCGACTTCGACGCCCACCCGGCGGCGCTCACCGACCTCGGCAGCCTCCCCGTCGCTCTCCAGGACGCCGCAGTCCACCACCTGCGCCGCCTGGTGACCTGCCAGCAGCGCGGACCGGCCCTCGGGCGGCGCGGCCTGTGGGACCTGACGGGATGCCGGAAGGTCTACCTCGACGCCGACCGGTGCTGGCGCCTGGTCTACCAGGAGCGCCCGCCCGCCCCGACCTCCCGCTCCGGCGGCGGGATCTACCTCGTGGCCGCCGGCCCCCGCAGCGGCCACCAGGTCTACAACGCCGCGGCCCGCCGCCTGCAACTCCTCGGCGCCACACGCCCCGCGGCCTGACACCCCCGCGCCTGCCCGTCGCACGACCCATCACCGCGAAGGACCACGCATGCCCGCCTCCACCTCCGTCGTACTCACCCGCCCCCAGGCCCAGCGGCTGCAGAACGCCCTGTCGATCCTCGGCCCGCAGAACACGATCTCCGTGCTCCGCCGCCTCAAGCGCAGCGGCGACACCCTCCCGGTCACCGAACTCGCCGAGCAGACGCCGTGGATGAGCGAGGGCCAGCTCGCCTCCAGGCTGGCGGCAATGGAGGAGGACGGGCTGCTCACCCGCAGCAGCGGCGCGGCGGGCACCGCCGTCACTCTCACCCGCGCCGGCCGCGAGGCCCTGTTCGTCCAGATCCCGTTCACCCAGTGGGCCTCCGCCCACCAGCAGGCCCCGCAGACCGGCACGGGCCTGGGCGCGTACACCGAGCAGGCGCTGGCCACGCTCAACCGCACCCACAGCGTGGCCACGATCATGGCGTTGGCGGCGGAGGGCGAGCCGGTGTACCCCTCCGAGATCCTCGACACCACGCTGCCGGCGGGCATGCACCCCGGCAACCTTTACCAGCGCCTCGCGCAGTTGCAGGAGGCCGGGATCGTCGAGCGCACCGGCACTGCGCGCAACTACCTCTATGGGCTCACCCCGGCCGGACAGGCGCTGTCCGAACCCCTGAAGGCCCTGACCAAGTGGGCGCAGCGCCACCTGCCGCCTGCGGACCGCAGCTCCTGGCCGGCGCACAGCACCAGCACCCGCGTCCACGCGCCCGCCGAGCCGGCCCCCCGGGCCGTGCCCGCCCGGTCGGTGGCGGGCACGCCCGCGCCGTTCCACGCGGCGGCGGTGTCGCCGTCCCCGGCCGAGCGGGCATCGGTCCGCGCCCAGGCCGCCTCCTTGCGCTCCGTCGCCGCGGCGCTCGTCTTCAGTCACGAGCCGGCCCCGCAGCCCGCGCCGCCCACTCCCGTCGCCAACTCCACTGCCGCCCAGCGGCGCTGAGGACTCGCATGGAACCCCTCTCCCTTCCCGCTCCCGCGGACAGCGCGGCCCGCAAGCGCCGCGCCGCAACCGCCAAGGGCGTCCCTCCCGGCACCAGGCCCTACGTCCGGCCGGACTGGCAGCGCGGACACCTCGTCGGCGTCCGCCCTGCCTACCTGGCGCTCGCCACCGCCACTCCCACCGCGTCCGCCCGCCGTGTCCTTCGCGACGCGCGGTGGGACCCGCTACCCGGGGACGGGGCTGAGGGCTTCACCCGGGGCGGCATCCGGATCGTGCTCGCCACCACCGAGGCGTTCCAGCAGCAGGATGTGCTCCACGCCGAAGGGCCCAACTGGCGGGTGGTCCTGAGCGCCGGAGCACCCGACGAGATCACCGCCGCCGTCGCCGAGGCCCTGGTCGAGGCCGCCCAGGTCGCGGTGGACGGAGCGCCCGACCGCGCGGACATCAGCAGTGCCATCGACGACCTCGCCGAAGCCCGCTGGAGCGGCACCGATGCATGGCGCGGCACCGACATCGTGCGAATGGTCTCCCCCGACCGGCTCGCGGAGGTCCTGTGCATGCCCCGCGCCAGTGCGTGGCTGGTCACGGTCGGCATGGACGGAGAGGGTTGGGAGGCGGCGATGGCGGGCGACTGCCCGGACATCCTCGTCGAGGCGCTCGTCGGCTTCCTCGCCTCCGAGTCCCCCGTCCGACGGCACGTCGGCGACCTGTCCGCCGGGATGCACCGCCACCTCGACATCGGCCCGGACCCCGACCGGGCCGCCCACAGCGCCTCTCCCGCAGCCCGGGCCGCCGGCCCCTGCGCCCCCGTCGTCGCACCCGCCACCCCCCAACCGACCGTCCGGAGAAGCCGTTGACCACCGCCGACCAGCGCGAGGCGACCGCACTGCTCACCGCCGACCTCGCGGAGGAGTCCGAGCAGGTGCAGGCCCTGGCGCGCACCCTCGACCTGCCGCACCGCGCCGAGGACCCGGCACTGCTGCTGAGCCGCAACCTCCTGCACGTCCTGGTGCACCTGGCCACCGTCGCGGCCTCCGCCGCCGCCGTGGTCGACGCCGGCGGGCCGCCGGGCGCGGCGCACCGCACCGCCCTGTCGCGGATCGAGTCCGCCCTGCAGTCGCTGCTCTCCGCCGGCGGGTCGATGACCACCGTCCTCGACCAGCTCGCCGACCGCGACAGCGGGATCACCGACACCGCCGGGCTCGTCCAGGCCGGGCGCCTGCGGGCCGCAGCCCTGCTCACCAGCGCCGCCGCCCACCTCGGCGCCGCCGCCGCCGCGCTGCGCCGGGCCCCAGGCACCTGAGCCACCGCCCGCCGATCCGCCCTGTCAGGAGACACCTCCTCCCGCATGCCCCTCACCCCCGCCCGTTCGTCCCGCCCGCGGATGCGCGACGTTCTCGCCCGACCGCACGTCGCCGCCATGCTCGCCGGCACCCTGGTGGGCCGCCTGCCCACCGCCATGGCGCCGATCGCCCTGCTGCTCGCCGTCCGGGCCGACGGCGGCCCGGTCCTCCTCGGCGGAGCGCTCGCCGCCTGCTACGGCCTTGCCGCCGCTATCGGCCAGCCCCTGCTGGGACGGCTCGTCGACCGCACCCTCCTCGCTCCCGTCGCCGCCGCGTCCGCCGCCGTCGCCGGCGCCGCGTTCACTGCCCTGGCGCTGATCGGCTGCGCCGACCACCCCATGGCCGCCGCCGCACTCGCCGTCCTCGCCGGCGCCGCGACACCGCCGCTGGAGGCCGGGCTGCGCGCCCTGTGGCCACGGCTGGTCCCCGACCCCCGCGCCCAGCACGCCGCCTACACGCTGGACTCCGTCAGCCAGGAGACCGTGTTCGTGACCGGCCCGCTCCTCGCCACCGGCCTGTGCCAACTCCTGTCGCCCGCCGCTGCGCTGGCCGCGTGCGCACTGGCCGGTGCCTCCGGGACCCTGGCCGTCGCTCTCCGGGACCCGGCCCGCTGGGCGCCGAACCGGCGGCGCGCCGGCCACTGGGCGGGCCCGCTCCGCTCCCGGGGCCTGCTGCTCCTGCTCGCCTCCATGACGCTGCTCGGCGTGAACCTGGGCGCGTTCAACGTGCTTGGCGTCGCCCTCGCCGACCGGCACGCCAGCGGCTGGCTCACCGGACTGCTGCCCGCCGCCCTCGCCGTCGGCAGCCTGATCGGCGGCCTCGCCTACGCCCGCTCGCCCTGGTCGATGCCGCTCGCGCGACAACTGCTCTGCGCCGCAGGCGGGTACGCGATTCTCTTCGCGCCCCTGGCGTTCACCACGCTGCCCACCGCGCTGGTCGCCCTGAGCGCATGCCCCGGCCTCTACCTCGCACCGCTGCTGGCGAACGCGTTCATCCTCTCCGACCGCCTCGCCCCACCAGGCACCGCCACGGAGGCCGCCGCCTGGGTGATCGCGGTCATCGGCGTCGGCCAGGCCCTGGGCACCGCGCTCGCCAGCCGACTCGCCGAACACGGCCCCACCGCGGTCGCCTCCGTCCCAGTCCTCGCCGCGGCCCTCGCCGCCGCCGTCCTACTCGCCCGCACCGACCTGCTCGCGAGCACCGATACCCCTCGGGAGAAGTCCGCTTGACCCACCGCATCACCTCACCGGTCCGCGTCGTCTGGGACTGGAACGGCACGGTACGCGACGACGTCGCCGACCACGTCGCCGCGCTCAACGCCACTCTTCCGGCCCTCGGCGGCCGGCCCGTCACCGTCGAGGACTACCGCGCCAAGCACCGTGTGCCGATCCGCGCGTTCTACGACGAGCTGCTGGGGCGCGCGATCACCGACGCCGAGTGGCAGTCCAACGACGCCGCGTTCCTCGCGGTGCTGGACGCCCGCCCAGTGCGGCTGCGCACGGGCGTACGGCAGTTGATGATGCAACTGCGTGCCCGAGGCATCGGCCAGTCCCTGCTGTCCCTCGCCCCGCACGACCGGCTGGAGCGCGAGGTCCACCGCGTGGGCATCGGCGCGCTGATGGACCGCATCGACGGCCGCCACGGCCCCTCGGTCACCAGCAAGGCGCCGTCGCTGGCAGCACACCTGCGCGCGCTCGGCCCCGACACCGACCCGGCCGGGGTAGTCGTGATCGGCGACAGCTGCGACGACGCCGTCGCAGCCCGCGCCGTGGGTGCCTTCCCCGTGCTGCACACCGGCGGCCTGCACAGCGCGCAGCGGCTCGCCACCGACGGCGCACCGCTCGTGAACACCCTGGAGGAGGCCGTCGAGATCGGCCTGGCCGTCGTGTCCGAGCGTGTCGGGGCGCGCGCGTGACCCGGCCCGACGAACCTGCCCCCGCCGTACCGGCTGCAGAACCCACGGCGGTTGGCACCGCCCTGGTCCTGCAGGCACTCGGAGTCGACCGCCTGGTCTCGATACCCGGCTGGCACGACGACGAGGACACCCCGCTCGGCCACCTTGCCGGCAAGGTCCGCAGCACCGCCAGCCGCCTCGACCACGTCCAGCGCAACATGGTCACCCTGGCCACCTCCATCCGCCGCGACATGCAACGCGTCATCGACGGCCACGACGTCGACCTGCCGCAGACCCACGGCCTGATCGGCAGCAGCGCCCTCTCCCTCGACCTGCTCTGCGCCCGGCGCGCCGAGCTCTACCAGCACCTGGACGCCCTCACCCAGCTCCACAAGATCCTTGCTGCCAACCGGCCGCCCGCTCCGCCCGTCCAGCCGGAAGGGCCCGCCACCGCCCGCACCGCCAAGGCGACGCAGCACCCCGCCAAGCTCAACGAGGCACAGCGCAAGGCCCTGGAAGCCGTCGCCCGGGGCCGGGTCTACCTCCAGACGAGCAGCCTTCGCAGCAGTGCGCGCGTCACGACGTCCGAGCCCGTCAGCGCCGTCTCGGTCACTGCCCTGATCAAGCGCAAGCTCGTCGAGGCCGACACCCGCACCAGCCTCTACCAGGGGCAGAAGCTGCGCCTGACCCCCGCTGGCACCCGCCTCCATGCCGCGGTCGTCGGTGCCGCCAGTCAGCAGGCCTCCCCGGTCGCCGCCGCGGAGCGCGCGGCCCTGGTGCCGGTGGCCGGCATCCAGCAGTTCCCCAGGGTGGGGCGATGAGCACCGCTGCGACCCGCGGCCCGGCGCCCGCCCGCCAGGTCGACGGCAGACCCGCCTTCGCCGGCCGGCTCATCGTCCTGGAACGCCTGGGCATCGACACCTACGGGCTCGAAGATCGCCACCCCGAGCCCGGTGAACTGCGCAGCCTGGCACGGGCCCTCGCACGTCACGCACAGCGTGTGGACGATGCCGACGACGAACTGCGCCGCGCTGCCGACCTCGTGGTCAGACGCGTGACCCGCAGTCTGAACGGCGACCACCGCGACGTCGACTCCTGGGGCCTGCTGCGCAATCTCGGCAACGACATCGAGACGCGTGCCGCGCGCTACCACCTTGCCGTCGAGCAGCTCGGCATGGCCGTCTTCCTCTACCGGGAGGCGGCCGAACGCCCCGACACCGCTGCCGACAACGCGCGCCGCGAGGCCGCGCTGTCGCGCACCGGCGCCGCCCCCGCCGCACCTGCCGCCGACCACCTGCCTTCGCGGTTGCCGGCTTCCGGCCCGCCCGCACCCACCAGCACCGGCGGTGTGCGCCGCTGAGCGCGCGCCGCCCACACCGAGGAGGATCCACCCGTTGGGCACCTGGGGCATCGGCCCGTTCGACAGCGACCACGCCGAGCAGTTCGGCGACGAGGTCGACCACGCCCTCCCCGAAGAGCGGCACACCGTCATCGAGGGGCGTCTTACCCGCTACCTCGCCGGCGGCCAGGGCTACCGCCTGCGGGACGAGGCCATCGCGGCGGCCTTCCTCGTCGCCGCCCACTACCCGGGTGGTGCGGACGCTGTCTCCTCCGGCTACCGCCCGACGCAGCCGGTCCCCGACCTGCCGCAGCGCCTGCGTCCGATGGCGGCCCGGGCCCTGGACCGCGTGCTCGCCGCCGTGCAGTTCGACATGGACGCGTGGAACCGCGCCGGGCAGCGAGAGGTCGGCGAGCAGTGGTTGGAAGGCCTGGAGCGCCTGCGGACCGTCCTCGACCCGGACACCCCGTACACCGTCGCCTATACGCCGGGCCCGCTCCTGCGGCACGAGATCGGAACCGGCAGAGCCCTCCGGGAGCTCGGGGTCGACCGGATCCGCGCGCTTCCGGGCTACGGCGCCGACGGCGCCGCCGGACAGCTCGTGCGCCGGATCACCGAGGCCGCCGCCGAGCTGGACCAGGCACACAAGGACGTCCAGGCCGCCGCGCACCTCTCGCTCCAGGCCCTGGACGCCGTGCGAAGCCAGCTCCACGTCGTGGCCCTCGGCGCCAGCGGCGAGTTCCACCCGCGCGACGTGCCCGCCTATTCGGTCTCCCCGGCCCTCGGCCCGGCCATGGCCCAACGCGCCGACCGCCACCGCCACCTGACCGCCCTGCTCGACCTGTACCGGGCGACGACCGCCCCGGCGCAGGAGAGTCCGCGGACCGTCGCCGCCCGCACACGCACCCCCGCCGCGGCAGAAAGCCCCTCCGCCGCCTCCCCTCCGCCCCCGACCGTCGAACCGCGAGCAGCACGGAGCCGATGAGCCCGGCGCCGCAACCGGTCGCTGAGGCCCGGCTTCGGCCCCATCCTGCCTCCGCCCGGCCCGATCCTTGGAGACCACCTGGCCAGCAAGCCCACCCACCACGCCCAGCAGGCCCTGCAGCTGCTGGCGCCGCCCGGCACCGTCCGGGTCCTGCTCGCAGTGAACTACCACGCGGACCCCGCTGCCCGGGACGCCGGCCCGCCCGCCACGGACAGCATGGACGACACCGAAGTCCGCCGGCACCTGCAGCGGCTGCAGGACGCACGGCTGCTCGCCCACACCGGTGAATACGACATCAGCCGGCAGTCAACCACCACGGCTGCCCGCGAGCTGTGGCCGGTCTGGCTCTCAGCCCTCCGAATCTCCTACGCCACCGCCCCCGAACTCGCGCAGGATCATGTCGGGATCACCCTCGAGCGGGCGCTGGAGATCGCCAGTCGTCCGGCCGCCCTGGACGCGGTCTCCACCATGCAGCGGATCCCTGGCCCGCTCAGGGCAGCTTCCCACGGCTTCGCCCGCCTGCTGGACACCTTCAGCCGGACGAATTGGGACGGGGAGCAGCCCGACAACCGGACATTGGTCGAGTTCCTCGGGCACCTGACCGACCTGCACACCGCCCTCGGCGACTGGCACCGGACCTACTTCCCCGCCGACCGGGTGTCTGCCTCCACTGCGCGGAGCCTCTCCCCGGCCAACACCGACCACCCCTTGCCACCGTCGAGCAGCTCCCCTGCTCCCGGGACCGCTCAGTCCCGACGCACCGGCCGGTGAACGGCCCCGAGCACGGCGGGGCCGACTTCGGCTTGGCGGGCCTGGAGGCGGCCGGTGTCGACGACCTTGCGAACGCCCGGATCCTGCTCGCCAGCGACCTCGCCTTCGCCCAGGAGCACGAGCACGGCCTCGCCGCGAGCAACTTCCTGGGCACCGGCCCGCACAGGGTCCTGGCCGCCCGCATCACCCGCGACCAACAGGCCGGCACCTACACCGTGCGCCTGCACCGCGCCGACGACGCCTGGGAGGCCCTGGCCTGGCTGCGCCGGGCAGCGGACCTGCCGGCCACGACCGCCAGACGCTCCGCCGCCCTCGCCCGCAGCCGGCGCACCGCACCGGCCCCCCTGGCGGCAGCGCCCCGCTCCGCGACCGACCAGCCCCGGACCCCCGTCCGACGGCGCTGACCGACCACCACCGGAAGACCCCCGCCATCCCGACACACCCCAGCACTGCAGCCGACTTCGGCATCGGCGACCTGGAACCCGGCAACTCGGCCAGCGAGCACACCGCCGACTATCTCTGCGTCATCGCCACCGAACTGATCACCCTGTCCGACCAGCACACCGCCGAGCAGACCAGCAGCTTCTACGTCGCGTTCGACACCGCCAGCGTGTGGCAGGACGTCCCGGGCCTCGCGTCCCTGCGGGCCGTCCACGTCGAACGCGACCGGACCGCAGGCGTGTTCACCATCGAATCCGCCCCCTTCCCGCTGGTGGCGATGGCCGAGGGCTGGCTCGTCGACCGCGGGGCCGAATCCGACAGGTTCACCTCCCGCACCCCCATCGGGCCCGCCGACCGCGAGACTCGGCGCATCGAGAACCTGCTGCGCGAGACCGGCTCCGAGCGCTTCACCGTCCACGACGACTACACGTACACCACCGAGCCGTACGACATCTGGGTCATCGCCACCGACACCCGCACCGACGACCCACAGCTGCCGGTACGGGTCTTCCACGAGCGGCGCCAGGTCGACGACGACACGTACACCCTGCGCGAAGGCCACTTCCCCACCGTCGAAGCCGCCCGCACCTGGACCCAGGACCCCGACGCACCGCTCCCGCAGCCGCGCACCTCACCGAGCGCCCGCGCCGCAGCAGCCTCCCGCGGCAGCTCCCGCAGTGCCGCGGGGCCCGTCGTCAGCACCGCGCCCACCCTTCGTCCCGCCGCGCCCCCGGTCCCGGACCGCACCCGCACCCGCTGACCCCGCGCCGTCGCCACGATCAGCCCGTAAGGCCACACCATGACCACTTCCCCCACCGCAGCGCCCGGACGGCACAGCCTTGCCGCGTTCACGGAGGCACTCGCGTCCCGACTGCCCGACCGGTGGACACCGTCCACCACCCCGCTCACCACCAGCGACGCCCGCAACTACGTGCACGCCAGGCTGTGGGACCTCGCCCACGCCTCCTGGGCTCTTCAGACCGTCGTCTACGACCACGCCGGGCTCCTGCGCGGCCCCGGCGGGCGCGAGCTGCTCGTCCTGCCCCGGCCCCACCCGCACACCAGCCAGTACATCGTCGCCGCTCTGCTGCCCGAGGCCCTCGGATCCGCCTACGACCACGCGGACCTGGCACCCCACGGCATCGCGGTCGACCCGGACCCCGCCCGCGCGGCCTCCGCCGTCACCGACCGCCTCCTGCCCCGCTACGACCGGGCAATCCGGCAACTGCTCGCAGGCATCGACTCCGTTGCGGACCTGCCCTTCACCAGCCACGACAACGACTCCCCCGTCCTGCGCCACGCCGTGCGCACCCTGCTGCTCGTCGCCGAACTACGCCTCTCGGACGAGTCGTACGACGTGGCGCAGGCCCTGGCCGGTGGCGCCGAGTACGTCTGCGACCGTGTCGAACTCGACTACGACATGGCACCGCTGGTCGAGGCCGCCGCCGTGCAAGCCCTCCTGTCCGCCGCAGGACTTCACGCCGGTTCACTGTTCGACCCCGGTATCCCCGCCCAGCTGCGCCGGCTGTCGGCCCGCTCCCCGGCCGAGCAGTACGCCGTGCTCCGCCGTGCCGCAGAGTCCCTCGCCGAACCTGCGCCCTCCCCGAGACCCGGAGCCGCCCGCTCTCGCACCCGGATCCTCTCCACGAGCCCGGCAGCCGCCGCGCTCCCTGCGCGGCCCACGGCACCCGCTTCCCGCACCTCCGTGCCCGGCCGCTGACCGCCGGGCCGATCACCAGAAAGCCCCGCGTGCCCACTGCCCCCGCCGACCATGTTCTCGTCCGCCCGCTCCACCTGGCCGGCCGCGGCACCCCCGACTTCGGCCTCAACCTCGTCACCCACTTCGGCTGGCGCGTCCCCCCACCCACGGACGACGACGAGGTCCTGCTCGCCAGCCCCGACGGCCAGGCCCATCTCGCCTGGCGACCGGCAACGGGTCAGTGGGACGTCACCGTGCCGAGCCGCCACTGGACCCGATCCGGGTGGAAGGCCACGTTCGACGACCATGCACCGTCCGAGATCGCCGCGGCGGTCCTCTACGCCCTCGCGCAAGCCCTGCAGCACCAGCCCCAGGAGGTCCTGTACGCCATGCCCGGCCAGGACGCCGCACTCGGCGTCCTGGGCAGAGCCGGCTGGGCACCGCAGCACCGGGACGGCCACGAGGTCCTGCTGGCCCCCGACCGCCTCGGTGCGCTCACCCGCCCCCTCGGCTCCGACGACGCCCCCACCGTGCTGACCGGCGCGGCCGAACGGGGCACCTGGACCATCACCTTCAGCTCCCGCACCCCCGCTGTCCTCCTGCAGACCGCCGCCGCCACTCTGCTGCGGCCAGCCGTCCGGCCTCTCGACGAACTGCCCACCGCGCACAGGCTCAGGGTCTCGACCGCCCCGGCGCCGCTGCGGACCGCGCACCGCGCTCTCGTCTCGCCACGCCACCTGGCGGGCACCGGCACCGGGTCCACGCCCCTTCCAGAAGCCTCCGCCCTGTGGCACCGGACCCGGCCGGGGCGCGTGGAGAGCTCCTGCGGACGGGCACTCGTCACTACTGCTCCCGGCCAGGACCTGAAGGTGTCCGCAGGCCCGCAGGGGCCGGGACACCGGCTGGCCTGGACCACGGAGTTCAGCGGCGCCGTACCGTCCGAGATCACCACCGCGTGGCTGCGGGACCTCACCGACTCGCTGACCGCCGACATCGACCTCGACACCGACGCCACGGTCGTCCCCGGCCCCGGCATGAGCGTCGGCGACGCGATCGAACCACTGACCGCAGCCGGATGGATCACCCACGCCGACGACGCCGACCTGCATCTGGTGGCGCCCGACGGGCACGCCACCGCCCGAATCACCCACGGCCTCCTCACGCCCGCGACCACCGTCTCCGACGCTCTGGCGCACACCACCCACTGGGGAGCGTCCATCGACGTCACCGGTGCGCCGGGCCACCACTGGCGTATCGGCCTGTCCTCGCTGACACCCCTGCACCTCGTACGGGCCGCGGCGCTCGCCGTCACCGACCCGGACCCGGTCGTCCGCCGTCCCGACCGGATCCCCGCCCAGTTCCTCGGCGCCGTGCACATCGGCCCACCCGCCACCGCGCGCTCCCCGGCCACCCTGGCCGCCCGAAGCCGCAGCACCGCCCCGGTCTCCGCAGCCCCCCGGGCGTCCACCACGGCCGTTCTCTCATCGCCGACGCCCGACCGCACCGCCCGCCGCCCGGGGCGCTGACAAAAACTCCAACATCCCGCTCTCCCCGGAGGCCACCCTGCACTCGCCACCGGCGCCCGGTCCAAGCCCTGCCCCCGACATCTACACCTACGGACGTGCAGCCGCCCGCGAAGTCCTGCGCGAGGCCATTTCCCAGGCCGACATCCTGGACAACGCGTACCGCCTCGCCGACCACGCCCTGCCGGTGCCGGATCCCGGCGACGGGGACCGGCCCAGGACCAGCACCTCCGTTCGCGCGCGGGCAGCGCTCGCATCCCCGGCCCGGCCAGTCCCGGCCGTCCATCCTGGCGCGGCACCGCCCGCCACCGCTCCCCCCTGCGGCACCGCGAGGCAACGCCCGGTGAGCGGTGACGATCAGCAGCGGGATCGCCGCGTGGCGGTCGCGCCCCGCTACGTCGCAGGCTGGAACTCGAACTACCACCAGCAGCTGCGGCATCTGCGGGAGCAGTACGGCTGGTCCCTGGCTCTGCAGAACCGCGGCGAGGATGCCCGGAGCCCGTGCTCGACCGCGCGGGTCTTCGACTTCCGGTGGGCCACCCGCGGTCCGGCCCTGACCATCGAGGTGACCGCCGACGATCACAGCCCGCTGTGGAACGCGGCCATCAGCCGCAACACCCCGGGCGAGATCCTCCTGCCCGTCCTGACCGCTGTGGCCACCGCCGTGCGCGACGAACCGGCCGGTCACCACGGCCGGCCACGCCCCTGCACCATCGCCCCCGACGCCTTGGAACCCCTGCCGGGTTGGCGGCTCTCCCACGCCGCCGGCTCCTCCTGGATCCACGAAGCCCCGGACTCCCTCGCCTGCCTCGTGGTGCGTTCCACCGCCTCCGGCCCCTCCGACCAGGAGGCCGGATACAGCCTTCACGGCGGTCCCGGAGACAGCCCTCGCAACTGGACGGCCCGGTTCTCGCCCACGACCCCGCCCCGGATCGTCGCGGCGATGTACCAGGCCGTCGCCGCCCCCGAGCCACTGGTCCGCTTCCCCGAGGACGTGCCCCCGCACCACTGGCCCTACGCGGTCGTCACCGCGCTCGCACCGCCCGAACCGGCCCGCTCCGCTGCCGCAGCCCTGCGCAGCAAGGCACCACCGCCGCGCCCCGCCGTGGCCACCACCGCAGCCGGTAGCCCTCCGCCCAAAGCGCGACACCGGACCCGTTGAGCGACAAGGAGACCCGCAATCCCCAGCATGTACCGCGCCATCCAGGCCGCCGTGGCCGTCGCCGTAGTCGAAGAGGCCGCCCGAGGGATCCAGCAGGCCATGGACGCCTGGGACGCCGTCAACGACTCGTTCTGCGACGACAGCGGCGCCATCGTCGACACCGAGGGCTGGGGCGCCCGCATCGTCGAACGCGACCTCGCCGCCTACCAGCACTTCACGCAGATCCTCACGTACGGTGCCGCCTTCCTCTTCCACATTCGTCCCGCGACCGAAGCCCCCGCGCAGGCGGACCTCCTGAAGCACGGCAGGAGCGAGCTGTTCGGCGCCTATGTCTCGGCCCACGCGACCATTCGCGACAACTCGCACCTCCAGCGCTCCCTGTCGCGCGAGGAGACCGCTGCGGAGGTGTGGCACGAGATGACCGTGTGGGCCTCCCACACACCCACCATGATCCGCGCCTACCGCCGGGCCGCCTCCGTGCGGGCCCTCGCCACGCACCCGACAGCGAGGCGGGCAACAGCCGGCCCGCCGACCGCCGCTCCCTCTCCCCGGCCGGCCTCCAGCACACCGACGACACCGCCCTCCAGGAGGCTCCCCTGACCGCCCCGGCCCCCGACCCGTCCTCCCCGCACCACCCGTTGAACGCCTCGCGGGAGTACCACGTCGCCCCGCGCCACCTCGCCCCCGGCGCGGGTATGCCCGACACCGCGTTGCAGCGCCTCGCCACCGCCCGGTGGCTCCACGGTGGCGACGACGTCGCCAACGTCTACCTCGCCAGTCCCGACCTGCGCATCCGCTTCGGGTTCCTCCCCGAGACGCCGGGCCCGCTGTGGAAGGCCACCGCGGCCGGCGACCCGTTCCACGGAGAGGCCGCGTGGCTCGTCACGATGAGCGACCACACGCCGGCCGAGATCGTGGCCGACTTCGCCAGCGCTCTCGCCAACGTGCACGCAGAGGGTCCTGCGGCCTACCTGACGGACAACCATCCGGTCGCCTTCGGCGAGACCCTGGTCGCCGCGGGCTGGAGCACCGTCGAGGACGAACGGCTTCCCCACGCATTCTCGCAGTCCCCCGACGGCTACGCCGAGGTTCACCACATCCCCGGCGACCTGGACCGCGCGAGCGAACTGGCGGGAACCAGCGCCCGCTGGATCGTCAACGGCGGTACGGACGAGCAACGCTGGTGGATCACCGCGTCATCCGCCACCCCGACGCGCCTGGTCGTCGGCCTCTACGGCGCCGTCGTGAACCCGGCCCCGGTCCGCCGCGAGGGCAGCGATCTCAGGCATGTTCCGGTGTGCGCCACCGTGACCCCGGTCGCTCCCGTACGCGGCAGCAGCCGTGCACTGGCAGCCCACGCCGGCTCCCCCTTGATCCGCTCGGCCCAACCCTCCGTCTCGGCCCAGTCCGGCCCGGCCTTCGTCCGCGGCGGGATCCGACCGGCGTTCTCGCGGTAGGTGAACCGGGCGTCCTGCCGACGGACTCGGTCGCAGTACTCCGACGACTCTCGCCTCCCCCCGATCAGGGGACCGCCCTCCGCCCGGGCTGCCGTCCCGGTTGATCAGAGCAGGGAGAAGGTGTCGAGCTTCCACTCGTCGATCAGGCAGTCCCCCGCTTCGAGGCCGGACAGCGCAGCGGCGAGGTCCCAGAACATCGAGGTCGAGAAGCTGCCGGCGACCACCACATCACCTTGGAGATCCTCCAGCCCGTCGCCCCGTGAATCGCTGCGCGTCAAGGACGCCGACAGGCTGCCCTCGAAGGCTCCGCGGACGGTGAACTCCACGAACCGGCCTTCCCGCCGGAAGTCGAGCGATTCCACGTCGACGACGAACCAGTCGCTCACGGGCGGGCCGGCGCAGAACGGGTTGTCCTCGTGCAGGGACTGCAGGTCCTTCACGACGCGTGTGTCGACCTCGCGCAGCAGTTGTACGACGGGCCCCCGCAGGGCGGAGCCGAGATCTGCCTCGCAGACTTCCGCGAGCAGAGCTTTGGCCGTCCGGCCCCGCTCGTCGAGGGAGACGTTGACTCCTTGCTCGGAGCCGTACGTGTCGACCTCGATCTCCAGCCGTTCGAACGACAGGTGGTCCGCCGACCCGCCAGCCATCGCCAGGATCTGGACGACCGCGGGGGCGAGTTCCAAGAACTCCTCACGGGCCTCCCGTTGGCTCAGGTCCGTCGTGATGACCTGCAGCAGGTGTTCGGCGACCTTGCCGGATCGGCCGAACCCCTCCACGCGTGCGACGACGGCAGGACGGTACTTGGCCGCCCTGTCCAGCTGGATCAGGACGACCGGCGCGTCGGAGGTGGTGTTGGCCTTGCCGGCCGGCCCGTTGCAGGGGGCGCAGATCGGCGCGAGGTTGTGCGGGTCGTGCAGGTCGAAGCCGTCCGGCAGGCCGAAGTGCCCCTTGAGGTGGCGCAGTCGGCCGTCGGAGACATCCTTCGCGATGATGTGGTCGATCTGGCAGCTGTCGAACTCCACCGGTTTCCTGCACAAGTAGCACTTGCGCTTCCACGCCTCCCACAGCGCGAACCTCAGCGCCGAGTTGTCGCCCGGGCCGTAACGAACGCTGCTCGCCCTTCGCATCAGGCGTTCCCCTCCCTCGGTCGGACCAGCCCCCGTTGTACCGCAGCCCGCCCACAACCACCGCTGCTTTCGGCCCACTCCGCACCCGGCGGAGGGCGCCGTCACGTGCCGCCCCGCAGTGCGACAACTGCCCACGCCCGATGCGCACTTGGTGTTCGCCGGGGGCAGACACGATCGACTACGCAAAGCCCCTGAACCCAAGGAAACATGGATGTCTCCCCGCAAACAGGAAGGCAACCACGTGACCGTGGCGACCACCGCCCCGACCGTTCCCGGCCTCAAGCCGGGCGGTCCGGTCGAGCACCGGACCTGGCTGGTCGGACCCGGCAGCCCGTACCTGATCTCCGACGTCCTCGCGGCCCGAGGCTGGAGCTGGGTCATCGACCCGCGCGGCAGCCTCCATGCGGCCAGCCCCGACACCGGCGTCTACCTCGGCTACGCCCCCGACGACCCGAACGCCGACACCTGGACCATCGCCGTCACCGGCACGGCCCACGCCCCCGGCTGGAAGGCGACCTTCGACCGCGAGGCCCCGGTCGAGCTGGTCATCGACCTGATCACGGCGCTGCACGACCGCCCCGCCCGCTGAGCCTCGCGAAGGAGTCCGCCATCACCTCCAGTTCCACCGCACCCGGGGCCGACCTCGTCCTCCGCTTCGCCTCCGTCCGCTACCTGGCAGTCGTCGGCACCGTCTCCACGGCCGCCACCGCAGCCGTCTGCGCGGTCCTCGACCTCGGGCTCCTGGCCTTCGCGCTCAGCCTGACCTGCGGCCAGCAGATCGCCCTCCAGATCAAGCTCCGGCGGCTCCAGAGCGCCGTGGTCGCCGCGACAACCACCGCCCGGATGCCGCAGCAGCGCGGCCCGTCAGACTAGCGGTGCCGGGACCGGGGATCGCCCGCCCCGTCCTCCCGCTCCGACCGCTCCCGCGCCGACCGCTCCCTCGCCGATCCGGAGTCGCCGTGAAGTCCTCCACCCGCCCCCGCCCGTACAACTTCGCCGTCAGGGCAGCCGTGCTCACCTGGGTCTGCACAAGCGCCACGACCGCCGTCGCCTGCGCCGCCGTCGTGATGTACGACGCCGTCCGGTACCACCATGTCGCGTCCGGGCAGTGGACGGTCATGGCCCTCGCCGTCTTCAGCCTCCGATTCGCCTCGTCGTGCTGGGACAAGGTCACCGACGCCGATGTCCTGCACCGTCTTCGCCTCCTCGACGGCCCCTGCGGCGCCGGTGCCCTCGCCCGCCACCTGGGCCGCCGCCGTGGCCCGGTCCACCTGAGCCTGCACCGTCTCTCCCAGGCCGGCCTCGTCGCTCCGGCCGACTCCGTCGACGGCGTAGTCCGTTACACCTCCCGCTGACCGGAAGTCAGAACACGCAGGGCCCGCACCGTGGGTGCGGGCCCTGCGTGTTTGTTCCCGTGGCCGTCCAGGTCCGGCCCTCTCGTCGCGCTCGCCTCAGATGCCGGTGCCGAACGCTCGGTGCGCCGTGCGTCCGATGCGGCGCACCAGGGTGCTCGGCTTGAGGTGGCGCTCGGCGCGCAGGAGGAAGCCGACTGGGGATCCGCCCATCTGCTCCGAGCGAAGCCCGGACGCCGTCTGGCGGGCGGTGACGCCGAGCACCGCGAGGCCGGACACCGCTACCGGCGTGGCTCCCCGCCCCACATGCCGACCACGCCGGTGAGAGCGGGGGCCTGGAAGCCCAGGGGCGCTGGTGAAGACCTTCAGCTCCGGACGGCCGAGGGTCATCACCGGCCCCGCGGGTCGTCGGATCGTCGGACGCTGTCACCTGACGGCACGTCCTCTCTACGCTAGGCATTGTGCCGTAGAGCGGCGAACTGGCGAGACGAACGGGAGTTCGGCGATGGATGTCTCATCAGGCTGCCGGAACGGCCTCTCCGGAATCGTCGCTTGACGGAATCGGGTTCAGGAGCGCGAATAGGCGTTGCCGGTTTTCTGCCAGGTGGCGGACGCGGTGACGCCTGGTGCCGAGGAAGATCCCGTGCACCAACTGGTACACCTCGCTGACCTCGCGGGCCCGCTCGTCCTCCGGCAGCTCGGAGAGCCACAAGCCGCGCGCTCGGACGGACGCTCCGACAAGGAGGCCCGGGAGGTTGAGTGGGCTGGGATAGGTCAGCGCGTACCGCTCGGCGTTGTCGACCAGGTAGATCGTCGATTCCTCGACCTGCATCGACCAGCGCGCGCGCTCGGCCATGATCCGACCGCGCAGCGGCTCCGGGGTATCGCCCACGGGGGTACCGCAGAGACGGGCGGTCGCGCCGATGACGGTGAGGACGTGGCTGGTGAAGGTGTCCCGGTCGGCCCACGCCGCTTTGATCCGGACCGCCCGGGCTTCGAGGCGGGGGCTGAATCGGGAGACGGCGAAGGTGGTGACGAGCACGGTGAGGACGCCGATGATCAGCGTCCGCATCCAGGGGTCAAGCCAGGTGGTCAAGCCCGTGTTCTCCGGACGTCGGGGCCCCGTCGGGCCAGTGGATGGCCCGACGGTATCGCCGGTGGGGCACCGGCCGCCAGGAGCGGGGGAGCCCGTGCTTCAAAGGCTCCCCGCCCCTGGCGTGGTCTGGCGATACCCAAAGGATCGAACCAAGAAAGGGTCTTGGTCCAAGATCCGCAGACTGCACCGGGGCTGTCACGAAGAGGGCCGACAGGTCCTTCTGGCCCCCATGACGAGCCGGGTTGCCCTTCGGCGGTACAGGCAGGACGGCAGCAGACGCCGGTCCTGCCTAACGGACAGCCAGGAGCAGCACCGCCCGTTAGGCGAGATACGCACCTCGGAAAAGTCCGTCGAACCCGAGCGCGGCGTACATGTCCTCGAACGACTCCCACTCCTGCTCGTCGCCACTCTCGTCACGCGAGCCCTCGACGTCCGCGGCCTCCAGGTCCCGCTCGCGCCACTCGTGCGCGCAGCGGCACCGGACGAACACGAGGTCGGGGTGGACGTGGATGAGGAGCCAGTCGCGTTCGCCGCCGCAGTTGGCGCAGGTGATGAGGATCCCACGGGGGTTCAGCGGGCCGGGGTGGGGGACGGCGAGGGTGGCGGGGGCAGACTCGGACGGCTGCGGCTCGTGGCCGAAGCGGAAGTGGGTGTAGCGGTCGTCGCCGGCGTCGGACGTGGTCAAGGAGCCCCCAACTCTCGTGATGTATAGGGTGAAATGCCCAGAGAGCGAATCTTCTTCCACTTTTGTCCAATTTCGCGAGGTGATCCGCATCACCTGGATGCCGGTCAGGGTCGTCGGACGAGAAGGCTCTCGTTCCAGCGAGGCGGTCGGTCACGTCGTTGGCCTAGGGAGAGCCCGGCGGAGGTGAGGGCGGCGACGACACGGGCGGCGAGGTGGTGGCGTGATGGGGAGCTCTCGGTCTGCTGGCCGAGCGCCATGCAGACGCGCTGAAGTCCGTCCTTCTGGAGGGTGGCAGCCGCCAGCACGTTGCGCAGGGCCGTCGCGAGCGTGCGGGCGTCGATCTACTGGGAGTCGAATCCAGGGACCTGGGTGGGCTATTCGTGCATGCGGCGCACCGTCAGCGCGACGGTGGCGTTCCACCAGGTCGCTTCGGAGACGGCGATGGCAAGCGGCTTGTCAGCCGGGGACCAGTCGTCCGGGAGTTCGCTCATGGGGCCTGGTGGCGCGCCAGTCGCTGTGGTGCACGGGTTTTCCTGGGCGGAGTATCGCGTTTCTCCCGTAGCCCGGGGTGGCGTACAATCGGGTTCACCGACGCGGGGTGGAGCAGCTCGGTAGCTCGCTGGGCTCATAACCCAGAGGTCGCAGGTTCAAATCCTGTCCCCGCTACGACGAAGGCCCGGGGCCGCGCACAGTGTGCGCGGCCCCGGGCCTTGTTTGTTGTCAGTCGATGGTGATGTCGAGGTGGCGTGCGGCGTCTGCGAGGTGCTGGAGGCAGATCTCGGCGGTGGCGGCAGTGGCAACGAGGTGAGCGACACGGGCGGTGCCGAGGTTGCCCGCGGGCGGGAGGAGGACCTGGTCACCGGTCCGGTGCTCCCACACCAGGCGTTCCAGCCAGTGCTGGTGAAGTAGTGCCGGGTGGGCGGCGGCCCGGGTGAGTCGGCCGTCCGCCGGGGCGTAGGCCATGTGGATGGCGGCGGCCCGGCGGCGGGTGGGGGTCACGTCGGGGCGCAGGCCGAGCGCGATATCGGCGGCGGCGAGCGGCAGGTCGATGCCGGTGGCCTCGCGGACGAGGTGCGGGATCAGGTCACCGCCGAGCCTGCCGTTCACTTCGATCAGGCGCGGGCCGCCGCGGTCGGTCAGGCGCATCTCGACGTGGGAGACGCCGTTGGCGAAGCCGACCGCGTGGAGTGCCTGGACGGCGACGGGCCCGACGACGGCGAGGAGCGGGTCGCCGGCTTCGACGCTGTGGCCGGTCTCCTCGAAGTAGGGGGGCGGGCCGAGGCGCTTGCGGGTGACGGCGACCGGGGTGGTCACTCCGCGGACGGTGACGCACTCGACGCTGATCTCCGGGCCGTCGAGGTACTCCTCGACCAGGACTCCGCAGCGGCCGGTGGTGTCCTCGTGGTCGCCCGCCGCCCGGGAGGCGAGGTCGAACGCCGTCCGGAGGTCCTTGGGGGTGGCGGCGAGACTGACGCCGATGCTTCCGGCCGCGGCGGCGGGCTTGAGGACGACGGGGTACCCGATGCCGGCCGCGGCGGCGCGGGCCTGTTCGAGGGTGTCGGCGCGGACGCTGGCGGCGGAGGGGACGTTGAAGGCGGCGAACGCGGCGCGGCCGACCGCCTTGTCGCGGCAGGCGTGGGCGGTGGCGGTGGAGTTCCCGAACGTGGCGAACCGGCAGGCGAGGTGGGCCGCGGTGTGCTGGGCGAACTCGTCCCAGGTCAGGACGCCGTCGATGCGGTGGTCGGCGGCCAGGCGCTCGGCTGCGGCGAGGCTCGCGTCCGGGTCCGTGGTGTCGGCGACTTCGTGGCCGTGAATGTAGGGCGCTTCCCAGGTCGGCTCCACCGGGGTGAGGAGGACGACTCGGTGGTGCTCGGCGATCTGCTCCAGCGCGTAGCGCCTGTACTGCTCGTCGCCGGCGGATACGAGCAGGAGCGTGGGGATGGTGCTGGTCAGGAGGGGTCCTTCCGAAGGCGGGCGGGGACGGGGCAGGTGTCACCAGGGCAGGGTGGGATGGTGGTGCAAGGCCTGTTCGCCGAGGCTGCGGGAGAGGGCGGCGAGCGCCTTCGCGGTGGCGGGGTCGTGGGCGGGCAGGTGCACGACGGTGCGCAGGACGTGCGGCTGGTACCCGAGGCGTCTCTTCGCCTGGTAGTTGGCCCGCCCGGCGTCGATGTGTCGGGCGCCCTGCTCCAGGGCCCAGCGGGGTGCCTCGGTCATCAGCCAGGTGTAGGCCAGGCGGCCGAGGGGGTGCTGGTAGTCGATGCCGGACGCCCAGAGGTACAGGCGGTCGTCGTGGAGCCAGCTGTACAGGCCGCCGACGAGGTGGCCGTCGGTGCGGGCAGCGAGGAGGACGGCCCCTGGCACCTCGGCAAGGCGCTCGAACATGTCCCGGCCGTACAGCGGGCAGCCGTGGCGCTCGGCGGTGCCGACGGCGAGTCGGGTGAACTCCTCCAGGTGGGGCAGCATCCGCTTCCCGGCCAGAGGATGGAGTGCGAGTCCGGCCTCGGTGCCGCGCCGCCACTGGCGGCGGATGTCCCGCCGGTGGCTGGCGGGGGTGTTCGCCCACCAGTGGTCGAGCCCCACGCCGGGGTCGAGGTCGCGGACGTGGGCGACGTCGGTGGCCAGGTCGAGGACGTGCGCGGTGCCCTGGCGCCGACCGGCGGCGGCGAGCCGCTTCGCCTGGTCAGTGTCGAGACCGGGGTAGACGACGGCGCGGGCGCCGAGCTCCGCGGCGAGGTCGAGGCCCGCGCGGGCGGCCACCGCGGCCGTCCGGTCGGTGGCGGCTCCGGCACCGCCGTACTGGCCGTGGGGACTGCCGGAGTACAGGACGGGCCCGGGCCACACGGGTGCAACCCCCGCGTCGACTTCCTGGCTGGTCCAGTACGGGCAGCCGTCGGCGCCGACGAGGAAGTACGGCACGGTCTCGGTGACGGCGGCGTCGAGGTCGGTGATGTGCAGGTGGCGGTGGGCGTCGATCTGCTCGGTGGTGACATGTTCCCAGGCGGCGGTCCACTGCCGGGTCCGGGAGGGGTGGGAGGCGCGGTGGTCGTCGCCGGGGGCGTCGTCGATGGTGTCGTACCAGACGCCGAGGGCGCGGGTGCGCTCGTGGTCGTGGTCGGTGGGGGTGTGGGTGATGTGTCGCTCCGAGGGTCGGCGTACGGGTTGGCCTGGAGGCTGTGCTGGTCAGGCGGCCTTCAGGTGCTGTTCGGCGTCGTCGTGGTGCTCCCAGGCGGTGCGGTGGGCGCGAAGTCCCCGGAAGCAGGCCCAGGTGCCGGCCGCGACGACCAGTCCGGCGGTCGCGATGAGCACGCGCAGGTGGTCGGCGGGCCAGAGCGCGACCAGCAGCCCGGCCAGTGGGAGCGGGGCGAGGATGAGCAGGACGGTGGTGGCGAGCGTGGCGGCGAAGTCCCGTTCGGGGATGAGCCGGGTGCGGGCGGTGCGCAGGACGACGGTGACCGCGCCCTCGCCGGCCATCAGCAGTGCGACGGTGGTGGTGTAGAGGGCCAGGTTGGGTGCGAGGGCGCTGGCGATGGTGGCGGCGCACATGGCGGCGGCCGAGGCGGTGCCGACGGCGAGCAGGCCCCATCGGTCGATGGCGCGGTGGGCGGTGGCGACGGCGGCCAGCGAGAGGGCGGCGGCGATGCTCCACACCAGGCCGACTGCCGCGCTGGTGTGGTCCAGGGTGCGGGTGACGGTGATCGGTGCGGACACCTGCAGGAGCCCGCTGGCGAGGTTGACGCAGGCGAGCGCGCCGACCAGCCAGGCCAGCGCGGGGGTGCGGCGCAGGGTGCCGAGGCCGGTGGCGAGGGCGGTGAGCGGGTGCCGGGCCGCGGGTTCGGCGGTGACGAGGTGCAGGCGGGGGTGGTGGGTGCGCACGGTGGCGGCGACGGTCGCGGTGACGGTGGACAGGACGGCGACGGCGGCCAGCAGCAGGGCGGGTCCGGCAAGCAGGAGCAGTCCGCCGATCAGCGGGCCGATCAGGAGCGCGGCCTGGTCGGTGCCGGTGAGGACGGCCTGCACGCGGTGGGCGCGGTCGCCGGCGCGGCGGCTGGCCTCGGCGCCGACGGCCTCGTTCGCCAGGAAGCTCGCCTCGGCCAGCATGCCCGCGGTGACGCCGAAGGCCAGCACCAGCCAGGGGCCTGCTCCGGCGGCCAGGCCGGCGATGGTGGCGAGGGCGGCGCCCGCCCGCAGCAGGCTGGTCGTCAGGACGGCGACGCGCGGGCTTCGGCGGTCGATGATCGGGCCCGCGCCCGCGATGGCGAGCAGGCGCGGCAGCCACTCCAGGAGGAACGCGAGCCCGGCCCAGGCTGGGGAGTGGGTGAGGGTGAGGACGAGCAGCGGCACGGCGTACATCACGACGGCTGCGGCGAGGGAGTCGGTGGCGCGCAGGAGGTAGCAGCGCAGCAGCCAGTCGCGCTCGGCCGCGCCGGCTGGGCGGTAGCGGCGGGTTGCGGCGGTCGGACGGGGCAAGGCGGTCTCCCTGGTCGGGCGCGGTGGGGTGGTGGGCCGGAGGCCGGCGAAGCCGTCGGTGGCCGGGTCCTCGGCGCCGTCGTGGTCCGGCGGGGGTGACCGGGCTGGTCGGTGGCGGCGTGTGGGCCTCGCCCTGGTGGTGGGCGGTGCGCGCTGTCGGCGCGGAGCGGTTCAGCGGGTGGGGCGCCGTGGGCCGGGTTGCGGCGTGGTGGCCGGGGCGGCCCCGGCCGGCGGGGAGGTGGGGGCGGGGCTGCGGGTGGAGCGGGCGCGCGCCGCCCTGGCTGTCGCGTCCGGGTCCGGGACGGGTGCGCCGATCCTCGCGGTGACGTGCGCGGCCAGGTCCGGCAGCGGTCCGTTCGCGAGCTGCAGGGCGTAGGGCCTGGCCTGGTGGTCGCGCAGCTCTTCGAGGCGGCGCCGCTCCGGGGCGGACTCGGCGCCGGTCCCGGGGGGCGTGGCCTCCTCCCAGGTGGTCCGGATCTCCTGGAGGCGGGTGAGAGCGTCCGCCGTGGTTTGCAGTGTTGGCAGCTGCGGTCCGACGGCCGGGTCGAGGTGGTCGTCGGCGACGGTGGCGGCCCGGATGCCGGCGAGCAGGTGTGGTCCGTTGGCCAGAAGGACCTCGACGTGGCTCCACAGTCCCCGGGTGCGGGTGGCGCCCAGGTCCCGGATGTCCTCGGCGGCGAAGCCCAGCACGACGGTCCGGGCCTCCCACAGCGCCCGCCGGTACTGCGGTGCGAGGGTGTCGTTGATCGCGGCGGAAAGGGCGGTCGGGGTCGCGCCCGAGGGGACGGACACGGTGCCGGGGCGCCGGACGGAGCCGAGGTTGTACCCGCCCAGGCCTTCGGGGACCGCGGCTCCCACGGTGAGCGGGGAGTCCTCGCCCATCTGCACGGCGAGGAGCCGTTCGCCGCCCGGTCCGGTGAGGAGGGCGGCGTCGTGCGGGGCGACCGTGGTGGTCCACGGCGCCCTCCAACCCCAGGTCTGGTCCTGGAGGTCGGCGAGATCGCGGCCGGGGGCGAGATGGCACGGTTCGGCGGACCAGGTCGGCAGGCGATCGGTCAGATGGGTGGCGAGCGGGGAATCGGGTGCCGGGCCGCGGGGCCGGTCGGGCAGGGCCCGGCCGTCCTCGTCGAAGTACACCAGCGCGGACTTCGCCCCGGCCGACGCCGCCCACGCGGAGGAACGGCGCGACGGCGTGAACAGGGCGTTCGGCTCGTGCCACTTTCCGTCGCTGACGTGGCCGGCGAACATGACCGATTCCCAGTCGGGGTCCGTCCAGGGGATGCGGTCGCGGTGGGCGGCGAGCAGCTTCTCGAACGCGGTGAAGTCTTCGCTGCGCAGGTCGGCGTGGTCGATGTAGAGGTCGGTGTCGTCGGGCATGAGTCCGCTTCCTGGTCGGGTGTCGTCGGGGAACTGGCCACAGGGCTGGGCGGCCGGGCCGGGGGTGGTGGATCGGCCGCCGACGGAGCCCTGGTGGCGTCCGTCGGCGGCCGGGTCAGCGGCGCCGTCGAGGGTCGGCGGGGGCGGCGGGCGCCGTGCGGGCGCCGACCGGGCCGGGCCGGGCTCCGTCTGCGCCGGCGGGGTGGGGCAGCTTGGCGATGTGCCGCACCCGCCAGGTGAGCACCGCGGTCTCCGAGTCGGCGCTGTCCAGCTCCCGCCATGAGCGGGCACGCTCCAGCAGCGTCTTCGGGTCGTGCCCGGCCGCCTCGGCCTCGGCGAGCGCGGCGGCGAGCGCGTCGAACTCCGGCGCGGCCAGCAGGCGGTGCGCGCCCTCGCCCGGCACCGCCCGGCGAACGGCTTGTTCCTGGCGCTCGCGCACCCGGGGCGGCAGGGCCCGGCCGCGTTCCTGCAGGACGGCCATCGGCCGGGCAGCGGCCTGGCGGTAGGCGGCGCGCAGGTGGTCGGCCGTCTGCCGTGCGGCGGCGGCCTGCTGGAGGTGGCCGCGCTCGGCGTGCCACCGGCCGGCGGCGATGACGAGCAGGACCAGCACCGACAGCAGGGTGGCCGCGGCCGAGCCGTCCGGGCCTCGGTTGCCGCTGTAGCCGCCGGACAGCACGGCGCGGGCGGCGCTGCGCACCGAGCGGGCGGAGGAGTTGGCCGCGCGCACGTGCGACCGGGAGGCCCGCTCGAAGGCGCGGGCGGCGGCGAGCAGTTGCTGTTTCTGCCCGGGCAGGGCGGTGGCGGCGAGCGCGTCGAGGACCTCTCCGGTCGCCTCGGTCACCGCGGCGGCATCGGCCGGTGTCTCGCCGTCGAGCACGTCGAGGGCGTCGGCGGCCGCGTCGGCCGCCCGCAGTCGCGCGGTCGCGGCCGGGGAGCGGCGTCCGGTGGGCGTCCGTCCGCCGCCCGCCGGGGCGGTGCTCTGGTCGTCGGCCGTGCGGTCGTCGAGCGGCACCTGGAGGCGGCGGCGGATCCTGGGCAGCGTCAGGTCCGGGGCGAGCCGGTACCCGCCGAAGAACACCGGCTCGCCCGCGCTGTCGCGCTCGCCGACCAGGGCGACGCTGTATCCGAGGGTGTCGCCGGACGGCCCGGTCTTCCGGTTGACCAGCACGCCTGTGGCCTCCAGCCGGGCGAAGAACTCCTCCTCGCCGCGTGCGCCGGCCAGCGCCTGGCGGACGGCGTCGCGCAGCCGCTGGCGGCTCGTGCCCTCCTCGCCCAGGCGTTGGGCCTTGTGCTTCTCGCGGTTCGTCGGTTCCTTGGCCGCTGTACCGTCGCCGGGGTTGAGCTGCCGCAGCCCCCACTCCTTCTCGATCTTGCGGCATTCGGCCTGAGCCCGGGGGTAGTCCTTGCGCAGGCGGGCCTGGGTGAGGTTCCCGCGGACCGTGGTGGCGACGATGTGGATGTGGTCGGCGGCGTGGCGCACGGCCACCCACCGGCAGCCGTCCGGATCGCCGTCCGCGGCTATGCCGGTGGCGGCGACGACCCGGCGGGCGACCTCGGCCCACTCCTCCTCGGTCAGGAGCCGGTCGTCCGGGGCGGTGCGCACCGAGCAGTGCCAGACGTGCTTGGCGGGCCTGCGGGCGCGGCCGAGCTGGTCGACCCGCATGTCGAGCACGGACTGCAGCTGCTTGAGCGAGGCGTCTGCGTCGCGGCCGGGGTCGGGGGCGAAGCCGTCGAAGGAGGCGACCAGGTGCGGATCGGTGTGCTCGTCGCGGCGGCCCGGCCCGTAGAGGTAGGCGAGCAGTCCGTAGGTCTTCGAGCCCATGACGATGTTCGGCACCATGCGGTCAGCGGCTCTTCAGGAGCTTGGCCGAGGCGGTGTCGATGGCGGTGACCGTCGTGCGTACGGCGGCGAGGGCAGCGACCAGGTCGGCCGGGTTCGGCAATCCGCCGGAGTTCAGCTCGCGGGCGATCTGGTTCAAGTTGTTGCCGACGCGGGCGGTCTGCCGGCGCGCGGCGGCGAGCTCGTCAAGCGATCGGTCGAGACGGTCGTCGGGGTCGAGGACGGTGCTGCGGCGGGCAGCGGCGAGTGCTGCGGCGGCGACGAAGCGGGCGGCGGTCTGCGCACGCTCGACGGCGGCGCTCTTGATCTCGGACTCTTCGGACAGGCTCAGACGGACGGTCAGCTTGCGCTGTCGCTGCTGCGGCTCGTGGAAGCGGCGGCGCGGGCGGCGAACGGTGCTCGGCTCGTCGTCGGCAGCGGCAGTCATCGGTGGTCTTCCTGTCAGTTGGTCCTGTTTGCCGATGCCCCCTGGCTTCGGCGAGTCGAAGTCGAGTCGAGCGCCCCCGCTCGGCCCGGCTTCGGCTTCCCCGCCCCCTTGGGCGGGGCGTGCGCCGTGGACCGTCCGATAGGACGGTCCACGGCACTAGCTCGCTCCGCCGTAGGTGGCAACCCGTCCGGGCGAGGGCTTCGTCGTGCTCGGGCCAGCGGTGTCGGCCCATGGTGGGGCCGCTAGAAGTCGTCGTTGGCCAGGCCCCGAGCAGCGAACGCGACGGCCAGGTGGTCCATCACCAGCTCCTCCACCTGGTCGCTGGTGAGCTGCTGGGCCTGGCTGTTGGCCGTACGGCGGACGGTCCAACGGCCGTCGCCCGCCGGCGTGGCGCTGTGGAGGTGGCCGCGGCTGGCGAGAACGGTCAGGAAGTCGGCGACGAGGTCGGTGTCGGCGAGGACGGCGTTGCTCATGAGGTGTCTCCAGGGGGTTGGGGTGGGGTTGATGAGGCTGTGGGGTCCGCGGTCACCGATGCGGTGGCGGGGGTTTGTCGCTGCGCAGCTGCTGGACGAGTTCGCCGGCCACCTGGTTGGACACAGGCAACCCGCTCTCGCGAATGGCGGTGGCCACGACTGCGCGGGTGATCCGTCCGGCCCTCGCTGCGGCTTCACGGCCGATCCGCAACATCTCCTCCGGGTCGGAACCGCCGGACCGAGAGCCCGGACCGTCCACGCCCGGACCGCCGGACCGAGAGCCCGGACCGTCCACGCCCGGACCGCCGGACCGAGAGCCCGGAC